>CAYHBQ010000010.1:0-24741 GCA_964354995.1 Candidatus Woesearchaeota archaeon | reverse complement strand
GGACTTATGGAGATCGCGGGCGCAATAATTGTATTTATTCTTGCAAATCTCTTTTAAACATGCACCGCGGATAGCAATCTGCGTGTGCGTTCGACTCCAATGCACCGGCCGGGAGTCGAACCCGGGTTGCAGGCTTGGGAAGCTCGCATCATAACCGTTAGATCACCGGTGCATTCCTATGGTTAAAGATAAGACTTTAAAAAACAACCGCAACACCATATTTTTATACCTCTCCTCGCTCTTCAAGATATGAAAGAAGCATTTTACATAACCACGCCCATATACTATCCAAACGATATCCCTCACTTAGGACACGCGTATACAACTATCGCCGCAGACACACTCGCACGATGGAATAAGCTTAAAGGAAAACACGTATTCTTCCTGACAGGAACCGACGAACACGGTAAAAAGTTAGCATCGACCGCAGAAAAAGCAGGCAAAAAACCAAAAGAGTTTATAGACGAACTTATCCCTGAGTTCAAAAAAGCATGGAAACAATTAAACATAGAATACGATTATTTTATCAGAACAACAGACAAAGCCCATGAAAAAACAGTACAAGAGATACTGCAAAGAGTATATGAAAGAGGAGACATCTACAAAGGAACCTATGAAGGATTCTATTGCACCGCCTGCGAAGCCTATTACACTGAAAAAGACGCTCCGAATCTTCACTGCCCCATACATAAAAGAGAGTTAGAAACGCTTAAAGAAGAAACCTATTTTTTTAGACTTTCTAAATACAGGGAATTTCTTTTAGATTTGTACAAAAAGAATCCCCAGTTTATCCTGCCTAAACATCGTAGGCAAGAAATAATAAATAGAGTACAAGAAGAGCTAAAGGACTTTAGTATTTCACGAACAAGTTTCTCATGGGGAATTCCGCTACCATTTGATAAAAAACACGTATGCTATGTCTGGTTTGATGCGCTTCTTAACTATTATTCCGCAACAAAACAGAAAGGAAAAGAAAAATTCTGGCCTGCAGATATGCACCTCATAGGAAAAGATATCCTTTGGTTTCACGCCGTGTATTGGCCCGCTATGCTCAAATCAGCCGCTCTTGAACTACCCAAAACAGTCTTCGCACATGGATGGCTTACGGTAAATAATGAAAAAATGGGCAAATCAGCGGGAAATGCGATTAATATCGAAAAGCTCGTTTCAATCGCGGGTGTTGACAGCGCGCGTTACTTTCTTTTGAGAGAAACACCGCTCGGCGAAGACGGAGATTTCTCAGAAAAAATGCTCATCGAACGTCATAACAACGAATTAGCAAATAAACTAGGTAATCTTGTCTCACGCCTGAGCACGCTTGCAGAAAAATACGGATTAGAAAAAGCAAAAAACCTTGACAGCGAATTAATACAAAAAGAAGTAGAAGAGTGTATGCAAGAATATCAGCTCGATAAAGCACTCCATGGAATATTTGCAGGAATAGACAGAATAAACGAATACCTCCAGAAAGAAAAGCCTTGGGAAACCCACGATACGAAGGTTCTCTACACCGCGGCAAACGCCCTCAAGAATGCAACCATCTTGTTGAGTTCGTTCCTCCCCGAAACCTGTGAAAAAATAGCAAAAACGTTCAACTTCAAACTCGATTGGAAAACGTTAGAAGCCCCTCTTAAGATATCAAAAATTAAAAAGGCAGATATCCTTTTCAAAAAACTATGACTTCAAAACCAACCATTCCATTTAGCACCTGGGAACAGTGCGACCTCCGTGTAGGCAAGATCCTTGAAGTTGAAGACCACCCTAAAGCCGACAAACTCTATGTTATGAAAGTTGACTTCGGCGAACTCGGACAGCGAACTATCGTCGCCGGCCTCAAAAAGATATACGAAAAAAAGCAACTCGAGGGAAAATTAGGCATATTTATTGTTAACCTCGAACCTGTCGTATTGCGAGGCGTGAGAAGTGAAGGCATGACGCTTGCCGCAGCCAACACGGACGATTCAATTATCACGCTGTTAAAACCCTCAGAAAACATTGAACCTGGAAGCAAAATACGATAAAATCAACTTCGAGAAAACATACGAGCAAACAAGCTCGGTTCTTCATAACTCACGCCAGCCATCTTCGCGGCTATCTTCTTATAAGCGATAGTCGCTCTGCTCGTTGGATGCGTATGAATAAGCGCATCTTTTTGTGACAACGCAGACTGCATATTCTTGTCTTCAGGAATAACCCCTAAAATAGGCAAATCGAGCATCTCCCGAATATTAGAAAGAGGCATTTCAGTCTTTGAATTTTTAACACGCGTAACGATAACACCCAAGATAGGTTTACCAAGTTCCTCAGCCAGCTTAGAAGTTTTAAGTGCATCAGTGACTGCAGGAATTTCAGGGTTAGTAACAATAATCAATTCATCAGCCGCTTCCATGCTACTTACCGCTTCCTCACCGAGACCCGCAGCAGAGTCGTAGAGTACGAAATCGGCCATGCGACGCAACGACTTACCAACATCACGAAGTTTGCGATGGTTTAGTCGACGCAATTCTTTAACAGAAAGCGAACTCGGAACAATCTTAGTGCCAGACTCATGCTCATACAACGCATCCCCTATCTTTGCTTTGCCAAGTAACACATGATTAAGGTTAATCGGCACAATGGGTGCACCTAAATGAAGTCCAACATTAGGAGTAGTCAAATTTGCATCTAGCACGATGACCTCTTTACCAAACGAGTTGAGCGCAGCGCCCAAATTGATGGCAGTCGTCGTTTTGCCTACACCACCTTTACCTGAAATTACTGCAATAAGCTTAGCCATTCGAAACCCAGCAGATACACTGCGGGATGAGGAGGCTTATTTGAGATAACTTATAAACCTTTCTAAAATCTCAGAATACTCTCGTAATTTATCGAGGTTAATACTGATTTCTTTGCCTTGATAGCTCACGCGCAAGTTTACACCCTTGCGAAATTCACTCTCTCGCACCTTGTCAAGTTTTTCAATATCTCGAAAGAGCTCATAGAGTTCAAGAGTTTCATGTACAGGAGAAACGCCCTGATAAATTCGCTTCAGTTGTACAAGTTTAGCGCGAGGAGCATCGGGTATGGGCTTCCATTTTTTTTGTTTTTTAGCACGATCAATAAGAATGTCCATCGCATGGTCAATCATAATCTTCCACCGCAATAATAAATTAATAATAACATCACACGTCTTCGTATACTTGAGGCTGACATAGAGCAGATGATCTGCGCTAATTTTTTCCTTAATAACCGAATCAATCATAGCGAATCGCAGGCGTAATAGACCCATATAGATAAAATGCGATATAAATACCTTGCTGAAATTGCTAGTATTACTGAGAAGTAGTTATTCTAAAGAGGCTAATGCCTGCGCAAGATCTCCACCGTGTTTTTCAAGTGCAGCGCGCGCTTTTTCCTTTGAAACGCCTGCTTGCCCAGCCACCAAATCAATATCTTCTTCTCTAATGCCTGCTTCCTCCTCTCGAACCTCTCCCGTTATCTGCCATGAAACCTGACCCTGCATGGTTATCTTCTGCACCGACGGATGTTCAATTACAATCTTCTTGTCAGAGCCTTCAATAATCACACGCGCTGCTTCTATCTCTTCCTGTTTGATGCCCATCTGTTTCATCACAGCCTGCATCTTCTTAGGATCTAATCCGCCAAACATGCTCAATGATTCCCGCGAGCATTTTTATAACTTTCCACATAAGAACAAATCTCTCCGAGTGAAGAAATCCGAGACACTCCTTCGGGCACGACATGCCCTTGGTTCCAAGGACGTGTCATAAGAAAAACTCGTGAAACGCCCTTTGACGCAACCTCTGTAGCATGATGCAAAGAATCCTCAACAAAAAGATCAAGTCCGAGTTCACACGAAAGGACACCTTTAGTGCGGGACTTGGAAGTAGCAGAAGGAGTAGGGGAATACTGCCCCGTGAGATGCACTCCACTAAAAAGATTGGGCAAGTGATTTCTAAAAAAAGCATCGGTACGTTCCCACATCGAATCGGGGCGAGCCTTTATAGCATGATGTTCATGCCCTTGTCGAAAAAGATGTGCAAGCAGAGGAGACACGTCAGGATACGGGCGCAACTCAGAAAAATCGGGAGAATGATAAAAATCAAAAACGCGTCGACGCGACTCCTCAGGCGTACAACCCCACACCTCCCACAAATTAAATGAAAATGTTTCTTCGTAAGAAGGCACATTAA
The DNA here is from genome assembly GCA_964354995.1 of Candidatus Woesearchaeota archaeon. GTDB lineage: Archaea > Nanobdellota > Nanobdellia > Pacearchaeales > GW2011-AR1 > JBBSZK01. The sequence continues at coordinate 20,548 of CAYHBQ010000010.1, read as the reverse complement.
TACCCTGCCGATGCAGATACGTAATAAGATGCGGCATAAAAGGCGCGAGTGTTTCATCGAGGTCAAATCCGATACGCATTACCTTCTCTTAAAAAAAGGCTATAAATAAATATCGTTAACTAGCAACTGCAGGTTTCACAACCTTCGTTCCGCATTCAGGACAGAACTTAGATTCTTCTTTTAGCGTGACTTTACAGCCCGAGCAAACCGTAGGTTCAACACGACGTTCAATAACTGCCTTATATCCCTTTCTACCCGAAATAATAAATGAAAAAGCATCAGCTACTTTGGGATCATTCATATACTCACGCAAATCACGACAACTTCCACTCATACACTCTTTTTAGGCTGGGAAGAATACCTTCACCAGAAACACGAACACAAGCACCGCCGCTACAAACCCGAGTGCCATTGCAGGAGTAATCATAAAACGACTCGAATACTCAGCGTCATAGCGCATCAACCCGCCCATCCCAGAAGGCATCGAAATCCTATTATCGCTCATGCCCGCAAAAGAACGATGCAGTTTAAAAATCTATTCCTTCAATTTCGCAAGAAATTTTTTCTTATCGTATCCACGCACATCTTTCCCCCACAGCACAAAAATTCGATTTATCCTCGACCAATATCGCGAAGGAACAAGTTTTCTCAGCGCAAACTCCGTTTGAGTCGGAGTCTTGGTCGTAACAAATCCGAATACATTAGCAATACGATGCACGTGCGTATCAACCGTTATGCCGTCTTGTTTATGCACTTCACTTAAGACTAGATTAGCTGTCTTTCTCCCAACCCCTGGAAGATTCACAAGCGCATCGATAGTATCGGGCACGTGAGAGTCATAGTGTTCAACCAAGTACCGTGCCGCCCCAATAACGTTCTTCGCCTTCGTCTTAGAAAAGTTCACCCGTTTGATTATATTCAAGACGTCATTCTCTCTCGCATGTGCCAATTTGTCAAGAGAGGTATAGCGCGCAAAGAGCCCCTCAGCCACCGGTATCGTCACCTCGTCCCGAGTTTGAGCAGACATAATCGTAGCAATCAGCGTCTGCCATGCATGAGGCCAATCATCTCCTGCAAGCCGTTTATCATGTTCTCCATACTTTTTCTCTGCCAGCTTAAACACTGAAAGAAAATACTCTTTTTTATTCACACAGAATCCACAAACCCAATCTTTTTAATCCCTTTTACCTCTCTTTCAGTATGCCCGATATAAACATACAAGAACTAGAAGCTAAATGGCGCATCTATTGGGAAAAAGAGGACATTTACACATTCAATCCAAAAACAAAAAAACCAATATTTTCAATCGATACACCGCCCCCAACTGTCTCGGGAGAAATGCACATGGGGCACGCCTGCTCTTATGCGCAGCAGGATTTCATCGCGCGATTCAAACGAATGAAGGGTTTTGAACTATTCTACCCCTTCGGAACCGACGATAACGGACTCCCCACCGAACGATTAGTTGAAAAAACAATGAATGTAAAAGCCAAAGAAATGCCCCGCGAAAAATTCATAGAGCTCTGCCTTGATTTTTTAAAAAAAGAACGGCCGAAATTTATACAAGATTGGAAAAATATAGGAATAAGCTGCGATTTTAACCTCGTTTATTCAACTATCGAAGCAAACTCAAGAAGAATAGCACAATGGTCCTTTCTAGACCTCTATAAGAAAGGACGCTTATACCGAAAGGACGCGCCCGCTATGTGGTGCCCTGAATGTAAAACGGGTGTCTCACAAATAGAAGTAAAAGACAAAGAATTCGATTCGACGTTTAACGATATCGCATTCACAATCGACAATAAAGAACTCATCATCGCAACAACACGACCCGAGCTGCTTCCTGCGTGTGTAGCAATTATGTACAACCCTGAAGACGCACGATATAAAAAATACAAAGGGAAAAAAGCAAAAGTCCCCTTATTTGGATTTGAGGTGCCCATCATGGAAGATGCCCGAGTGAACCCCGACAAAGGAACCGGTATTGTCATGTGTTGCACGTTCGGAGACCAAACCGATATGGAATGGCAAAAAGCGTACAATTTGCCCATAAAGATAGCCATCACGGAAGAAGGAAGAATGTCCGACCTCGCGGGCGTATACGCAGACATGAAAATAAAAGAAGCCCGAAAAAAAATGCTCGAAGAACTCAAAACACAGGGGCTCGTTAAAAAACAAACCCCTTTAAAGCATGCGGTGAATGTGCACGAGCGATGTGGAACTGAAATCGAGTTCGTCAAGAGTAAACAATGGTTCCTCAAATATCTTGATTTAAAAAAAGAAATGCTCAAATGGGGCTCTGAACTCAAATGGTATCCGGAGTTTATGAGGCATCGATATGATAACTGGGTCAATGGACTGCAATGGGACTGGCTTATTTCAAATCAGAGATACTTCGGAGTAGCATTTCCGGTTTGGTACTGCGAAAACTGTTCGCACGTTATCCTCGCTGAAGAAAAAAGCCTCCCCGTAGACCCTACGCAAGATAGCCCTCCCGTAAAAAATTGTCCCAAATGTAAATCAAAAGAGATTGTTCCAGAAACAGACATTCTCAATACCTGGTTCACCTCATCCCTAACGCCCCAACTAGCCACAAGTTTAGTCAAAGACAAAAAAGTGCAAGAAAAGCTATTTCCGATGAATCTCCGTCCACAAGCACATGAAATAATTTCGTTCTGGCTCTTCACTACTATGGTAAAATCACGACTGCACTTTAACAAGAACCCATGGAAAGAGGCAGCCATATCCGGATTTGTTACGCTCAAGGGGGAGAAAATGTCGAAATCAACCGGCAACGTGGTGCGACCCCAAGAAGTGCTTGAAAAGTACGGAGCCGACGCAATACGATATTGGGCCGGAACGTCAAAATTAGGGGAGGACATAGACTATCAAGAAAAAGATGTCGTGACAGGAAAAAAGTTTGTAACGAAACTACTGAATGCTACAAATTTCACCTTCCTGAATCTTAAATACCAGAAAAAGGCCCAAAAACTCCACGAAACAGACCGTCTCCTCTTAAATCAGCTCAACGAAACAATACAGAAAGCTACGTCAGCATTTGAAGAGTACAACTACGCACGAGCAAAGGCAGAGGCAGACACCTTCTTCTGGCGAACGTTTGCGGATAATTACGTAGAGATTGTTAAATATCGAATATACAACGGAACACCTGAAGAAAAAGCCTCGGCGCATTATACGCTCTATCAAGCCTTACTCGCTATCTTGAAGCTGTTTGCGCCTTTTACGCCCTATATAACGGAAGAGATGTATCAGCAACACTTCGCAAAGCTAGAAAAAAAGAAATCGATTCATCTTGAGTCCTGGCCCGAGCTAATAAAAATAAAACAAAAAGAAAATGACGCCAAAATCTGGACAAAATTGTTAGAGATAATCTCATTCGTCCGTCAAAAAAAGTCGGAAGAAAAGAAGTCAATGAAAGCCGAAATAAAACTAACGCTCCCTAAAGAAGATGCACTGCTCCTTGAGCATGTTATGAAAGACCTTAAAGAAGTGACCGTCTCGAAGGATATAAGCCATGGCCCTCTAAATGTAGAATTTCTATAAAGAGAAGAATTATTTACACATCCTTAAACAAGCGCCACTCGAGTAGATCCTACTTCTAAAGGCAAAGATCGACGAGGCTTTCCAGGAGAGCGATCAAAAGAACTAAGATAAACACGCTCGCTCTGAGTATCATATTGAAGTACGACTTGATGAAGTCGGGCGCCCTGAGTAAGCCCTGCAGAAAGTGTAACAGGCAAGGAATCTAAAGCAACATCAATACTCCCGTGAGAGTCGTTAAGCGCCCCCCTGTTTAAATCGAATGAGTCGTACACACAAGAGTGCCCCACATCTACAAAAGCAAGTCCGTTCAAACCCCTCCCAATAAAAATAATCTTGTTTGTTGGTACGATAGCACCACGGTTGCATTGAAAATCAGAAAGATCCGTAACCAAATAACGCTGAGGTTCGAAGATTTCACAAAGAGCGTGTCGAAGTCCCGTGAATCTGAGCGCTTCATTATAATCTATCATCTAAAAATAAAAAAGAAGGCCTATAAAAACCTTAACTTTATTAACTATAATCTTTGACTCTAACCATGGACGATAAACAACGTCTTCACTTTGAAGAACAGATTGAAGAACTCGAATCAAAACGAGGTCAGCACACTGAACTGGTATCGGTAATGATACCGGCAGGTTTCAACATTCATGCAGTGACCAAGCAACTAGAATCCGAAGCAGGAACCGCGGAAAATATAAAATCAAAGCAAACAAGAACTGCAGTCATTGACGCCATCGGGACAATCGTCAGAGCCCTCAAGTCTTATCGGCAAACCCCGCCTAATGGGCTTGCCCTCTTTGCAGGAAACGTCTCGGAAAAAGAAGGCGGACAAGATATTCAGTTATGGGCGATTGAACCTCCCAAAGAGCTCAAAGTCCGTATCTACCGTTGCGATAAAACGTTTGTCACCGAACCTCTGCGCGATATGCTCAAAACTGAAGAAATATACGGTCTGCTTGCCATTGATAGACAAGAAGCGACGATTGGTGTCCTAGAAGGCAAAAAAATAGAAGTTATCCGAACCCTTACGTCAGGTGTCCCAGGAAAAGTACGTGCAGGCGGGCAGTCAAGCCAAAGATACCATCGTGTAACTGAAGGGCTTGCCAAAGAGTTCTTCAGACGAGTTGCCGAAGCCATGAAAGAAATCTTCTTTGACATGCCTCGTCTTAAAGGTCTTTTGATTGGAGGGCCCATTCCCACAAAAGAAGATTTTCTCGAAGAAGGCGAATTAGTCACGAAGCTCAAAGAAAAAGTCATTGCAGTAAAAGATATAGGGTACACCGACGAACACGGCCTCAAGTTGCTTGTCGAGTCTTCACAAGAAGACATCGCCGAACAGGAGATCATAAAAGAAAAAAAGATACTTGAGCGCTTCTTTAATACGCTCGGAAAAGACCCTAAGAAAGCAGTCTACGGCGAAGAGCGCGTAACACTCGCACTTGAACGAGGAGCCGTCGAACTTGTCCTCATTGCGAGAGAACTCCCTAAAGAAAGAATAGCCCATTATGAAAAAGCCGCAGAATCAATAGGTGCAGAAGTAGCCATTATCTCGAACGAAACCCAAGAGGGAGTACAATTTTTTAGCATCACCAAGGGAGTTGGTGCACTTCTGCGATTCAGCCTTGAATAGAGTTATATAGAAAGCCATAACAAATGATATAAACGCCTGCTACGGCGCTCTGGTATGGAACTCAAAAGAAAAGAGGAGCTTACCCAAGAAGCAAAAAATTTCTTTGAAGTATACAAAAGCAAAGTAATTGGAACCTCTGCTCGCGAACGTGAAAACGTCGTTTATCTACCATTTTCATATCTTGCCGAATTCTCCCCTGACCTTGCGGAAGAAGTACTCCAAAAGCCTTCAGAAACAATTGCCCTTCTTGAAGATGCCCTTGCTCAACTTGAAATTCAAAAAAACCCGCGCATTAGACTCACGAGCTTGCCTGAAACGGCCCAACTAAAGGTCCGCCACATACGAGCCAAGCATCTCGACCAATTACTCTGGATTGAAGGTATTGTGCGTCAAGCTTCAGACGTGCGACCCCAAGTAGTGAACGCGCGATTCGAATGTCCTACGTGTGGTGCTATCCTCTCTGTTCTTCAAATCGACAGAAAGTTCAACGAACCTTCACGCTGTTCGTGTGGCAGAAAGGGACAATTCAAACTCCTCTCTAAAGAAATGGTTGACGCACAACGTATTGTAATCGAAGAATCACCCGACTCGTTAGACGGCGGAGAACAGCCAAAGCGAATGAACGTATTTCTGCAAGAAGACCTCGTTGAACCAAGACTTGAAGAGCGTACCACGCCCGGAAGTAGAATACGCGTATTCGGAGTACTCAAAGAAGTTCCCGTACCTCTGCAAACCGGCGCGATTTCAACGAGATTCGATTTAGCGATAGAAGCAAATAATATCATCCCTATGGAAGAAACCTTCGCTGACCTGAAAATATCAGAAGAGGATGAAAAACAGATTAGAGAACTTGCTGCAGACCCGCTCATCTATAAAAAACTAAGTAAAAGTATTTCCCCAAGCGTCTATGGTATTGACGACGTGAAAGAAGCGCTTATGTTGCAACTTTTTTCAGGAATTAGGAAAAAGAAATCAGACGGAGGACAAACCAGAGGAAATATCCACATTTTGCTTGTGGGAGATCCAGGAGTCGCCAAGTCCGTTACACTCAAATTTATTTCGCGAATTGCACCTAAAGGGAGATACGTCTCGGGAAAAGCAACAACGGGTGCAGGCCTCACGGCAGCAGTCATAAAAGATGAATTCTTAAAGGGATGGTCGCTCGAGGCAGGAGCCATGGTGCTCGCAAACAAAGGAACGGTGTGTGTCGACGAAATAGAAAAAATGGACGAACATGATAGAAGTACGATGCACGAAGCAATGGAACAGCAGTGTTATCACTATGAAACCCCCATTACACTCGCAAACGGAGAAGAAATAAAAATCGGGGAACTCGTCGAGGGACTATTTGAAAAAAATAAAGAAAAGATAATTGAAGGTAAAGATTGCCTCATTTTGCCCTACAACGAGTTAGAGATACTCACTACAGACTTCAAAAAAGTGTACAAAACAAAAGTAGATAGAATAAGTAAACATAAAGCATTCAACCGTTTTGTCAAAATCAAGTTTTCTCACGGAAGGGAAATAAAAGTAACGCCAGAACATCCCATATTCACCGTTGAAAATGGTAAAATCATAACGAAACGTGCCGATACTGTAAAAATAGGGGACCCTATACCAATTCCCCTAAATGCGCCCATCCCAGGAGAAGAACAAATATTAGAAAGAATAGAAAGAAATCCAAGAGCAAAACAACACGCACGACTTCCTGAAAAAAATGGCCCTGCATTATTCAAAATAGTAGGATATCTCATAGCCGAAGGTTCAAGAGAAAAAAATCGGGGCAAGGTGATAGGAGTTAATTTCACCAATAGCGATAAACGAGTTCTTGACGATTTCGAAGAGGCAATGAAAACTACATTTAACCTTACACCGTATAAACAACTAAAAGTCGATGAGCATGCTCCCCGGTATATGTATCGATATACCTCGCGAGAGTTAGCAGAATTTTTCATAAGAAACATGCCCGAGATACTAAAGACTTCGGGAGAAAAATCAATTCCAAAATTCGCGCTAAGGGGAAGAAAAGAGGATATAGCCCGTATGCTGTCGGCACTTTTTGAAGGAGATGGCTATGCTACAATAAAAGAACGCACCATTCGTATAGGTTACAAAACAAAGAGCAAACAACTTGCGAGCCAAATCCAAGATCTCTTACTCAGATTCAAAATAAGAAGCAGTATAACGGAAAATAGAGGGTTTTATCGAGTAGGCATAACCGAATACACCAATATACAAAGATTCCAAGAGGAAATAAAATTCGTTACTCCAGAAAAGAACCAGATTATAGAAAACTATCTTAAAGAAAAAACAATAAAACGATTTGTAAAAAACCGCGTTCCTCAAGAGTTTAATCAGAGAATAATGGAAATAATTGAAAAAGAAGGAATTAAACACGTAGGAAAGTATTCTAGTTATGACATTAAATACGACCACATAAAGAGAAAGGAGGCGTTTTGTTTTTCAACTCCCTTCTTACAACAATTAGCAATCCAAGTCAAACAAAAAGAAAGTAAAGAATTTCTAGAAACACTCATCGGGGAAATAGGATGGGAATCTGTAATCGGGATAGAAATCGTGCCAAATGAAGAAGAAAAATGGGTATATGACGTAACCATAGAACCAACACATGCATTTATTTCGCAGGCAACAATACTTCATAATACCGTCACCATTTCAAAAGCAAACATTCAAGCAACCCTACGTGCAGAAACATCCGTGCTCGCAGCAGGCAACCCCAAATTGGGAAGGTTTGACCCATTCACTCCAATTCCGCAACAAATAGACATCTCTCCTGCGCTCCTCAGCCGTTTCGATGTCATTTTCGTTCTAAGAGACATACCAAACAAAACACAAGATGAAGCCATCGCAACCTACGTTCTCGAAGAACATCAGCAAGAAGTCATTCGTGAAGTAATCGAACCCGAGCTCTTGCGTAAATACATAGCCTATGCACAAAAATGTAAACCTCGCCTGAGCGACGAAGCAGTAGCCGAAATAAAAAGATTTAATGTGAGATTACGAAACCAGTCTGTATCCTCTGACAAAGACATCAAACCAATTCCGATTACTGCACGACAACTTGAAGCAATCGTTCGCCTCTCTGAAGCGTGCGCACGTGTTCGTCTCAGCGATACCGTCGTATCTGCGGACGCGAAACGCGCCATCGAACTCCTCCAACGCTCTCTACGCCAAGTCGGCTACGACGAAGACACAAAAACGTTTGACATTGATAGAATTACCACAGGAATAACCAGTTCACGAAGAGGAAAAATAATTGCGGTACGAGAGGCCATCGCAAAACTCGAATCGCGTATCGGCAAACTAATTCCCGTTGAAGAAATCGAAAGAGAAGTAGGCGAAAAAGTAACCAAAATGGAAATAGAAGATGCTATTTCAGAACTTAAGAAAAAAGGAGATATCTTTGAACCCAAGCACGGATTTATCCAGATAACGACATAACGCTCCCTGATATAAATCCTTAAAAACGCTCGAACGTACAAAATCTCATGGCAGACCAAGAATTCAAACGCCACATCGCCTACAAAATGCGTATCGGTGATCTCCTTAAAGGCCGTGTAATCATGGAAATGGACAGATTCAAGTCGCTCGAAATAGAAAACAAACAAATAGTTCGTGTTAACCTGATCGCAAATATAATCGATAAATTTTTACAGGAAGGAGAGAAAAAATTTGCTTCGATGACGCTTGACGACGCCTCAGGACAAATAAAACTCAAACTCTTCGGAGAAGATATAACAAAATTCGCTCCGTTTGCACAAGGAGACACGGTATCAGTCATCGGCCTCCTTCGTTCGTGGAATAACGAAGTCTATCTGACGCCAGAGATAATCAAAAAGCGCGATCCTGCGTTTCTGATGGTACGAAAGCTCGAAATAGACAAGACAAAACCGAAGGTTGTCGAAAAAACCGAACTAGCGAAAGTACGCGAGGTCATTCTTGAAAAAATAAAGCAAGAAGATGCAAACGGAGGCGTTGAAACCGAAAAACTCGTCATGGAAGTCCAAGCCACACCCGATGTCATAAACAATGAAATACGCAAACTCCTCGAAGAAGGCATGGTCTATGAACCAAGGCCGGGCAAACTCAGGTATTTAGGTTAAAATACGCTAAAAAAAAGATTATTTCTCCAGCCCCAACTTCGCCAAAAACCCTTTCTTCCCTTGTTTATTAATACGAATTGCAATCCAAATCAATAAACCCAGCGCCACAAGCAAGAGCAAAAAGCGCCAGACGTTACTCAAGTTCTGCCAGTTGCGCATCGAGCCATACACAAGCGCCCCAATACCCGAAGCCATAAGAGCGCTACCAACTGGTTCAATAGTCAAGATCATAAATCCAATCAAGAGAGTGATAATTCCTGCGATAATCGAAATGATAAACACCGTCTGGGAGTGCGCTTTCTGATCGTCGGTAAATTCCTTGTTGCACAAATCGCACCTAAACGTTAAGGGACAACCAGCATCATCGTAGGTCGCAGCCATGAGATTGCCTCCTGCTTGAATACACTCGTTCTGCTGCTGAGGAGTAGGCACAAGCAAACAGGTCGTATTACCTGCGGGAATAGGGGCAGACTTTACATACGAATCGGCATAATAATATCCCCCATTGGCAGTGCAATAATCCTCATATTGCGGACTCGGATAAAACGCCTCAATTCCATAATTCAGCACAAGCAAGTACACAACAAAGATACCCACGCCTAAAACAAGATTCTTTACATTCATATGAATGATAGAGTAAACATCTTTATAAACTATCTGAAGCAACCTTGAAAATGGAAGAGTACGAACAACTCATCGAACGCGCGTATAGCAAAATCAAAGTAGTGGGTACCGGAGGCGAACGATTCGAAATACCTAAGGCAAAAGGTCAAATTCAGGGCGATAAAACAATCATAGTCAATGCAAAACCAATCGCAGATTACCTGAGACGCCCATTAGAGCACCTCGCTAAATATCTTATGAAAGAACTCGCAAGCTTTGCTGAAATAGACCAAGATCGTTTAATATTCAAAGCAAAACTCAACGCCGCCCGCGTCAACGAAAAAATAGAATCCTACGTGCACGACTTCGTCGTGTGTCCCGAGTGCAAGAAACCAGACACTGAAGTCATTACAGACCACGGCATAAAATTCAAACATTGTCTTGCCTGCGGTGCAAAAACACCCATCAGAAGTAAGATTTAGTTCTATAATCCCCGAACGGCAAGCTTTATAATCCCCTGAAAATACAGAGCCCTAGCAAAGGAGGATATCCTATGGCAAAAAAGATAAGCTTCTATGACGTCAAAACAAAGTCCAAGTTCGAGACTGACAGCTATAGAGTTGTAGAGAAGAGTGGACGATGGTTTGCAGTCACTAAGTCGCCTAAAGGCACCCACGAATGCTGGCGTGTATTGGGCAAAGATGAAGCGGCAAAGATGAAGTAAAACGTGCTCGTTGTAAAAGTGCATAACTCATACAGAGTTGTCGTAGCACTCTGTGATGCAGAACTCATAGGAAAGCGATTTGAACAGGATATTCGAGAGTTGGACATACGTGCCTCATTCTTTAAAGACCAAGAAATAAACACGGAGCAAGCAGTAGCTTTGCTCAAAGAGTATGTAAAGGAAGATGCTACCTTCAACATTGTAGGCCACCACGCCGTACACGCCGCCGAACAAGCCGGCCTCATAACTAAAGCAGATACGGATACGATTGCCACTATCCCATTCGCACTCATTCTCACTTAAAAAGGGCAATAACAACTTTTAAACATAAAAAAGCAAAGCTTTTCTTGGCTTAAAAGTTCAGTAGGAACTTTTAAATAACATTTTTTGTCTCTAATCTCGTGGAAGAAGAATTCGAAGAACTCGACGAAACAGGAGCGCAGACTCCAAAACCAGGTATGCCCCTAGAAGGAGCACCCGTGCGAGCCAGACTCCCTAGACAAGGTCAAATGGTCGGTACCGTCACTCAAAGACTTGGCGGCAATCGCATGGACATTCTCTGCTCGGACGGCAAAACGCGTAATTGTCGCGTCCCCGGTCGATTCAAACGTTCACTTTGGTTACGTATAAACGATGTAGTAATGATTGAGTTATGGGAACACGACCCCGAAAAAGGAGACGTGATTTACAAATACAATTCATCAGAAGTCAACCAATTACGTAAACGTGGGTTGCTAACAAATCGAGCAAACGAATTCTAAATGGAAACCCTCTTTGTAAAACGCACCAGAGAATTACTAACCGAGAAAGAAAAACTGGAAAAAAGACTAGGAGTTACAATAGATATTAAAGGGAAAAAAGTAACCATTAATGGTCCTGCACTCGAAGAATATGAAGCAGAAATGGTGCTCGACGCGTTTGGTTTTGGGTTTCCACTCGATGTAGCACTTATGTTAAAAAATGAAGATATGATCTTCAAACGACTTAGTATAAAAGATTTCACGCGTCGTGTAGACTTAGAAGTTGTTAAAAGCAGACTTATAGGAACCCAAGGCAGAACAAAAAGAACAATAGAGAATATTGCAGACTGTTATATACGTGTTCAAGACAATGAAGTAGGAATCATCGGTTCTGCCGAAGAGGTAGAATACACTATAACGGCAATAACTAATCTTATTCGAGGATCAAAACAAGCAAATGTATATCGATTCCTCGAAAGAATCAACACACAGAAAAAAAACGAGACAAGAAAAATAAAAAAGTTAAAGAGGCAAAAGAAGATTATCTCTTCTTTTTCTTCTTAGTTGCTTTCTTTTTGGGCATCTCCATAACCTCTTTTTATCTTAATGAGTAGCAACTTTTGTATATAAAACTTTCTGAAATTTAGGAAAAAAAGAAAAACAGAGAAAAACAGAGAAAAAAGTATCGACGGAGAAAGAAAAACAAAACTTTTTGAAGATAAAAAACAAAAAACGCTAAGAAAAAAAGAAAAGTTTCAAAAACGAAAGAAAAATTGATTATTTACACGAATTAAGGCCTTTTGATAAGTTTTAAATAACGTTCCTCGTTCACTTTCTCAAGTCCCCTTAGCTCAGCAGGTAGAGCATCTGACTGTTAATCAGAGGGTCGCTGGTTCGAGTCCAGCAGGGGACGTCTCCTCATCTCAAGCCTTTTAAACTTCTCCGACGTAAAATAACCATGAATTTTAGCCATTGGAGAAAGATGCAAAGCACGATCCCGCACGAACATCAACACAGACCGACACGCATTGAATTTACACTAGCGATTTTCATAGGGGCAGCTTTAATTGCTTCGCTTTTCTCAGACCAGTACTGGAAGATTCCCCGCTTCATAACACCTCTATTGCTCGGGCTTTTTATAGGTGTCAAAATATTTCATATTATACGAAAAGGCGGCACACTCTTAGAAGATTACGCCTCGATTGCGGTTATTATCCTATTTGCAATCGTATACTACGTATTAAAAACAACCGTAAGCCCGCTCTTAATTGCAGTATTTATTGCAATTATATTCTATTCAGCAGGACTTATGTTATGGGTACGTTCAACCTTCGGTTCAAAAAAAGTCACGCATTTTCTCGCAAGTTATCTAATAACAATCGTCATGATCATTTTTTTATTCGCAGGAGCGTATCTCTCACGTGCAGACCAGTTTATCGAGTTTGGACAACAAAAACACATTCTTTTTGAAGATGCCCTTTATTTCAGCACTGTAACGATAACAACCGTCGGATACGGAGACATAACGCCTCTTGGCGTGAATCGCTGGCTCGCCGCATTAGAAGCCTTTCTCGGTATGCTCATTAACGTCGCACTTCTAGGATACGTACTGTCCATAGGACGCTCACGTATTGATAATTTAAATGAATAAAAAAACCGTACTCCTAGGGTTATCCGGAGGCGTTGATTCTGCCGTCGCAGCGATGATTCTAAAGAAAAAAGGATACCAAGTAATAGGCGCATTTATCAAAAGTTTTTCAGAGACCAAGGATAAAGTAACAGGCGCATGCTCGTGGCGCGAAGAATACAAAGAAGCGCGAAAAATAGCGGCACTCTTAAACATCCCGCTCAAACTATTTGACTTTGAAAAAGAATATCAAAAGCTCGTCGTAGGACCTATGATAAGTGCGTATCGAAGAGGGATAACGCCCAATCCCGATATTGTTTGCAACACGCGTATCAAATTCCCTCTCCTCTGGAAGGCAGCGCAAAAACTAAAGATAGAGTTTATCGCAACGGGACACCACGCACGAATAAAAAAAACAAAAAGAGGGTACGAATTACATCAAGGCATAGACAGAAATAAAGATCAGTCCTACTTTCTCGCAGAGCTTTCACAAAAAGAGCTATCACATACGCTCATGCCCATTGGAGGATTAACAAAAGAAATGGTGAGAAAGATAGCAGAAAAGAACAAATTTCCCAATTTCAATCGTCAAAGCTCGCGAGGCGTGTGTTTCATCGGAAATATTCCGCTCAAGTCCTTCCTTGAAACCCGCATCAAGCCTAAGAAAGGGGTTGTGCGCGACGAAAACAATCAGATAATAGGAACCCATCGCGGAGCCCAGTATTACACGCTAGGAGAACGTGTACGCCCTACAACGGGAATAATCGTAACAAAGGGCGCGTTATCTCAAAAACGATTCTTCGTTGCACGAAAAAACATGCGTACAAACACAATTATAGTGGTCCCCGAACATCACAGGTTACTCAAAAAAGACGATTTCCTCATAAAGGGGGTACATTGGATAAACGAACAAGAAAAAACAAAACACCTTCGAGCCAACGTTCGTATACGTCATTTAGGTTCGTTCACACCTGCAACGCTTATAAAAAAAGCCCACCACTGGCAGGTTCGCACCAAAACGCCCCTTGAAGGAGCTGCACCCGGACAATCAACCGTATTCTACCAAGGAACTCGTCTCATATGTAGCGGAGAAATAACGTCTAACTAAACGCGAGCCCGAGAAGAACCTGCAAAAATAGTTCGACGAGATAAAACCGGAACACGACCCGCTCGTACAGAAAAAGAAGTACGAAAGTGCCTTGCTTGACTTACCGAGTAAGGTGTACGAGATGCAGAAATAACCTCTGCTCCCGAAGGAACGGACCTAATTCCATGATAAATGCCGCTATCAAATGAAAGTCCGGCCAATAAAAACGAAGCAGGACGTTGCCCCTGCGGGAAAGAATCGTACTTGCTTTTTTGAGGACTATCGAGAACGGCACCATAAACTGCTTCTCGAAGAGAATCTGGAACCATTGTATCTGCCCCTTCCCGAGCGCGGTCGGCTTGATCAGCCACCCAGTTATAAAAGGCAAAGAGGTCCTCAGAACGAGCGTCTGCGCCATGAGCTTCAAAGAACGAGCTTACTCTATCGAGATTTCCCTCATAGCCAAAACGAGCACCGAGAAAGACAGCATCCCGACAGGCAAGAGAAAAAGGATCAACCTCAGGACCACGCGCACCTTCGTGTGTCATAGCCAATAAAAACAAAAAGTCTATTTAAATCTTCTCCAAAAAAAGAACGAGAAAAAAGGAGTAACAAGATTTTTATAAGCGCACAACGTAATATAAAAATGAAAGTTCTTGAAGGCATCGAGAAGCGTCGTTCAGTAAGAAAATTCAAAAAAAAGGAAGTAAAGTGGGGCCTCGTGCTTGAGGCAATGGATGCAGCGTTGCAAGCTCCCCTCGCAGGGAACATTAACGCACTCAAGTTTATCGTGATAACCAGTCAAGAGCTAAAAAACGCGCTCGCGCAGCACGCAGATCAAGATTGGATTGCCGACGCAGATACCATCGTAGCAGTATGTTCAGACGAAGCACAATTAGGGCGAATGTATTACGATCGTGCAAACCGATACGCACGACAGCAAGCAGGAGCAGCCATACAAAACTTCCTCCTCAGAATAACCGAACTGGGGCTAGGTGCCTGCTGGGTGGGTGCCTACTTAGACAGCGCGGTTAAACGTGATCTTAAAGTTCCAGACAACGTAGACGTAGAAGCGCTCATTGCCATAGGACATCCTGCAGAAAAACCAAAGCATCCCAAAAAAGCGGCACTTGAGAGTACCATTATGTGGGAGCAATGGGGACAAAAGAAACGCCCCGTCCAAAGCCAAGATCCCAAGACCTGGTAACAAACAATTAATTCTAGAACTAAAAAATAAAAAAAAAGGGAAAAAAGAAAAAAGATCCCTCAGGTAAAAATTATCTGAAGACTTCTATGCCCAAATCGGACATTTGCGAGTGCGCGCCAGGCGCAGGTTCACGCTCCTTACCAAGAACGTAGGGTGACTTAACACCAGTCATGATCGTAATAACACGTACCTTGTTTCCAAAGTCTTTGTTAACACGAGCACCGATAATCACGTTTGCATCTGCGCTCAAGTTCTCCGTAACAAGTTGTCCAATACCTGAAAATTCTTCAAGTTTAAAGTCAGGACCACACGTCACGTGAATCAAAGCACCAGTTGCACCGCGATAATCAACGTCCAAAAGCGGATGCGTCAAAGCCTGTCGAACAGCCTCATCTACACGAGCCGTCGTATCGCTCTCTCCAACGCCTATAACTGCCACATCACCACCTTTCATAATAGCAGAAACGTCAGCATAGTCTAAGTTAATCAATGACGGCAGGGTAATGGTTTCCACAATTCCCTTAATCATTGTACTTACCAGCTCGTTCGCTACTGCGAAAGCTTGTTCCATAGGCAAATTACCGGCAATATCGACAAGTCGATTGTTGTCAATAACGATAGCTGTATCAACAACATCTCTAAGCTCTTGTAGTCCAAATTCAGCCTTGTCAATGCGTGCTTTCTCACACTCAAACGGCATGGTTACAACACCAATGACAACAGCACCGCTTTCCTTGGCAAGTTGTGCAACAACGGGAGCGCTACCGGTTCCGGTTCCACCACCCATTCCTGCGCAGATAAAGACCATATCAGCATTGCCTACGCCTTTCTTCAACTCAGATAACGCTTCCTTCGCAGCCTCTCGGCCCTTAGCAGGATAACCGCCACAGCCAAGACCACGAGTAAGTTCTTTACCAATTAAGATTTTTTCATCTCCTTTAGTAATGCTCAAGTGAAGTGCGTCAGTATTGATTCCGTAGATAGTTGCCCCATTGATTCCTTTGTTAAATAACCAAGTCGTCATGTTACAACCAGCGCCACCGCAACCAAATACTTTGATATTAGCCTTACCAGCTCGCAACTCGTCAAAGTTGATACTGTACTGACTAGAATTTTGGATCGCCTCTTTTGCAAAATCGAGTACCATATGTATAACCTCCTTTCAAAATATTATCTGCTCAATTGCGGCTGAGTTTAAATAATTGATTATGCTGAAAAACCAGTAATGAAATCAAATTATTAAAAGACTACACCTTTAAAAAGACAACAAAAGTCAAGAAAATATGGTCACTTACAAAGAATATGGGAAAAATCAAGAGCGAAAGAGAGCACTTATAGATAAAAACTTTCTTGCATGGGAAGATGTTCTGGATTTAACAAACCGCATCACAGGCAAAATAACAAGGGGATACTCCTCTCATAGAGATGCGCCAGACCTTGCACAGGAAGTTTTATATAAAGTATTTAGAGATATAGGCAATTACTGCCCGTCCTACCCCTTGCCAACCTGGATAGCGACTATTGCAAAAAGAACAATAATCGACGATATAAGGCGACGTAGCGCAAAAAGCAGGAATTCATTAAGTGAAAGACTTGAAAACGTTTCTGAGCTTCAAGGCGAGAAAGAAAAAGAAAGAAATGAAATCTCTGAAAGGCTACCGCACCTCATTACACAAATGCAAGGTAAAAAGAGAGATGTCTTGGAACATCTTTACTTAAGAGGATTCACGATTAAGCGGTACGCATCGTTGCGAAAAATCCCCATTGGCACGGCAAAGAGCCGATTGAACCGCGCACTCGAAAAAATTAGAGAAACGCTAGAGAGCGAACGTCTCTGCGACTAATAACGGAAACACAATCGTCGCATCCGCGTGTACTTTCACGTGTTGTGCATTCGGCAAAATCTTTCCCCATGAAATCGCTTCTTCGGGACGTGCGCCCGCATCGCTGCCGTCAAATTCCTGAGCCGTGTTCACATATACGGCATAGTCCGCACCGTTACGTAACATATTCGCATTAAGAATCGCGTGTTTCACAACGCCAGAACCGAGAATAATGACTCCAGACTTCTTCAATCCGATCGTCGTATTGTTAAAATCAACGACATCATCACTCACATCAAGCACAAAATCAGGATGCTTGAATTTAAAGAAGTAAATATTATCTCCTAAGGCCCCATCAGTGATAACCGGACAGTAAACCGTAACCCCGTTCTTCCACGCCCAATAGTAAACGCTTTCCTTGTTATTAATCTTCTCGCCCAATTTAAAAATAATGTCCGAAGCCCGTGTTGCTTTTCCTGTTCGTTTCTGTTCCTGATATAATTCCTCAAGGATCGGCTGGACAAATCGCTCAAACGCAACATATCGATTATTCGGCGCGAGAACATTACCAATGCGATTGATACCTGCATCACGAAGACGAGCGCCGTCAAGCGAAAAGTCTCCAATAGTGAAATCGCCCAAACACTTGATAATATCCTCTTCAATACCTCCCGTCGTCGTAACCACCACATTAACTTTTGTATGTTCAACAAGATACCTAAACACATCCCGCAAACCAGAACTAACCATATTGCTCGTGTATCCCAAAAAGATAAACGCTTTCTCGGCAATCATTCTATTTGTAATCGCAACTGCACGTGAAAGGTGCGTTGCCTGAAAACCAGTAGTCGCAAAACTTTTCACAATCTTAGAATAATCAACGCCAGCGTTAAAGTCGTACCCACGCACAGCTATTCCCTTGGATTCCTTGCTCCTGCGCAAGAGATTCTTCTTTGCGATACGTTCATTATCCATACAAAAATGATAAAAAAGTGGTTTTTAAGACTATGCCTTGATCCCTAATCGTCGTTTAAACTCGTGCAAATCTTTCTTTAAGAAATGCCCTCCTGCGGCAGGAATGTGTCCCCCACCATCTGAATCTTCAAGCCCGTGAAGCAATTTCTTGAGAAAAGCAGACATGTCTTGCTTTTTATCCTGACGACGAACGCTCACATGATAATAATCCAGTTCAGGGTCGGGGCGCGCAGTAATCACGATTTTATCAATTTCCTGAGCAGATACAATGGTGCTCACTATAGAACTACATGGAAAACGGGGAGTAAACAAGAAGAGATATCCTCCGGGAAACGCAACACGTTCTTTGGCATATGAATCAACTAACCGTTGCACCTCTTGTTTAACGTCAAGACCCCGCACACGCAAATTACCAATATCGCCATACGACATACCGATCGAAGAAAAAACAGTCTTGAGCCCTTCCTTCCTATCCTTATAATAAATAATTGCAAGAGATAACAGTTCCTGCAAGTCCCATAACGGACCATCTCGACGTACATATAATCCTTGTTGCTCAAATACATCATTATACTTCGTATAGACTGTAGAAAGCCACTCAGAAGGTTTGACATGACAATAGTCTGAAACACACGCGCACGCAACAATCCAATCGAGTACCTTTATATCTTGCATCTTAGAAAAAAACATGTAACACAAGTAACTTGCACAATAACCGTCTTCACATTTAAGAAAAGTAGTCCTAGAAGAATTCCAATCTTTTTGAGCAAGATGATGATCTAAAATGAGCACTTCTGCAAATTGCTCAAGAGCCCGTAAAAAAGCTTCGTTTCCAATAAATAAATCAGTAAATACGACCTTTGTAACGGCTGCATTTTTAAGTTCGTCAACAAGAGACTGTGTAAGTTCTTCATAATTAACAAATTTCACAATATTCGCGTCGAGAACCCCTTGCACGACTTTTGCCGCCCCAATACCATCAAGATCCGTATGGCTGATTAACGCAATCGTATCGGTATCTGTTAAATTTTTAACAAAATCAAAGAACCGTTTCTCTGAACCAATTTCTAGTTTCATTTCTTCTCCAAAATCTCCGCATGTAATCCCCTATCGCGACAAAGTTCAACAAACCGCCGAGCATCATCAGCCGTACCAACAACGCCCGCACCGTAGTGCATGGGTATCGCAATCTCGGGCTTAAGAATTGCAGCCGCTTCTGCCGCTTCTTCGGCAGTCATAACGTATGTTCCTGAAACGGGCAGAAGCGCGATAAAATGATTTCCCTGCTTCCCATGGCCAGTAAGGTTATGCATTTCAGGAATAATATCCGTATCACCTGCATGATAAACAACCGTAGAACCATGGGTGATAACATACCCAACGAACCGCTCGCGTTTATCATGGAACACGGTCTTTTTTTCAGTATCGCGAAATTTATTCAGGTTATAGGCAGGAACCGCCTCAACTTTTACCATGCCAAACTCGAGCAAATCTCCCGGTTCAATCGGTTGCAAATGAGCTCCTTCTATCTTAAGAATGGCGCTCTGAATATCGGCAGGACCCACAACAATAGTCTTAGGACCAAGAAGCGTACGAATATCCTCCACGCTACAATGATCAAAATGACCATGTGTAATAAGAATCAAGTCAACCGGTTCAAGTGAAGCAGGAACATGAAACGGATCAATGGCGATTGAGACATGTTCAGAACGAATCACAAAACCATCATGTCCAAAAAAATCAATAGTGAGCCCATTAATATTCATCAAAAAAGAGACCAAACTCAGTTTTTAAGATTACCGTTAGTCTTCTCAAGCGCACGCGCAAAATGGAACAAAAGAGATTCTTTTCCATGACCTGCAATTGCCTGCAAGCCAATAGGTTTACCTTCAACGGTTCCAGAAGGAACCGAAAGCGCACAAACACCGGCGAGATTAACCGGACACGTAAGCAAATCAATAAGCGCAAGTTCATCAAAACCGACTTTTGACCCAGGCTTAAAAGGCAAAACCACAGATGTAGGGGTAACAAGGATATCAAATTCTGCAAATGTCTTCTCAAATTCTTTACGAATCAAATCTTTTACCTGCAACGCCTTAAAGTAATGTCTCCCTGCAGACTCTGCTTTCACAATTTCGCTTCCTCCGTAAATGCGACGCAGAACTTCTTTTCCAGCAACGTCCTCAATACGTTTTCCGTAGCGTCGACCATCGAATCGGCGCGTCGCCGAAAAGAACTCAGTCCACACAATCGGAAAGTACGTCTGAATACCGAGATGGAGATGGTCTAATTTCGTAACCCTTTGTTTCCATCCATGCTTCGCACAAACCTTTTCTGCATAAGACTCAATCTGTCGTTGAATAGTAGTCGGTACACCCTCCAATCTAATAATACCTACACGCAGTTTTGAAGATGATATTATTTTGAGAGGTGAGTTTGTTTTT
>CAYHBQ010000009.1:0-26341 GCA_964354995.1 Candidatus Woesearchaeota archaeon | reverse complement strand
AACACTCTTTCCATACACGACGCTCTTCCGATCTGTGTGCTCTCCGCTAAACTTCGATGCTTTCGTAAATAAGCCGTTCGTTTACCATTTTCGTTAACAAGCTCAATCAAACACTTGCTCCAGTAACGCAAAATATCTCCAGCGACCATACGCGTATCATTATCCCACGTATACTGTTGATTTGTGACAAGAACGGGAAGACCTTGCTTGCGAGCAATTTCAGCAAGAACACGCATCTGACGCGCGAGTTCTGCATTAAGCCTCTGAACTTCAGAGAGACCTTCTTCTCGGGCGCGTGCAAATTCAAGTCGATAGAGCATAGTCATTCCATCAACCACAATCAAACTAAAATGATCTTTAGAGATATATCGAAGCAATTGCCTAAACGCCTCTCGTTGTTCATCAAAGGTTGTCGGTTTCAGAAGAAGGATGTTTGCGAGCGATGTAGATGCTTGATCACCCGCAAGTTGCTTAACGCGATCCGTAGAAAATCCGCCTTCAGTATCAATAAAAAGAACCTTGTGTCCTTTCTTAGCCTGTGAAACCGCAGCAAGCAGACAAAAATTTGTCTTGCCCGACCCTGGACCACCGTACAACGTAGTAATAACTTCCGACTCATATCCTCCGTGGAGCCAAAGGTTAAGATCGTAGCTCCCTGCAGAGAGTTTAGTCATGAAAGAAATGAAAATAAAAAGTATATAAAAATAATGGCAGGCGATTAGCGTTTGCCCTTAGAAGGCTTCGAAGCATGATCACGGCACATCATGCAGCTCTTGCACATCCATGCGTGAAGCAAAAGGACGAGCGCTGCAATAACAATGATCCACTGAGACCACTGAACGCTCCAAAACGCAAATAAGATGATAACAATCGCAAGGATTGTTTCAGTCCATTGACAGTTAC
Source organism: Candidatus Woesearchaeota archaeon (assembly GCA_964354995.1). Lineage (GTDB taxonomy): Archaea > Nanobdellota > Nanobdellia > Pacearchaeales > GW2011-AR1 > JBBSZK01. The sequence goes on along the minus strand of CAYHBQ010000009.1, from coordinate 25,438 downwards.
AATTCATAGAACACCTCCCAAAACAAACATGAAAAGGCACTTAATAAAGCTATTTCTTCTTCAGAACACTAAGGAGCGAATCAAGATCTTTTTGGATAGCAGAAGCGGCATCACTCACTGCCTTTTTGACAGTTCCCGAAGAAGTTTGAATCTTCATAACAATCGGCTTAGATGGATGCTCTCTGCGCCACGCCGCAAATTTAACACCTTGTTCATTGAGATAAATGCGAAAGAGCTCGGCAAGAGTAATGTTGTCTATCTTAAATTCCATATCATCCTTTGAGGAAGAGGTAACATCAATATGCATAGAGAGAAGGGCAAAAAACGCTTTATAAAACTTTGCCCGTAATCAAAACAACTCAATATCGTCGCCCGCAAACGCATCCTTGGAGGGCTGCTCTCCAGGCGTCTGCCGAGTCCGCTCACGACGTTCTTTCATGCGTTGCAAATCCGCAAGCGATAAATCTGCACGTTTGAAATCGGGCTTAGGCACATAGGCAGGACCCAAAGAAGAAGGTTTGGAAGAAGAGTTCAAGGAATGAGTCGGCATTTCAAAGGTCTTTCCGTCTCTGCGAAGATTAATGCCAAAATAAGTTTGAAGCTTATTAACGAGCACAAAATCATCGCTGGGAAGCTCGCCATTTTCAACCATTTTAATTACGTTTTCGGGCACATTAAGAGCATTTGCCAATTGAAGACGAGTTAACGCCCGAGCCTTGCGAGCCTTACCAATCTCCCAATGGAAGTTATCTTTTAGCTCCTTAACAACATTGTTTTTGGTGTACTCTGACTGATAGCTATGCCACTTGGGGGGAGCACGTGTAGGCATGAGTGGAGCAGTAGTACGCCCCGAACGACGTCTAGATTCAACAGAGGGAAGCGACTCAACAAGGTCCCTCTTCTCGTGCACACGCAAAACAAAGAGCTCTTCGTAACGGGCTTGAGATTCAGGAATCGTAACAATCTGCCCCTCTTTGATAACATCCACAAGCCGATCAACCATACAACAAGGGGGCGGTTTTTATTTAAATGGATTGTGGCTGTCCATCATAACCGTCTAAGAAAAATAACGTACAAGTTCGTTAATATTACTCGGGCGCAAAATCTCTCTTTCCTTTAAAACAACAGAAGGCACAGAGGTAACATTATACCGTTGTACAAGAGAGCTGGCAGTTGAATCGCCAATAGAAACGTCAAAAGAATAAACCATAAATGTGGCGCTGTCCCTTTCCTTAAACGCACCAAGAATACCGCCCATAAACTGACTCGCGTCAATATAATCCGGATCATTTGAGTAAAGGAAAATAATAGGCTCAAATCGAGAATCGCATCGCGTGTTAATTTCTTTTATTATAAGAAGATGCTGAAATTGCAGACGAGTGTAAAGTTTCTTTTCAGCAAGAACACGTGAATCACGTAAACCGAAACGACGTTCAAGTAATCCGATGTAACTACCAACATGATCAAGTTCTACGAGAGAAGAGCGAAGCGCAGCATCATCGCAACTAATGTTTTCTGCATTGCGGGAGAATTCATCCAAAGCATTTTGAATAAATCTGTTTTGATTAGCCGTATTTTGATAGTTCAAGTAAGAAACAGTATCTGCAAGAGTAAAAATCAAAAAGAAAACAGTCGTTGCAATAAGAAAAGAAACGACAAGTCTGCCCAAATAAAAACTCCGTTTAATCGGCATGTTTCACCGTCCTCCACACAACCTTGCGATTGGTAATTGTATAAAAGAAGGAAACAATCCACCAAAAAGCAAATAATATTCCATAGAAGAATATAAACAAGAAGAATCCTGAAAGCAAACCTTCTTGTTTAGGAACGTGCCGTTTCGAAAAGTAGAGATAGGCTCCGATAAAGATAGTAAAAAGCAGGCTAAAGAGAAATATTTTGTAACTGAAAAGCATATACGCAAAATAACGCACAATATACAAATTCAAATCGAGAGTATTTATGAAATCAAAATTTATTGATTGCAGATAATTTAATTCATGACGTAAATTATCAAAGGTTTTTATAAAAAAGTAAGAAGTAAGAAAAACGGTAGAAAGTATTGTAAAAAAAGCCAAAGGCAAGGAGAAAACACCAATAAGCCCCTTACGTAGCCCGAAAAGACGGCGATACGCCCAGACATTCTTGAGAAGGCCCGTATACCATCTTCTGCGTTGACCAAGAAGTTCTCTAAACGAACGGGGCGCAACCGTATAAATAATCGCATGGGGTTCATTCTCAATGATATAGTCATGATCTTGTATGCGTAAAGCAATCTCGGTATCTTCAGTTATATTGTGCTCGTCGAAACCCCCATAAGTGACAAAAAAAGAACGGCGATAGGCTGAGAAAGCACCGGGGGTTACATGCATAACATTGATAGAAGAAAAAGCCTTACGTAAATAAACACCCAAAGAATATTCAACCTGTTGCACTTTCTGCCAGAAAGTCCGAGCCTTATGCACGACCATAGAAGGAGTGACCGCCATAACATCGGGTGAATGAAAGAGGGCAACCATTTTTCTAAGACACTGCGGATCCACAAACGTATCCGCATCCATCGTCACGATAATTTCACTTTTAGAACAACGTATAGCAAAATTAAGGGCAGACCCTTTGCCACCGTTAGGCTTAGTAAAAACATGAACTCCCTTCTGCTGATAAGCCTTTGCAAGAGCATAGGTGCGATCCTTGCTCCCATCATCAATGACCATAATCTCAAGCTGGGCGCGAGGATAGTTTAACGCGAGCGCAGAATCAATCGTCCGTGCGATGGTGGCTTCTTCATTATAGGCAGGTATAATAATGGTCACCGAAGGCAGAAGCGTGCTGCGGGGTTGAGGTTTAGAGTAATAAGCACGTAAGCTCAATAAATAGAAACACGCCGTAAACAACCCAATATAAGAGATAACATACACAAAAATAGTATAGGAATCTACCATCACTACACGCGCGGAAGCGCTTCCTCGTTAAGATTAAAGTAATCGTAAAAAGCGTCATTGAGCGAGAGATCCCACGTATGGCCTGAACGCTTCTTAATAACGAGTCCTAACCCGACAAAGTTTTTGATATGGTCGTAGGCTTTATTCCCTCGTATCTTAACAAGCACCGATTGTTTCATAGGTTGTTTATAGGCTATAATTGCAAGCGTTTCCTGTTCGGCCTTCGAGAATTCGGTGCTACCTGTAGCAAGCTTGTTTACAATGCCTATATAGTCCTGATTAACATCCATCTTCCAAAGGTCACTTTTGTTAACAATTTCTAACGCTGAATCTTTATAACGATCTGACAGGTCATCGAGCAATTTGCGCAGAAGAATGGGATTGATATCAGTCAAAGAGACAAGTTCTCGCAAAGATAAGAACCTTCCCGCAATAAACAAGGTAGCCTCAAGTCGCTTCAATAGCTCCCGCTCTTTTTCTTGGTCAAATTGAGAGAGAGTTTCGGGAGGGCCATCCATAGAAGGAGGTACACGACGAACTTTTTAAAGGTTGTTTAGAAAAAAAGAATGAGTGTCGCTTCAATAATGGCGGCAAGAAGCAAAAGAGGCAAAATAACGTACACGAACGCCCGAAGCGAGTCTGAAAGGCGTCGAAGAAGAATACGTTGAGGAGAATAAGAAAAGAACGAAGCACCAAACTTAATACCAAGCCCTATCGCAATAAATATGGCGGGCAATTCAAATATCCCATGAGGAAGAAGACGCCAAAGACCAACAAAGCCCGTAAGAGGAACAACACGAGCAGCTACATACCCAAGAACAGCCCCATTTAAAAGGGCATTAAAAAGAGGCACAATTCCAAAAAAGAACCCGAGAAAGAGAGCATAGAGGGCACTAAAACTATTATTCTTGAAAATAAAAAGAAAGAGTTGGAACCAATTGAGTCCTTCGGTTTGCTGCGCGAGTTCACGAAGAATGTCATCAAAAGAAGACAAAAGAGAAGGAAACAAGAACCCGAAGAGGGCGCTAAAAAAGAAGAGGGTCACAGAAGCAAAAACGTAGGTCTTAGAATCAACGATATACTGCAAAGATTGGCGAACATTACGTTCAAAAGAAAAACGAGTACGTTTCATCGGAACATGCGACCTAACAAAGAAACCTTTCGGGCATATTTAATTCTGAGATACCACCCGTAGGCGAGCCCCACAACGAGTCCTCCGAGATGAGCTGTATTTCCTATGGGAAGTCCTGCAGCGGCTGAAAAGAACCAAAGACCGACAATCAAAAGAAACATGGCTCCCCACATAGGCATGGGAAGCACAAAAAAGACAAGCACCCGAAGACGTGGAAGAAGCATGGCAAGCAAACCCGCAATCCCGAAAAGTGCTCCACTTGCACCAACGGCGGAGCTGTCAATAGTGCCGAAGAGAAGCGGGCCCCACGAGATCATATTTCCTAAATACGCAAAACCGACAAAAAAGAGACTAGCTATGAGCCCCGAAAGAACGTAAAGCCAAAAATAACGACGCTTGCCAATGAGGCGCTCAACAAACGAGCCTATAAAGAAAAGAGAGATCATATTAACGATAAGATGGGAAAGTGAAATGTGTGCAAACATGCTTGAGAAGAGCGTCCAAAAGTAACCCTGTTCGATAACGAGCCGAGGATTAAGTGCGAAAAAGGAAACAAGAGTATCAACAAAAGAAGTACTAGAAAAAAAGGAAGAAGAAAGAGACGCAATCAAAAAAAGCAAGTAAACCATCACATTAATCGCAACAAAAATAGTCGTCAAACTATAACGGGCATAGGGCGGAGAACGAATACGACGAGAAGAAACCATTAACGACCGCGGCGCTTAGGTGCGCGCTTTGAAGAAGCTTTCTTTGACTTTTTAGCAACAGGTTTAGTTGTTGCGATACGGGCCTTGCGACGAAGCGCGCGTTCCACTTTTTTCTTTTGAGCCTCTGCCTTAAACCGTCGCTGGCGAACCGAATCCTCTTTTTTATAGAGCAATCCAAGCTCCTGTTCAACTACTGCAAGCTGCTCCTTGCGCTTTTCGATGGCAGACTCAAACCGTTTAACGAACTCAGAATTATCACGCAAAACAAAAACCTCCCCACATTCGGGGCAGGTAAAATTGTTGAGTAACGCATTTTCTTCATTCATTTCCAAATCGCAATTAGAGCAGTGATAAAATCGTTCATTCTTTCGCGTGCCAAGTTGAGATTGAAGAGAAGAGATGTCATTTTCAATAATAGTGCGCAAATTCGCAAGAGACTTTATAGTGTCTAAAGTCCAATAGTATGTATACCATCCGCCATTCTTGCGATCCTTCTTACGTGTAAAGCTCACAAGACCCTCATCAGCGAGTTTGTAAAGCATATTACGCGTTTGGTTAATATTGAGTTTCATTTTTTTCGCAATGATAAACTCATTTACATTTTTCTTGCCGTAGAGCAAATCAACAAGCCCAATAGCCGACGGGCCCGCAATAGAACCGATAATTTCTTTGAGAAGTCGTACCTGCATGTCGCAACCTAAAGAAAGCACAATAAAAACCTTTCTAAAGAGGTGTTGTCATTATAAAGTGTATATAAACCTATAAAAACAAACCTTCGGTTTTAGAGGGATGTTCTGGGAGAGAAAAGAAAAAGATAAGGGGCTGCCCGATTTGCCGCGTCCTCCTGTGCGACCCTCATTACCCTTGAGAGACATGCCGCAAATGAGAGATATTTCAGAAGAAGATGACGAAATTCATGAACTTCCCTCGTTTCCCGATTCACCCATGCGGAAAGGATTCAGCCAGAGCGCAATAAAAGACGCAGTCGCAAATGAAGAAATCAAAGATGAAACGCCCCTATACAAGCCGACACCACAAGGCAATTACAAATTCATAGAAATGAACGAATGGCATGCCCCTGAAAAAACAGAACGTATGGCGATGCCCGCACGAAGAGACAACAAACCCATTTTTGTAAGAATTGATAAATTCCAACTTGCAAGAAACTCGCTTGAAACAGTCAAAATCAAATTAAGCGAAATCGAAGAACTTCTTAAAACAATTCGTGACGTAAAGGCAAAAGAAGATGCAGAACTATCCTCGTGGGAATCAGAAATGGAAAACGTAAAATCGCGCGTACAGACCGTACTTAACGATATTTTTGAACGCGCCGAGAACTAATGGAATACGTAAAGTTAACCACCTCTGAACAAGCTTACTCAAAAAAAGAACTCTTGATGTCTCAGATGGAAACGTTAAACATCATGAAGAGATATCAGAAATACAAAGAGTTGCGAAAACAAGAGTTAGCACTTAAATCCATCCTAAAGAGAAAAATAGGAGAAGTACGTGAAGAGTTATCGGTCATAGACCGATCATTGCCTCGCATGAAGGAAAAAACAGAAGAAGATAATCAAGTAACAAGAATACCTATAAAAAAAAGACATGACCTTGAATCTGAAATCGAAGAAATAAAACGCAAGATAGAACGCCTCCAGCAGGACTAGAGCAAAACGTTTAAAGCCCGCATTTCTAGATAGAGATATGATAACTCGAAAAGAGCTTATTAAGAAATACAGCGAATTCTTCCAAAAAAAGAATCATGCAATAATCCCCTCTGCTTCACTTGTCCCCGCAAACGACCCCAGCGTGCTCTTTACAACAGCCGGCATGCACCCTCTAGTGCCCTATTTACTCGGTCAAAAACATCCCCTAGGAAAGCGACTTGTCAACGTGCAGAAATGTATTCGCACGGGAGATATCGAAGAAGTCGGCGATACTACGCACCATACGTTTTTTGAGATGTTGGGCAACTGGTCCTTAGGCGACTACTGGAAACAAGAGTCCATAGAGTATAGCTACGAATTTTTAACAAAGGCATTAAAACTACCTAAAGAAAAATTAGCCGTAACCTGTTTTGCAGGTGATGATGACGCTCCAAAAGACGCAGAATCAGAAAAAGATTGGACTTCATTAGGAATGTCGAAAGACCGAATTGCATTTCTTCCCAAAAAAAATAACTGGTGGGGCCCCGCAGGACAAACGGGCCCCTGTGGACCAGACACTGAAATATTCTACTGGGGTTCATCAGCAAAGCCCCCAAAAAAGTTCAATCCCGGTGATACCAGATGGGTAGAAATTTGGAACAATGTATTCATGGAATATGAAAAAACAAAAGAAGGAAAGTATGTAAAAGCAAAACAGCGCAATGTAGACACAGGTATGGGCGTCGAACGCACACTCGCTGCCCTCAATAATCTAGAGGATAATTATGAAACGGCCTCATTCGCACCCCTCATAGAAGTAATAGAAGAGATGTCTGAAAAAGAATATCAAGGTAACGAAAAAGAAATGCGAATCGTAGCAGACCACTTGCGCGCAGCCACCATGATGATTGCGGACGGAGTAACACCAAGCAATACCGAACAAGGATACGTGCTCAGAAGATTATTACGCAGAGCCATCGTGTACAGCAGAAAATTGGGAATAGATTCAGCAAAGCCCCTCACAAAAACAATGGCAGAAACAGTGATGGATAGCTACGAAGATTACACCGAACTCAAAGAGAAAAGAAAGTTCATCCATGAAACGCTCTCCGCTGAAGAGAATAAATTCGAAAAAACGCTTTCGATAGGGATGAAAGAGTTCGAAAGGATTGCAACTAAAAATATCTCAGGAGAGGGTGCTTTCTTATTATTCCAGAGCTACGGGTTCCCTCTTGAGATGACTATAGAATTAGCACGAGAGAAGGGATTAAGTGTAGATGTTATTTCCTTTGAAGAATCCTATAAAAAACACCAAGAGTTATCAAAAACAACCTCATCTGGAACATTCAAATCAGGTCTTGCAGACCACTCCGAGCATACAACTCGTCTGCACACCGCAACACATCTCCTCAATGAAGCCCTTAGACACGTCTTAGGCCCCGATGTAAAACAACGCGGTTCAAACATCACACCTGAACGACTAAGATTTGATTTCAATTTCCCAAGAAAGTTAACCGAAGAAGAACTCAACAAGATAAGTACGTTAGTTAATGAAAAGATAAAATCAAGTCTAGAGGTTAGAAGAGAAGAGAAGTCATTCAAGGAAGCAACAGCGGAAGGCGCACAAGCCGAGTTCGGTCACAAGTATCCTGAAAAAGTATCCGTATATACAATACTCGATAAAAAAAACAAGCGCGGATGGTTTTCAAAAGAAATCTGCACCGGCCCGCACGTGAAAAACACAAACGAGATAGGAACGTTCAAAATCGTAAAAGAAGAATCTGCCGCCGCAGGTGTTCGAAGAATAAAAGCGATAGTTGTAAACTAAAACGGAAGTTCATCAAAGGAGACAGAATGTATGGGTGGACCCGATGATTCTGCACAAGTTCCCACATCAGAGCACCCTTCTAAACTACGCATATGCGAAGAAACGCGTTCAACAAGACCTTGGCGCCATGAGCGAATGTCAAGATGTTCCATAGAGACCAGAGGAAACGGTTGTACAATTCTTCCCGCAATCTTAAAACCTTCAGGAGACAGGCCTCGCTGCACCGAGTAATCATCAGGATTAAGCCCTAAATCTGTAAGCGCTTGATAAGGCTCAAAGAAAAATTTATTTAGAAATCCCTTAGAAACACGAGTGGCTGCGAGAAAAGAAGGATGATCTTCGGACCGCGTCGCAATAACTTGTCCATTATTATGGGTATATCCATCGTGGAGGGCCATGAGAACAGGAAGCGGAAGATCAAATCCGTAGAGAGTACGATGCGCTAGCTCGCTAAAAAGATCTTTTTCAGGACCCTCAAAAGCACGAATATGGGGAAACGAATGGCGAAACAAGAGTGAACGAATGTTCCAATCAGGATAACCACACTGATCCTTCATGTACCCGTCAATTTGGCCATCACGAAGAATGAGCGTTCTTCCAGTGCAATTCGCTTTTGATTCACGCATAGCCTCTCCAGACAAATCAACAAGATCGGGATTTGAAAAAAATCTTGGATAGCCAGGTTTAGGCGTTCGTCTGCTCCCGTATAATTCTCCGCCGCGAAGCCCCCTTCCCATAAGTTCATAAAAAAGACCCATGGACGATTGAGACATGGGGTGGCCATGAAAGTCAAATAACGACAACTGCTCGGGCGCGGGTTGGCGCACAGAACGATAAACGGGCACAATAGAATCGTGAGGAGTAGCGTCAACAAAAGAAGCGACCCTATAATCAAGACCCCCCTTCTTCATAAAAATCCCTAAGGCCTCGACTTAAAAAACCTTCTCGTGCTCAAATACATTCGTCAAAAGAACAACAACCACATGAGAATAGCAACAGCCAAAATAAACGAATAGAGCGCGAACCACCGCAAGTTCTTCTTATCGCGCAACAAACTCGTATACAGGACATGCACCACTAAAAGAGCAGTCGCAAATGAAATAAGCGTAGGCACTATAAACGAAGCAGGAAGCGTGGCCCTATTAAGTGCGAGCATACCTGCACCAAGAAGTGCGGGAATTGCCATAAGAAAAGAAAAACGAACTGCAGTTTTTTCAGGCAACCCCAGAAGAAGCGCGGCAGCAATAGTCGCACCAGAACGAGAAATACTCGGAAGAATTGAAATCGCTTGAACACCCCCAAGAATAAGAGCATCAGAAAAACGAATAGACGTGCGATGATGCTTAAAGTCAAGCGAAGCAATAACCAAAAAGACGGCCGTAATGGCGAACCCGAGAACAAGACTTCCCTTATCACTAAACGTTTGCTCAAAAAAATCGTAGAAGAAGTACCCTGCAAAGACGGCGGGCAGCGTAGCAACAATAATCAACCACCCCATCCTGCCAGAATCACTTTTCCAATTACCCTTCAAAAAGTCTTCTAAGATATCCATAATATCCTTTCCGAAATAAACAAACATGGCCATAAGCGTGCCCAAGTGCAAAGCCACTTCAAGTTCAAGACTCGCGTCATAATTGATTAGCCATTCAACAAGAACGAGATGCCCTGAACTGGAGATAGGAAGCCACTCGGTAACTCCCTGCACCACGGCCAAAATAAGAAGCGATAGCCATTCCTGCATCAAGACCTAAGAAAAAAAGGCATTATAAAGATAATGATAAGAAAAAACCGTGAAGGCTCTTTTTATTCGACCTTATTCCAGATAATGTCTACAAGAGTTCGTGCCAAATTCTTACGCAACCTATAGGTATTCGCCCACCGCGCATACGCCTGCCACCCTTGGTAGCTTTCCATTAAAGGACGAAAATCCATCTTGCCATCTTTAAACATCCTTATTTTTCGTATCATCTTCTTTATATTCCTTCTTCGTAGTAATCTGAAATGCGCGAAGTTTCTAAAACCTACAAAGTCAACACCCCTCGAGAGGGGAATAACACGAGATTTATCAGCATGAAGGTCAATCTGAAGTTTCTCTTTAAAGAAAGACTCGATTTCTTTTTTCCATTGCTCAAGTTGCCCTTTAGACCTATGAATGATAACAAAGTCATCAACATAACGCACATAATATTTGACTTTAAGTGTGTGTTTTACAAACTGATCAAGTTCATTGAGATAGATGTTGGCAAAAAATTGGGAAGTATAGTTTCCGAGAGGCATACCTTTTTGGCGTTCGCCCCCCCCCCCCCACGAAGGATCAGAGGTATTGTTCAAAATCTGGTGAATAAGCCACAAAACTTGTTTATCCTTTATTTTTCTGAAAATAATACTCAAGAGGATTTCATGATTGATTTCCTGAAAATAATGTTTAATATCTGCCTTAAGACAATAGCCACGAACATTGTTTTGGTCATGATATCTATTAGAAACATTCTTGCCATTTCCTGTGACTTTTCGTGCAAAATAGGTAAATCGTTTAAGTGCAAAAAGAGTCCCCTTACCAATTCGGCCAGCGCACGAATCGTAAATAAACGTCTTCTCAAAAATCGGCCTCAAGAGAGTAATAAGTGCGTGATGAACAACCCTATCTCTGAAGTCTGATTTAGATATTGTACGCGTCTTTGGGTCTCGTAAAATAAAACTAACGAGCGGTTTAGGCTGATATTTATTAGTAGTCAATTCAGTATGTAAAGCAAGAAGAGTCTCAGTAATATTTCGATCAAATTCAATAACCTTTGGTTGTTGTGTTTTCCCCTTGCGTGCATTGCGCCACGCAAGCGTAAGATTGCCCATCGAACACAGCTCAGAGTAGATCTTAGTATATGTCTCCATTTAAGTATGAAACCTCGGTCTGAGGTCATTCCGCGAACCCTGTTGTTCATGTCGAGGTTCCTGTTGTTGCCATTGACATCAGACTGGTTGTCATCGTCAAGCCTGTGAAGCCACAACACAGGGTAGCCCTTGTACCTAATTTACTCGCACCCACATTCAGAAATCAATTACACATTTATCTGAATGTAAATGCTCGTCGCCACTGCTTCAGGGTTCGCCATCCGGATAGCATACTGGCTGTCGCAGTTGTATTTTACTGCTTGCGTTCGCAAGACTAATACAAAGACGTGTGGCCTCGTAATGCTCCGTTCATATCAGTACAGAGTGACCGAGGCATGATTAACAAAAATTAACAGTTTTTAATGATTGTTGTAAAAAGAAATATTTGTTTTGGAATGTACTGAATTTTACTTCTTAACCGGCAATCCATTAATAAACTCTAAGACTTGCTCTAGGTCTGAAGCGGCGCGGTCTCCCTTACGAACTTCTTGAAGGATAGTTTGATATTCACTAATCTGTGCAGGGTCGTATGCAAGTTCGCTATTTTCACTAACTTGCCCTGTGCTTTCAGCAGAGCGCACGCGAGCTTCGCTCGCGACAGACGGACGCACCCCGCGAACCCTGTTGTTCAAGTCGAGGTCCCCGTAGTCGCCATCGACCTCTGACTGGCCGCCAACGTCAAGCCTGCGAAGCCACAACTGTCTAACAAAAGGAGAACCTTGTTTATCAATATATGATTTATCAACAACCCAAACAGGCATATCTTTAATGTCGTTAGAACGCAAGAATGTACCATAAGCAGTTGCTTTGTCTTTGAATAAGAACAAAGCCAACTCATCTTCACCAAATCGATTGGTTGGAACAGAATAGCTTTTATCTTTTTTTAATCGCAAGACACGTCGGTCTTGGGGATCTTTATTTGCATCTTCATCAAGTTGTGCGAAAACATCTTTAGCATCATAAAAAACCTCGCTTCCAGCCTTGTGTGCGTCACTTGCGCCCCTTGCTAGCATAACATCCAAAAGCGGAGATTCTGCAACAACAAGAGGTTTTCGGTCTGCAACATAAATAAATCCTTCTTTTGTGTAGCTTCCATTAGCTGAAACGCTAGATTGTGAACCGAGAGCAATACGAGCATCAGCAAGGTCACGAGAACTGATAACTTTGGCACCAGCGTCATATAATGCTTTTACTGCGGTTCCCCATGGAGCAATTTTATAGATAAGACTATTGCTATTATGTTCTGCTTCAACTTCAACAGATTGTGCTTGTGCTGTCATGCTTTTTCTACAAATTCGGGCTTTTTAAACCTTTAGGTTGTTGTATCTAAGAAGGAGTAACTAAAGGATAAGAATAAGGGTAACAAAAAAAGAAAAAAGCCGGAAGTAAACACTTACAAACGGCATTTCCAACAAAGGGTGGCTCGCGCGGCAAGGTGTGCTGCTTTTCCGAGCTGTGTAACAACTCGGTCATCGGCTCCCAACGACGCAAGGTCGTATTGGAGGTCGAAACAAGTGCCACACCGACTGCACCGCGCAAGCATCAGGGGCTGCAAGGCTTGTTTCATACCAGATAGTAGTTTAACTTTTTTATATAGTCATAATAATCTAAAAAATACGTTTTTGACAACACGCATAGTTAAATAGCAATTCACTGAAAAATGGCAAACACAAACCTTATAAGCGAATTCACGGAAAAAGAGCAACAGTCAGCCACTCCATCGCGCTCGTAACGTTTCAAGAATCGAGATAAGGGTCGGTTGATAATCGTTCTTCCAAAAGGCAAGTGATTCGTCAATAAACCGAGCTTCTTCAGCAAAATCAGTACCGCGTGCATGGAAGAGAGTATTTTTGCTTACAAAAACCATAGAACGAGCGATAAGCGCAAGAATCGCCTTCTTTCCTTCAGAATCAATAAATTTGCTTTCATTCATCTGAACTAAGAAATGAGGATCAGGCATCACAAGTCCATGAAGATAACCGTTCCAGTTCATAAAGATATCCGCAATTCGGGCACAGAGTTGTTGAGTCAGTGAAGGGCTCACATACCCTGCAGATAAAATAGCATCGCGCACATAAAACGCAGCATCCAGCTCATCAAGACTTGCCCGAACACCTAACGAATGCTGTAACGTAGAATACGCATCGTGCAGCTCCTTCAAAAGCAACTCATTCAACATAGATGCCTATCCTCCCTGGCTTGACCTTACTCGACTTACCTTCAGGATCAAATTTATCAGGATCATTGACCGCATAGACCACAACAGGCTTACCCACCTTTGCACGGAGTGCATCTGCCGGATAGAGTGATTTTTCATGAGGAAGTACATACACGTACACAGTAGAAGAACTTCCCCCGTTCTTGGCCACAAGAGAAAGAACCCTATGAATATCTTCTAACGCCTTAGTAAATTGGCGCTCTTGCTCATCAAGCGCAAGATTAATCTTAGACTCATCGACACGAGGCCACGATTCAGACGCAACTAATGAAGCGCGCCCCAAGAGGTGCCATAACTCTTCAGCAAGATGAGGCATAATAGGGGCGATAGCAAGTACAAGCGTTTCCAGCACAAAGCGAGGTATCTGTTCACGTCCATCGAGCCAATTAACGAACTCCATAAATGAAATAATCCCTTTATTAAACTCAAACTGTTCATAACTCTGCTCAACCGCACGAAGCGCGGTAGTAAGTTTGTGTTCCATAAGAGCGTCCGCGCTACCCCCCACTTTTAAGAATAACCCTCTGAATCGTTCAACAAACCGGCGCGCCCCTTCAATACCATTAGTATCCCATTCCATTTCTTTGTCGGGGCTTGCAACAAACAACAAAAACAAACGAGTCGTATCGGTTCCGTAGGCGCTACAAACATCTCGAGTAGTTACCACGTTTCCTTTGCTCTTGCTCATCTTCTCTCCACCCTTAGCAAGCACAAGCCCTTGATTGAAGAGACGTGTAAACGGTTCGCTAAACGTCACCCATCCGATGTCTCTCAAAAATTTAGTAAAAAATCGTGCATAGAGCAAATGCAACACCGCATGCTCGATACCGCCTATATACTGATTGACAGGCATCCAATACTCTACCGCTTTCCTATCGAAAATATCATGACTCTGCGGAGAACAATAACGTAAGTAATACCAGCTCGAATCAAAGAACGTTGCCATCGTATCCGTTTCACGACGCGCCGATTCACCACAGACAGGACAACTTGTTTTTACAAACGAATGGCTTGAAGCAAGAGGATTACCTTTTCCCGTAAACTGAACTTTCTCAGGAAGAAGTACCGGAAGATCCTTCTCAGACACCGGAACAACTCCGCAACTATCACAGTACACGATAGGAATCGGCGTTCCCCAATAACGCTGACGAGAAATAAGCCAGTCGCGTAACTTGTACTCAACGCTCGGTCCCCCAACGCCTTTTTTCGCTAAAGATTCACTGATGCGTTGGCGTGCTGTTTTTGAATCAAGGCCACTAAAGACATCAGAATTAACCAAAACGCCATCGTCAATAAATGCTTTTTCACCATTAGCATAAATATCCCAAATATATTTGTTATTAGACAGGTTAAGGAACCCCTCCACATTTCTTTTATCCACCCACGCACCCTCATGATTTTGTACATGTTCTTTAGCAGGCTCGATATGTTTCCCCGATTTTAAGGTTACTAAAAAAGTTCTGAACTTAGCATATCGATTAACCCCTTTATGTTCCGCATAATAATTACCGTGGTTTTCAAACCCTATAGGCGTAATCGATTTGATATCCTGATAGCCCGTTTCCTCTTTTACCTCTCTAATGGCCGCATCCTCTGCGGATTCTCCTTCGTCAACCCCTCCAATGACAAGGCTTTTCCATTTGAAGTTTTTCCAGTCTAAACAAAAGTATTTCTCTTCTTTCCAATGCTTGACTATAGCGAATACAGTATCTCGTGTAACAGTAGGTTTATCATTTCTGACCGCATCCTTGCCTTCTGTTGTGACAAATAAAGGAGCTATAACCTGTTTTATCGAAAGTTTATGCTTCTTCGCAAACTCAAAATCGCGTTGGTCATGTGCAGGAACGCCCATAACAACACCTGTGCCGTAATCAGAAACAACAAACGTCCCTGCATAGAGTGGAATTTCTTGTCCGGTGAGGGGATGAATAACATACCGTCCCGTAAAAAAGCCGTCCTTCTCCTTATCAACGTCAAGTTTCGTCGAAGCACTTACCTTAGAAAGAAAAGCGCGATACGTTTTTTCGTATCGAGTTCCTACAACCAACTCTGAAAGCAACGGATGATGCACCGCGCAAACTAAAAAAGATACTCCAAAGAGAGTATCTGCACGAGTCGTAAAGACGTCTAAGAGTTTATCAGAACCTTTAATCGCAAAAGAAACTTTTGTTCCCTCGCTACGACCAATCCAGTTTCGTTGCAATTCTTTTACGCGCCCAGGCCACTGAATACCCTCAAGTCCCGAAAGTAATTCATCTGCATAGTCGGTTATTTTTAGAAACCATTGAGCAAGAGGTTTAATAGTTACCTCGTGCTCGCAACGCCAACATTTTCCTGCGATAACTTCTTCATTTGCAAGGACAGTTTCACAATGAGGACACCAATTAACCGGTGCCTCTTTACGATACGCAATACCCTTTTCGAGCATACGAAGAAAAAGCCATTGATTCCAGCGATAATAATCAGGGTAACAGGTAGCAAACGAGCGGTTCCAGTCGTAGCTCAACCCAAGTTCCTGCATATATTTCTTAATAGTCTTAATCGCCTGCTCGGTATACTTCTTAGGATGAATACCTTCTTTGATGGCCGCGTTTTCTGCAGGCAGACCAAACGCATCAAACCCCATAGGATACATAACTTCAAACCCGCGCATCCGTTTGTATCTCGCAATCGTATCGCCCATCGTATAGTTGCGCATATGCCCTACATGCAGAAAACTAGCACTAGGATAGGGAAACATTTCGAGGACATAATATTTTTTCTTGGCATCTCCCGTTTCCCGTGCGTGGAAGACTCCTGAAGTTTCCCACGCCTTCTGCCATTTCTTTTCAATCGCACTGAAATTTAAAGAAGATTTGTGTTTATTTGAAACCATATAAGAACGCCGAATGCCATCGATTTAAAGCTTGCGATAGAGCTATATAGAAGCGCGCCCTTTTTAAAAAAGATGATACATGAGAAGAAAACCTGGCCGAATATGTTTGAATCAGTTCTATCCGGGAAGAAAAAGTTCGATGTACGGCTGCAAGACGCAGAATATAAGGAAGGAGACACGCTGCTTCTGCGCGAATGGTCTCCAGAAACAAAGCAGTATACCGGCCGCGCCTTACATAAAAAAATAACTTTCGTTCTGAATACCAAACAAATGCCGTATTGGTCCGGAGATGACGTAAAAGAATATGGCCTCAGCGTACTCTCACTTGAAGACCTTAACCCTTAAATAAACCTCTTTCCTAAAAAAGGAATGGAAGCATTATTAACAGGAAACAAAGTTATCTCAAGTTCCCATGAGGCGTTCTCGTTGTACGAAAAAGCACGATGGGGGGAAAGAAAACAAGGCCATATTGAGTACACGATGTTAGAAGCACTTGCGCTCATGAACCTTAAAAAAATGCAGGTACGAAGTGGAACAAAATCTATTTCCGAGAACGTATTACTAAAAAAGGCAAAAAGAAACGACAAACGAGCAGAGGTAAAGCTCGTGGTGTTATGTGATCTGCGTAAAAAGGGATACATTGTCAAAACAGCGCTAAAATTCGGAGCTGAATTTCGTGTCTATGATAAGGGCATCAAGCCAGGCCAAGACCATGCCGCGTGGCTCCTCATGCCGGTAAAAGAGAACGAACCGTTTACCTGGTACGATTTTGCAGCAAAAAGCCGCATCGCTACCTCAACAAATAAAAAGCTTATGTTGGCTATTGTGGATGATGCAGATGACGTCACCTACTATCAGGTAAACTGGATGCGGCCCTAGCAACATAATCTTTATATCGCCCAAACTATACTTATAACGAATGATTGACGTACAAAAAGTCAATGCTACAAAAGAGAAGATACTGAACGTCATTAAAACTGTGGGACCCAGCTTCCCAACACGTATTTCACGGGAAGCAGGGATTAGCCCCCTTTTTATTGGCGCCTTGCTTTCAGAGATGCTTGCCGAAAAAAAGGTGATGATGAGCGCTATGAAAGTGGGTTCGTCACCACTCTACTTCTTACCGGACCAAGAAACACAATTAGAAAATTTCACGCAATATCTCAATCATAAAGAACGAGAAGCAGTATCTCGATTAAAGGATTCCCTCATCCTTGATGACGAAACACAAGACCCTGCAATAAGGGTAGCATTACGCAAACTAAAGGATTTCGCAATACCGATTACAGTACATGAAGACGGTACGGAAAAACTATTTTGGAAGTTTTTCACAACAAGTGATGAACGCGCAAAAGAGATAATTGAACCGATCATTACACCCAAGCAACACACAGAACCAAGAAAAAGTGTTGAAGAAACGCCACTGACCGAACAAGCCGTTCAAGCAATAAGAGAAGAACAAAGTGTTCAAGAAAAAGAGCCTAATGAGACAAAGAAGATAGAGAGAAAAATGAAAAAAACAAAAGAGCCAAGTGCATTTTCCCGAAACGTCAAAGAATATCTCGCAGCAAAAGAAATAGAGGTTCTAGAGGACCTCCCGACAAAAGCAAAGGAGTATAACGCAAGAATCAGAATAGACACGCTGCTCGGAAAACAAGAATATCTCCTCCTTGCCAAAGAAAAAAAGAAGCTTACAGAAGACGATCTCGCAATTGCGCTACACAAAGCTCAATCCGAAAAAATGCCTGCACTTATATTAACGCCGGGGGAACTTGACAAAACAGCCAAACCCTACCTTGACCAGTGGAAAAACCTGCTTAAATTTGAAAAACTAACGTGATAAACTAAAATTAAACCCTTAAAATCATGTATTTTCACGGCCTAAAAGTCATCAAGAGCAAAAAGTAACTTTTAAAAAGCCATTTCCCAAAGGACAACCATGGGAAGAATAAAATCCATGCTGGTCAAGAGAACATCAAAGCAGCTGTTGCGCGAAAGCATGCCTTTCGAAGAAGGATTCGACCGCAACAAAAAAATGCTTGGGCAAGGAATCATGCCTAGTAAAAAAATGCGTAACAAAATAGCCGGATATATTTCTCGGCTTGTCAAAATGCAAAGAATCAAAACCACCGCAGAAGCAAGCAAAAAGAAGACTCCTCTGGTAGAAACGTATTCTGAATAAGCCCATCCTAAAGTCTTAAAAACACATCCTCGTTTCTCAGTTTGGCTCTGTAACTCAGCGGTAGAGTGCGGCTCTCATAACCTTCGACTCGGCAGAGAAGAAGGGCCAGAGAATATCAAATTCTCTGGAGCGAAAACTCAGAAGAGTTTTCGAGGAGTAAGGCCGAAGTCGGGAGTTCAACTCTCCCCAGAGCCATACTAACATTTAAAAGAGAGCTAAAAATAAAAAAGAGATGGTAGATACTCAAGAAAAAAACGAAGAGCCGCCCGATAGTAGCCGACGCTATTTCTCTCGAATAAAAACAGAAGACGACTTAAAAACCGCGGCGGGACAAGTCATCAGAGTTTGTGATAAACTGATAAGAGAAGAACCTCTAAACGGAGAATTAGAATATATTGAGAAACTAGCAAACCACCTCAAAGGAAGGATAACCGACAAAGATAGGGGAACAATAAGAGATACAACGTATTTAGGGGGATTAGTAGAGATGCTGGGAAGGTTTAGCGATGTCCCCAATGGATCAACCTTTCCACGAGCACTACTCGAATTTGCAGAAGGAATCGAAAAATTGCCCCAATCAGACCCAAAGGATATAGCAAAGTACCGAGGAGCGTTGACATCTCTCGTGGGTTATATTGCAGCCCAAGAAGGGTCCTGCCACTTACGTTAAAGAGGCAAGCCCGTCATCTTCATTACGTGGCACAAGATGTACATGCGCGTGCATAACCACTTGCCCTGCACAAGAGAGGTTATTCATGATTACATTAAACCCATCACCATACTTTTCATCAAGCAAGCCTCCTGCGACTTTTTTGATAAACGAGAGCATTTCTTCTCCGAGACGATCAGGAATATCCAAAAGAGTAACATAATGCTCCTTGGGAATAATCAATGTATGTCCTTCCGACTTTGGATGGATATCTCGTATAGCGACAAAAGAGTTGCTTGAGGCAACAAAGTCGTTTTTTATATCTCCTCGGATAATCTTACAAAAAACACAATCAGTCATATCGAAAAAATAAAAAGGGACTATTTATGAATTGTTATTCCAAAAAAAGAAGCGAGGCCATAACAAGCACACCGATTACCAGTGAAAGAAGTTGATAAAATGCAGATTTCAATCCAACATCTTTATGTAGCTCGGGAATTAAATCACTCCCTGCAATATAAATAAAATTGCCTATCGCGAATGCAACCAAAAACGGAACAAATCCCTCTATCGAACCCAAAGCGAAAACAAGAAATGCACCTAAAAACGAAGTTAAAGCAAGTAAAAAGTTCATAACGAGAGCTCTTTTTCGCGTATATCCTGCATGTAACAAAACACCAAAATCACCTATCTCTTGAGGAATTTCATGAAGAAAAACCGCAAACGTCGTCGCAACCCCTGCAGGAATACTGATTAAATAACTCGCACCAATAATGATGCCGTCTATAAAATTATGCACTCCATCGCCAACAAGATTCATTGCTGCCACAGGATGCGTATGCTCTCGAGTAGTGGGCAAATGGCAGTGCCTCCAATGAATAAATTTCTCAACAATAAATGAGAACCCAATACCTCCAAGAATGATAAATGAATAAGAAAGTAAAAATCCTTCTTCAACGAGTTCGGGCACGAGATGTAAAAAAACATCTCCTAAAAGTGCGCCTGCCGCAAAACTGACTAAGAGTAAAATAACTTTCTTAAGTCGTTCTATCTTAAGGCTCAATGTAGCCAGTCCAATCAAAGAAACAAGACTCACAACAAGCACACTCAAAAGTGTATATCCCAAAGCAGATGAAAAAATCATATTACTTCACCCGAGTTTCAACCAGCTTCCCCGCTTTCTCAAAAACAAGCTCTCCGTTAATAAGGCTCCGAAGAACATTCTTGAGCGCATCAATTTTAACAACAATTTGTTTCGTTGTATCTCTATCACGTATCGTGACTGTCTTCTTCTTTACACTCGACTCGTCGATAGTGATGCAGTACGGCGTTCCGACTTCGTCATTGCGAGAATAACGTCGCCCAATCGAACCGCTCTTGTCATAGAGCACGTTCCATTCCATCCGTAATTCTCTCACGATATCCTGAGCAAGAGACTCGTATTCCTCCCCCTTGACAATCGGAAAAACGGCCGCCTTATAGGGAGCAAGTCTTGGATGCAAATGTAAAACAACATTATCCCGTTGAGGATTATGTTCATAAGATTCCAACATGAAAACGATAAAGGCGCGCCCAACACCCAGAGAGGGCTCACACACCACTTCAGGAACAGCTTTTATCCCCTTAGTCTCATCAACAATAACTGCCATGCTTCCCTTACTAGCCTTTTGATGTTCGGTCAAATCATATGAACCTCGATTAGCAAGACCAGCAAGTTCTCTCCAACCCATAGGAAATTCATATTCCAAATCCCATGTATCAAGAGCGTAATGGCTCTTTTCATCAGACGTGTGCTGTCGCGCCCTAAATTTCTCAACACGAGCACCGAGCGATACAAACCACAATAACTCTTGCGCAAGCCAATAGGCGTGCCAGTCGCTCTTAATGACTCCTTTCTTCCATGCATCAAAAAGGTTCAGAACCTTCGCTTTTTGCTCCTTTGCCTGCATCTCTTGCGTATACAATGCAAGTTCAACATCTTTCACTTCCCCCATGAAAGGGCAGGACATATGGGGGGCTATAAAATACTCGAGTTCCATTTGCTCAAATTCCCTCGACCGAAAAAGAAACTCTCGGGGCGCAATCTCATTTCTAAAGGCCTTGCCAATTTGAGCAATTCCACAAGGCAACTTGAGCCGCGCCTGTTCATACACAAGCTTAAAATTAGCAAAGATAGATTGTGCCGTCTCCGGACGCAGATAAGCGACCTGCGCATCTTTCTTGACCGGACCGACCTGAGTAGTAAACATAGGATTAAACTCTCCAAGATTTTCATACGCTCCAGCACACTTATCACATTTCGCACTCTTCAATTCATGTTTGTCCACCTTAGTCTTATAACCGCACTTTTTACAAACGACAGCAACATCAACAAAATTAGCTACATGTCCCGAAGCTTCCCAAACTCGAGGATTTGTAATTATGGCTCCGTCAATGCCCGCAACATCGTTGCGTGCGTGTACGTGATACTGCCACCACGCGCGCTTTAAATTAGCAATGAGTTCCACACCCAAGGGACCAAAATCCCAAAATCCTGCAAGCCCGCCATAAATCTCCCCCGACGGATACACAAACCCTTTGCGCTTACAAAAAGCAGCAAGATCATCAATTGCAACCTCCGAAAGGACCTTCTTCTGCACCATTGCAAAAAGAGAAAGACCAGCTATATAAAGATAAGCGCGGACCCGGATTCGAACCGGGGAGATACTCGGGCTGCAGCCGAGCGCGTTAACCGCTTCGCCATCCGCGCGTGATTCTAGGTGAACGCGAGGGTACTAAAAAGCTTTGCTTTTTTCCATCCGCGCATGTATAGGCGAAAGCCGAGCAGTTTTTAAAGATACTGATAAAGAAAAGAAAAAAAGAAAAAAAGGGTTAATCTTCTTCGTCAGAAGTTCGTTGAAGCTCTTTGATGCGTTCCGCAACACCAAGCGACTCACGATCAAGTTGTTTCTTATAATCTTGAAGCAATTCCACTTTCTCAGCACGAGTCAAAAACCCGCGGCCTGAAGAACAGCAACCGCCACTAGAACAAGACATGTCCATAGCACAAATACCTCCTTTCACTCTCTTTTCACAAAAGAGCGTATATATTATATCGGACATACGATATTAATGTTACAATTTCTATTTAAACATATCGGTAACCCGATATATCGTATAAGCGACACCATTAAATAATGCCTTCGTCTTCTAAAAAAATGAAGAAATCATGTTGCGATATGCGAGGGCTACTCTCATTTCTCATGTTGTTTATGATCTCAAAGAGACCGATGCATGGTCAAGAAATAGCCCTTGAGATAGAAAAAAGAAAAGGATGTAAACCGAGCCCAGGCACGATTTACCCTGCTCTCAAACATTTACACAAACAAGGATTCATTAAAGAAAAGAAAGACGGACGAAATATTGTATATGAGATAACGATTGAAGGAAAGAGAGCGTTTGACGAAGCAAAAAAACAGTTCTGTCAAACCTTCAGCGATGTTTTGTGAGCGTTTTCAATAAATCTCGCACACGTCCATCGATATCTCGCACCCGCAACTCGATTGCAGACAGGTCATCCTGACTACAGTCGGCGATAGACCAACGTTCAGTTTTATCAGGGGGAAAAGCAGAAAGATCAACATTATCTGCAACTACAATGATTTTTTCTGCCCAAAAAAGAAGATCTTGAGAAACAAGCGAAGGTTCATCAACAACCATAGAAATACCTCGTTCACGTAAAACATTCTTTACCGACGCAGCAACATAGGGAAAAAGAGGATCGAGTATAACTCCTGCGCTTTTCGCCTGGTGCATAGGGCCAGCATACTTATTGAAAAGAGCCTCCGCGACTTTGCTCCTAAACCGATTGTGTTTGCATATAAAGAGTAGTTTCATGTTCAAAGCCTGCAAGTACGACCCCGACAGGATTCCCGAAGGTTCATAAGAACCGAGCGGGACTAAGGATATAAATCCTTAGGATGTTCAAATCCTTCAGTACGACCCCGACAGGATTTGAACCTGCGACCTACTGCTTAGAAGGCAGTTGCTCTATCCAGGCTGAGCTACGGGGTCTTATAGAACGCAACAAAAGTTGTTATTTAAAAATGTCGTTACACCCTCATGAGTAAAGATCCTCTAAAACAATTTGCCGCGCTACAACTCGAGGCATAAATCTTCGTGCTGCAAACTTCAAAAAAACAAGGGCAATAATCACAAGAAGCACTGAAAAAAGCCCAAGCGTCGGTGCAGAAGACTCAGAAAGAACAGCATATCCAGTCAAAGGGCCTCTATAAGAAAAAGCAAGAAAAGCATGAAGAAGACCGATAACTGCAACAAACAAAAAGAAAAAGGCATAAAACTTAAGCACACGTTGAGGAATCATGAGTCTCGTATCGAAATCGGGATATGTCTCCTCCGTGATGAAATAAAATACGACGAGTCGCGGGTGCGACGATAATGCGACCAAAGATATCGATACACGAAAAAGAGGGCTCCTATGGAAAGAACTGCAATGCCCCAATAAAACAAAGTCTGCGAGTTAGTATCGGATATAGACAAACCTGTGACTCCCGTACCCGAAAGAAACACATCATGCTCAATCGCCAAGGCATCTTCTTGTGCGGAAACATCCAATTCCAAAACAAACTCTCCAAAACTATCCTTGGGCAAAGCAAACTCAAACATCGATGATGCGCGTTCAAAGACGCCAAGGACACGTGAAAAGCTACCTGTGGTAACTTCGATGCCCTGCGCATTACGTAATACATAATCGATAGAGAGGTTTGAACCCTGGCCCGTTAAATCTTCAGCAGTATAAGAAACGCGAAGGTTGCTTCCCTCACGAGAATAGGAACTAATCAAAAAATCAAACTCTGCAGGAACAACGACAAGAGGCAACACAAGCGAACCCTCCGTTTCTAAACACGAAACAGCCAAATTAACCGTGCGTCCGCCAGAACTCGCATCTCTCGGCACCGAAAGAACAAGATCATACGACGCGCGTTCACCAGGACTTATAGAAACAATCTCCTCAGAAGATACCCACGAACGATACGAACCTGCACCGGTTACCGTACAGTTATTCAAAAACACCGTACCTTCATTAACTAGATTGAATGTAATGTCGGTCCGAGAACCGGGTCGCACACTGAGGGAAGAAAGTCCTTCAGACCCCACCTGAACGATTCTCTGAGAGCCTCCTCCGCCTCCACCGCCGCCTCCGCCGCCTCCTCCACCTCCAGAACCACCGGAGCTTCCATCATGAACATCAACCGAGAAAGTCGTAGTCGTAAAGTTAGTATTTCCCGCACTATCATTAACACTTAGTGTGAGCACATAAGTGGTCTCGTCAATAACATTAAAAGTCGTATTCAAACAATCATTCACGACAACAGAACTAAAACCGGGCACAATGCCTCCAGTTGCATTATAGGTGAGGTTATAGACGCAACGAGCAAGGTTTGAATCATTAACAGAAAAGCCAAGCGGAATAGAAGTTAGAGAGGTATAAACTCCCGAAGGTGCAAAGAGCGTCAAGAGGGGGTAGATAGTATCAATTAAAAGCGTTCGATTGGAAGTCATACTAATTTGATTAAGACTATCATTGCATCGAATCGCCCACAGGTATGATCCATTCACGAGGGCGAGAGGAAACAACATAGATTGTCCCGATATAAGCGTGCTATTCGATTGATTAAAAGAAAACGTCCCTGTAAAGTCTCCCCAAAGCTCACACGTTTGTAAATCAATATCTGATGCTGTGAAATTAAACGAAGCTAAACCAAATGCCTGTGCTGTGGCGTTTGCAGGACCATGAAGCGTAATAGCGGGAGCACCTAAAACAACAGTGAAACTATTGCTATCGAAACCTTCATTACCAAGACTATCATTCGCATAGAAATACATTGTGTGCGCACCGTCAGTCGTATTGAAAGTCGTATTGGTACATGAAGAGAGAGTGATATTAACCGTTCCATCGAGCGAATACCAACAAGAGTACAAATTAGTGTCCAAGGTACTGAAATTAAGCGCAAGACTCATGTTCGTACCGAACACTGCACTCTCTGAAGGATGCACTAAGGTTACACTTGGAACAATACTATCAATAAAGAACGTTACATTTGTAGCATTAATATTTCCTGCTGAGTCGTTCGCGTATGCAATAAGCAAGCTCGATCCCTGCCCAAACGTTTGGTATAGTTCGCTTGTGTACGTCGTATTTCCCGTGCCATTATTGAACCACACATTCGCAGCACCGCTCGCAGAAAGACTGATCAAAATCGTGGCATTAGTATAGTTCCCATTGAGCGGAGAAACAACGGTCAACCCAGGAGCTTGCGTATCAAGCGTAATCGTACGTGTTTCCGTCCAATTTGTATTCCCCAAACTGTCA
>CAYHBQ010000008.1:0-26522 GCA_964354995.1 Candidatus Woesearchaeota archaeon | reverse complement strand
AAATGCCCGGTTGTCGACCTTCTCTGAGAATTTGAACGAGCGCTTCGGTGGCCGGTGTTTTTCCGTCTTTGGGAAGAAATTCGTGCGCTTCATCGATAAACACCCAGATGAGCGGAACTTCTCGTTCGAGGGTATATGTCTGATAGTCTACCCCGTGTTGAAGTGCCTGCATTTCTTCTTGTTTGCGTGCGTCCATACGCTGTACGAATAGTTTTCGTGATACCAGACCAATAACGAGTGCTCGTACGTTAAATGCACCTGTGGCACTATACGTTGACAAATCGAGTACGGTCGTTTGTCCGGGGACGACCATATCTTTGATGCGCGTACTATTTTCTTGCTCAGCGAATATTCCCCAGGTGGCTGCTGCTTCAAATAATGCTCGAACTACCGTTTTAGTCTCTTTTGATGCGTGCGGGTTAGCTTCGAGTGCATATACAATGTCTTTGAGCGTGAATCGGTCGGTTTTTTCTTTCAGGGCAGTCACGCTACTTGCAATGAGCGTGCCTTCTAATGAGGTCATGGTAAGATTGAAGGTGGTTATCCAATCATCAATGTCTAATTCCGCGGCATTTAGCGCGAATGTTTCATCTATCGGAATATTTTTTTCTTTGTATTCTTGTAATCTCCCTGCGGGCGCAAGAACACGAACCGGTAGTGGTCTTGTTTGGAGTTCCCAATTTGCAAGAAGGTCTTTTTCTTTTTCGTTTTTGAACTTCATTGTCCAAAAAATGCCCATAGTATCAAAGATAAGAGAACCAATGTTGTGCGCGGTTTCACCTTCAAGGTTTGCGAGTTCTTCTGCGAGCACTCCAATGGTGTACGATTTTCCTGACCCTCGTTTACCTGCAATGAGTATTACATGTGTGCGTGCAATATCCATCCAGATAGTGTTTGACAAAGAGGTATACGAGCCCATGGTTACATAGCCTTTGCCCAATCTGACGAGACCTTTCATTCCAAACTTCTTTTTGTCCGATGAATCTCTTCCGAGTATAATATCATAGGGCATACGGGTGAAATGATTAAAACCTATATAAATCCTCGTCGTTGCGGGCACCATTTCACCAAAAAGGTATTACTGTTTAAATGGCATTTATACAAAGGTTTTTAAAGAACCGCTGCCAGACGTTCCGCATGGCTGAGAAAGAAACTGCGCAGGCGCCTCGATTTGTTGCGCTCGCCCGTGCTAATCCCTGGATGGTTTCTACGTTTGTTTTAGGAGTTCTTTTCCTTATTGCGCTCTTTATTGCTACTACTGGTCCTTCTACGGGGGCAGTTGTAAGCTCAGATGATGTAGGTCAGAAGGTACTTACTGCTCTGAATGCACAGACTGGCGGAGGCGTTACTCTTGATTCTGTTGCTGAGGAGAGTGGTCTGTATAAGGTTATGGTTAACTATCAGGGAGATAGCGTACCGGTGTATGCTACGCTCGATGGTACTAAACTCGCATTTCAGGTTATTTCTTTAGATGGTACGCTTGAGGATAATCTTGTTCCTGCATCCGATACGGTTGATAGTGGCGCCCCTGTTGTAATCGATGTTAATCAAATTAAAAATGCTCCTGTTAAGGGTGTGGCTAATGCTCCAGTCACTATTGTTGAATTTTCTGACTTTGAATGTCCGTTTTGCGAGCGCTTTTATTCCGATGCCTACAAACAGATTGACGAGCAATATATCAAGACGGGGAAGGTTAAGGTAGTCTTTATGCAATTCCCGCTTGGATTCCATGCTGAGGCGCAGAAAGCTGCAGAAGCTTCGCTTTGTGCACAGGCACAGAAAGGCAATGATGGATTCTGGAAGATGCATGATACTCTCTTTGAGAATCAGGAGAGTTTGAGTGTGGAGAATTATAAGAAATGGGCACGTGAAATTGGTCTTAATGGTGCGCTCTTTGATGGTTGTCTTGATAAAGGTGATTTCGAGGCACGTGTGAATGCGGAGCTTGCGTATGGTCAATCGTTAGGTGTTTCGGGTACCCCTTCATTCTTCGTCAATGGGAAACCTTTGGTTGGAGCCCAGCCGTTTAGTGCATTCAAACAGATTATCGATGCAGAGCTTGCGGCATAATCTTATTCGTTTGCTATAATATTTATAAGGCTCTTTTACTGCGTTAGGGCTATGCGTATAGTGCTCTCTCATCTTATTGAAGCTCACGATCGCTTGGTACGGTTTCCTTCTGGTGTGCGTGAAGATGTTGATTTCTCCGAGACGTCTCTCATTCTTAACACGCGCGAACTTCCGCTTCCACCGCCGCTTCATGGGGCGCGCGCAGCCTATCATCGTAACGGGTTTTTTTATACCGCAGGTTTTTTCGTGCGTGGCGCGCACGATCTAGATTTTTCGCCTGTTTTCCCCGCACTTGTTCGTGAATTTGGTTCGTGCTATATTTGTACGGATCGCAGTTCTGGTGCAGGCTATATTAAATCTTCTGCGGATAATCCTTCTCCTTGTATCGGTATTACGGCAGGTACTCTCTCTGAGAATGATTCGTCTAAAGGATATGCGCTCTTTTTGGGCGACACAGGAGCGCCCCCGCTTTTGCTTCCTAAGAATGTTGCTGAGTTTACGGAACAGATTGCTCCTCTTGAAACGGCAGCGAATACGATTGTTCGAGCGCTTGTTGGGAGGATTCCTTCTCGATTTCAGGAACTTACCCTCGAATTGCATTGCATATAGGAATCCTTAAATATTGACTTTGTTTTTTATGTGCATGAAATTTGTTTTGCCTGCGTTACCTTATGCGTATGATTCGCTTGAACCATTCATTGATGCGAAAACGATGGAGATTCATCATACCAAACATCATCAGACGTACGTTGACAAATTGAATGTGGCTCTTGAGAAACATCCTGCGCTTCTTAAGAAGGACGTTAAGGGTCTGTTATCTGATTTGAATGTAGTTCCCGAGGATATTAGTACTGCGGTTCGTAATCACGGTGGCGGGCATGTGAATCATTCGATGTTCTGGGAGATTATGACACCCCATGCTAAAGAACGCGTGTTTGCTGGAGACATTGCTGACGCTCTCAAAAATACCTTTGGTGGTTTGGATGCATTTAAGACAAAATTTAATGAGGCTGCACTCAATCAGTTTGGTTCGGGTTGGGCTTGGCTCGTCCTAATTCCCGCAGGGTGTGTTTCGGTTCATGGAGGAAAGACCTTTGCGCA
The DNA here is from genome assembly GCA_964354995.1 of Candidatus Woesearchaeota archaeon. Taxonomy (GTDB): domain Archaea; phylum Nanobdellota; class Nanobdellia; order Pacearchaeales; family GW2011-AR1; genus JBBSZK01. Next base: position 23,351 of record CAYHBQ010000008.1, on the reverse strand, counting down.
GACTGCAGCGCCTACTCTTTCTATTCTTTCGACTCCCAATCAGGATTCTCCGATTATGGATGGAAAAATTCCCCTCTTGGGGCTTGACGTGTGGGAACATGCGTACTATTTGAAGCATACGTCGAATCGGAAGGCGTACGTTGAGGCGTGGTGGAACGTGGTTAATTGGAAGAAGGCGAATGCGCTTTATCGTTCGGCTATTGCGAAAAAGTAATCTATCGTTTTAAGAAATCTATTTCATCTTGTTCAAGGCGCATTTGCGATTGGACCTCGGACTTTTGCATAATGGGCTTCAGAAGTTCAAAATCGCGCATGACTCTCTTTATTGAACAGTGTACGAGGCGCGCATATTTTTGAGCGATGGTCTTTTTCTTTGCCGTTTTTTGATTGTTGAGCCATATCTTAAGTACGCGTTTGGGTCGTTCATACTTAGTGAATCCCTGCTTGGGGCGATCTTTTGCGTATGCAATTCCCGCACTTTGAAATATATTCTGATAAATAAGAAATCGCCAGTGCTGTTGTCTATAAATCCTTCCTCGGTGGACATCGGCGTTACTGAGCGCACCGTACGCTTTGTGGAGTGCTTCGTTTTGGTACTCTCGAGGGATATTCTCTTCAATCCAGAGGAGTATTTCGTCAAGCGACATGTCGGTGGTGTCAAATAACTCAAGAAAATCTTGTCGTTCTTGAAAAAGCAGTTTCAGAATGTTGAATATACTTTCTTCGCGATGCCGTTTGTCTTGGTTCACAATGAGCGAATCTTTATCAATTGAATACGCCTGAAAGTCGTTAAGCGCTGCTCGAAGATCGCCTTGTGATTTAAGCGCAACTTGCCGTAGGAAATGGGGGTTTTCAGCAATATTTTCCTTATCGGCTACTTTTTTTAAGTGATAGGTAATCGCGTCGGTAGTAAGTGATTTCATTTCGACCATTTTGCAGAGCGGGCGTAAAGGGGCTAATTTTGTTTGCCAGACGTCGTTTCCGGTTATGATTACGGGATGTGAAGATTTTTCTATTATGCGGATAAGTTCAGGAATACCTCCGATATCGGTTCCTGTGACGCCGTCTACTTCATCAACTAACAGTATCTTATTTTTCTTAAAGAGGCTTGTTTGTAACGATGCGGGTTTGAGAATTTCTTCAAGTTTTGCACGATTTCGTAGGTCCGATGAATTGAGCTCAAATATTTCGGCTTCATTTTCGAGAGCGGCTACAAGTGCGAGTGTTGTTTTACCTGTTCCTGGGGGGCCGTATAAAAGAAGCGCTTTTTTCTTGGGAAATTCTTTGAGAAATATTTTTAATTCAATTACTGCCTTTTCTTGCCCGAGCATTTCTGCATATTTTTTTGGGCGATATTTTTCTGCGAGGGAGCTCATAGCTTGTTTAGTTTGCCTGCCAATACGAAAGAGGCGAGCAAAGATTGTAGTTGAACAAATTCATCGCTGCCTTCAACCATTCTGAACTCTATCTCTCCCGTCTTTTCAGTAAGTTTTACTTTTAATTCAGGTTCGATATTGAGCAACCATATCTCTTTTTGAATAGCCTTTACAATATCCGTCCCTGAGACGCTGTCTTTTAACATAACATCAAGTAGTTTCTCACGAGCATTAGGAAAATCGCCTGCAAGCGCATAGTCAAGCACTACTTTGACATTAGTAGGTTTTGAAGATGAAGCGATAATATTAATCATTTCTGCGTTGATGTCTAAAGATATCGAAGCGGTAGCCTGTAGGAGATTGATTGCCCGACGGCAGTCTCCTTCGCTTGATTCATAAAGTACATCGAATACATCGTCCGATAATTTTAATTTTTCTTTTTCGGCAATGCGTTTTATAACCGAAGCGATGTCTTTCTTTTCAAGTAATCTAAATCTGAACACGACACATCGCGATTGGATAGGATCTATGATCTTACTTGAATAGTTGCATGACATGATAAATCGGCAAGTGTTTGTGTAATTTTCCATGGTTCGACGCAATGCTTGTTGCGCTTCTCGTGTTAATGCATCCGCTTCATCGAGAAAAATAACTTTGAAGGGTACGTTACCCAGTGCTTTTGTTCGTGCGAAATCTTTGACCTTTTGACGAACGACCTCAATTCCTCGTTCGTCAGATGCGTTTAATTCAATATAATTCTGCTTCCAGTTTTCTCCGAATAGTTGTTTCACTACTATAAGTGCGAGTGTTGACTTTCCGGTACCGGCGGGTCCTGCAAACAATAAGTGAGGGATATTCATGGCTTGGACAAGGGATTTGACGCGCTTGACAATTTCCTGTTGTCCGACCACCTCTTCAAATGTGCCTGGACGATATCGTTCGGTCCAGATATCTGTCTGGGTCATACGGATGATTTCGGGAATGTCTTTTTATAAGGATTATGGTGTTTAGATGGGCACTATATGCCTTTTTATGCGGTACGTGCTCGGTGCATGCGTCGTCTACGCTTTTCTTTGCGTAATCGCTTACGTTGCCATTTCCACCGCATTTGACGCTTTTTCTTCCAACGTCGAGAGGATCTTTTCATGAGAGTCCTTATATTTTGGGGTTTTTAAAGCTTTAGAGCTTTTAACGAGGTCTTTAATACGTATGAGTTAACTTGAGGCGCTCTATATCCTCTTTGAACATATTTGCGCGTTCTTCTCCCAGTATTCCTTTGTAGTAACTGATATTTGCGTTTATTGCTTTTCCAAGACTTCCCGCTTCTTTTACGAGATGCGCTATTTCCGCATCGGTGAGAAGTGTTTTGTTCAGAATACGCCATCCCTTTATGGGCCGTTGCTGTAAGGGGTTTTCGTAGGCAAGCGCTTTAAGGATATTTTCTTCATCAAGTACTTCTTCGTAACTTAATGATTTGAGCAAGGTACGTGATTTTTTCACGTCGAGTTTTGTGTAATCTGCTATTGTTAAATCAGTTTCTTCGATTACCCCCTTGAGCAATTCGCGTATTCGCGTCTTAAGTAATAGGCCTTCTTTACCGAGTTCAACAACTACTTTTTGAATTTCGCCGCTTATCTTTTGTATAAGAGTTCCTTTTTGTATGATGCGTAGCGCATGATGCAACGTGTGGTAGTTTTGAAGCTCGAATCTATCAAGCCGTTCTTTATACTTTTCAAAAAGTTCTCTCTGTTTTTCTAATATCTGTACTTGCTCGTTTGCTTTTCGGAGCAGTTCATTGCTGTTTACGAGTGTGTGTTTCAGGTTCTTGTAATACACATTTATTTCATTTTTTCTTTCAGAGACTGCTATAACGAGGGCACCCGTCATTTTTGCAGTTCTTTCTGCAGCCTTGTGTCGCGTACCGGTTTCATTCGTTCGTATTCTACTATCGGGAGTCAATAATACATTTGCGTGCATTATCTTTTTCATGTCTTTTGAGAGAACAATGGCTCCATCCATTTTTGACAATTCCATTAGCTTTTGTGGTGTGAACTTGCAATTTAATTTGAATCCTCCGTCGATAAGCGGGTCTGTAAATTCGTTTTCGACGACTAGTAATGCGCCTTTGCCTATTTTAACTATTCCTTCTAACGCGGTTCTGAATCCAGTTCCTGGCGAGACGAGGCGGATTATATCAAAAAATTCTTGTTCGGTAACTTTTCCTGCATTTGTTATGTCGGGCAGTTCTATTATTCTTCTTTGCACTTCTTTTTTCTGTTCTTCTCCTTCAGAGGTTTGTTGCGTATTTTCGTGTGTTTGTTCCATGTCCTCTCTTAAAAACGTTTTAACTTATATACTTTTATAAAGTTTCTTAGATAGGATAGTTCTGTTCACTTGAACGTTCTTTGATAATGCCCCTGCCGGGATTTGAACCCGGGTTTACGCCGTTCTCTACGACCCTTTGAGTAAACTCGCCGGGTACGTGTTCATGAAAGTGCCTGTCCTAAGAGGACTGAAGAAATTGTCTTTATCGACTCTTTCTTCGGCCGTTCGAGAGGGCGTCGTCCTTGACCACTAGACTACAAGGGCATGCATTCTCATGCGGATGATGGTTTAAAAGAGTTGTGCTAAGATACTTGCTTTGCTGCGGGTGCTTGACTCGATACTTATAGCCCTGCCAGTTTACTCAAACAAGTTCTCATACTGGCAGTGCTCAAGCTTCGCCTTCGCTCAGTCTCAAACATAGCCCCGCCAGGATTCGAACCTGGGTCACAGGAGCCAGAGTCCTGTATCCTTGACCACTAGACTACGGGGCTATACGCTTTCGAGTTTTTTAAGGCTTAAAAAGACTGCGGTTCGAAAGTCTTTTATATCACCAATCCTCTTTGTTTGTGAGGTGTTATATGGCCTGGGCATTAATTATCATTGGACTTCTTGCGATTGTTGTATTCGTTAAGGCTACTAATAAGGGGCAGAACTTTTGGTCTTATTTAGTCGTTGTTGCCGCGATTTTCTTTCTGATAACTCTTGCATATGTGAGTACGCTTCCAGGGATTAGTCTGACTTCATTGGACGGACTTGTACACCTTCTGAAGGTGTATTTCACATGGTTGTGGCGCGTCTTTGATAATTTTGGCACCATTAGTGGCAATGCTATCAAGCTCGAATGGGGCGCTTCGAACGTTACCGCTCATTAACATGAGGCTCTATTTGGTTCTTTTGAAACTTTTTGTGATTTCTGCGTTGCTCATCATAAGCAATCGTAATCTCGCATTACATGATGATTCTGCTCGTGAACTTTTTATCGATGAATATTACCATTGGCTTTCAGGAACGTTTGATAAGGGGGCCTTTTTAACGGGATATGTTGTACGTTCGGAGTGGCTTCCCGATACGAACGTTAATCGCTCGTTGGTACGTTCAGATTCTGTTTTATTTACACAACGGTAGCTTTTTATAGCGCTCTCTTTTTTTGAAGGTACGCCTCCGTAGCTCAGCGGTTAGAGTACGTCCTTGGTAAGGACGGGGTCCCGAGTTCAATCCTCGGCGGAGGCTTATTTCTCTTTTAGAAAAGGTGCGAGCTCGATTTCGATAAGGGCGAGGGGCATCTTGAGTTTCCATGCTCGGAGAGTAGCGGGGTGTACTTCCCCTATATGGCCGATTATCTCATTGTTGACAAGGATATGTCCTGTGCGTCCTGCAATAAGACCGTGCACCTCGGCTTCCTTGAGTATGTACTCTATCCCTTGCATGCGCATGAGGTAGTCAAGTATCTGTTTTGCTTTTGTGAAGTTGCCGGGTGTGATTCCTATGACGATATGTTCTGTTTCTTCAATACCTGTATCTCGATGTGCATTTGGATAGAAAACAGTACCTATTTCGTATACGTGCTGCGGATATTCAGCATCTCGGTTGGCCGCGAGAGTACGCAGAAGAGGAATAGTTAAGTTTGGCCTTAAGAATGCGTATTCTGTTCTTGGGTTTTCAAGTTCAAGTGGCCTTTTCTCTAGTACTCGCTCGGCTTCTTCTTTCGTGATAAAGTGCAAAGAAGATAGTTCTATCATTCCGAGCCCATTGAGGATGTTTTGTATTTTTGATTTTTTTGTTGTAGCGTGTGTACTCGCTCCGATTGTTGCAATATCTGGTATATGTGGTTCGAGGTTGTTGTATCCGTAGGCAATCAATGCATCTTCGGCAATGTCGACTTCGTGAAGAATATCATTCCTCCACGAGGGGATACTTACGCTTTTTTCCTTTGAGTTGTATTCGAGTCCCATTCGTGCAAGCAATTTTTCTAATTCTTTTTCAGAAAACGTAATTCCTAATAGTCTCTCTAGATTTTCTTTTTTTATCTTTATCTTCCTTATTTCAAACGAGGGCGTGATAGCAGTTATTTCATCTTTTATAGTTGCTCCATAAATGGTTCCGCCACGATCAATAAGTTCAGCACATACGATGACAAGCATTTTTTCTACAGCGTTCTTACTTAATCCCGAGCATTCGATGAATATCTCTTTCGTTTTTTCTGTGACTCTGCCCGTTTCTTCACTATTAATGATGGGGGGCATAGACAGTATTCTTTTATGTGCATCGACAAAGATAGGATATCGTGTCACGTTTTTCAGCACAGAGGCGTACTCTTTACCGGCAGGGTGTTTTTGGAGTATTTGTTCTGCAGTTATTGGTTTTTGACTTCCCAATGGCTGAAAGATGATGTCTGCGGGTTTTCGCGCCTCATACGTTATTGGGAACGTTATTTTGTCCAAGGGATATATTCCAATACCTGCTTTTTTACGGTTGCGTCCGAGTGTCGTACTTAGTTTTTCTTGAAGAGAGACAATTTCTTTTACATCTTCTGCTTTTAAGGATAATCCTTTCACGATGGCACAGGCGGTGTGTGGCCAAATAGTCTTTACTGATTTGTCAACTGAAACTATGTATTCTTTTGCGTTTATGCGCTTATAGTTTTGCATATCGTTTTTTTTGCCTTCGAACGCTCTGAATGCGCGTATAAGTCCCTTTAGCGAAAGAAGGTCTATACGGTTAGCGGGTATCTCAAGTTCAAGTTCTTCTGCATTGAGCGTTTCTACGGTCGTCCCGAATAAATTTAATCTGTTAAGAGTTTTTTCGTCTAGTTTGAATTCTTTTTCAAAGGATGTTCTGTTGAATCGTATTTTGGCCATTTAGAGTACTCCTATCCTCTTGGCGCGAAGCGAAGCGAGGTTGTTTGCGTAAACTTCACGCAAGTCTTTTATTCCGTAGGCATCCATAATCATCCTATCAAGTCCCTGACCCCACGCGAGCACGGGCATTGCTCTACCTAAGAGGGGTTCTGTTACTTCGGGCCGGAATATGCCTGCACCGCCGAGTTCAAGCCAGATTTTCTTTTCTTTGTGAAATACATCAACTTCAACGGAGGGTTCAGTATAGGGGAAGAAACTTGGTCTGAATCGTATTTCTTCAAACCCCATTTTTTTGTAGAACGCTTTCAGGTAGCCTAATAAGTGTACGAATGTTACGTTTTCTGCTACGATGATTCCTTCTGTTTGGAAAAACTCGATGCCATGAGACCAATCTATAGTTTCGTTTCTAAATGCTTTACCTATCGAAAAATATTTTGCAGGTAGCTCTTCTTTCTTAAGTGTTGCAAGTGTTCTTGCAGAGAGAGATGTTGTGTGCGTGCGCATGACGAGACGTTTTGCTTCTTCTTCTTTCCAGACATATTTCCAGCCTGCACTTCCTGCAACTCCCTCTTCATGCGCTTTTTTTACACGATGCACGAGCTCTTTTGCAGGCAGTTCGGCTTCTTTTCCTTTTATATAAAAGGAGTCCTGCATTTCTCGTACGGGATGGTCTTGCGCGGTGAAGAGCGCGTCAAATACCCAGAACGAGCTGTCAATAAGGGGTCCTTCCATTTCTTTGAATCCGAATTCAAGCCAAAGCTGCCGTGCAAATTCTCGCGCCTGATTGACGAAATGTGTTTTTCCTCCTTGAAGCTTTGGCACTACCGCATGAATATCATATCTCCTGAATCTTAAATCATTAGCTCCTTCTCGTATGAGCTCGGGAGTTAGTTCTTCTATGAGGTTTGAATCGGTCGTATGATGCATGAGTGATTTTCCGAGATCGGTCGGTTTAAACGCAAGTTTTCTTTCTTCTCGTATTTCAATTATTTCTTTACGTTCTTTTAATCGTTCAAGGGCGAAAGCTTCTTCAGAGGTTAATGAGTCTTGGTCTTTGGGAAGCGCTTCGAGTAATTGTTCTTCGAGAAATTTTTTACTAATCTCTTCATGTGAACCGGTTAATCGCATCTTTCCGTTTACTATTTCGATGAGTGCCTTTCGCTTTAGTGCTCCCAACGCCGCTTTAAATTCGTTTTCTGAAAGACTGGCTTTTTTCTGAGCCTCTTCAATTGAGCAGAGGGAGTTCTTTTCAATAAAAAGGAGCAATCTTCTTTCCGGCAGGTGATTTTTTCTATAGTATGCTCCATTGACGCCTATATCTACGATGTGTCTTTTTTCTACTACAACTGTTACGATTTTTTTGTTTTCTAGAAATTTAAGCGCCCTCACCACAGAAGTCTCGTCGAGACCTGATTTTTTCTTTATTTCGTCTAGCGACTTGTCTATAAACGGAAGAATTTTTCTTTCAATTGGAGATAAGGAATCGAGGAGTTCTGTCATGGAAGTTTCACGAGCGTTGATGTTAAAAAGATTGTGTTCGTAGGTTACGTATCTGTTTTGTTGATGCTCCCAGAGAAAGGAGGAGATAGGTTCCTTCTTGAGCGTCGCCCCGTATTGCAATAGACGCACCCGCTTTTCGTGCGAGTTTTATATTTTGACGTATGCGTGCGAGCTCGACCGCCTTTTCATACTTTTTTTTCCCTTTCAATGTTTCGAGGCTCCATCCGATTGCGACTTTTTTATCTGCCGCTATTCGTGCAAGCACGGGTGTCAAGCCGCTTTCGAGGTGTTTCAGTTTATCGGCTCTTTTGTTTGACTCAAGATCGCTTATTACATGTATCTTGCCGCTTTCGAGGACTTTTCTTGTTTCTTTTTCATCATGCGCTGCGAATACTTTTTTTTCTTTCATGGACCTATCGTTGTTCCTTTGAATTTTTTCCCGCGTAAGAGGAGATCAAGGTTGTTTGCGTTTTTGCCAATGATATAGGTTTTTATTTTTTTCTTTCGTATACGCTGTGCTGCTTTTTGGTCAAGTACAAAATGTTGCCCCGGTTTATAGCGTATCGCTTTTGCTCGCTTTTCAAATTCAATCCATGTCTGATACGAGATAAGTTTTGCTCGAGGATTTTTTTTGGGGTCGTGGGTGTATAGTCCTGCGACGTTGGTTACATTAATGAATTCTGCTTTGAGGTAATCTGCAAGTTTTGCGGCCGTGCTGTCGGAAGTTTCGTTCGATGCGTAGCGCAATGAACCGCATATGACGACGTTGTTTTTATGTAACTCCGATTTTACTTTTTTCATTGAGAGAGGCAACTCGGCGTTTGATTCTTTGCCAAACATCTGCATAACAGTTTCCGCGTTGGTTCGGGTGGCACGTATGCCTGCGAGTGATAACTGCTTGTAATTTTGATGTTCTTCTTTTAATAGGTGCTGATAGGCGCGCGCAATTGAACCTCCCCCACATACAAGCACGAATTTCTGTTGTGCGTAGTGTCGTTTGAGCACGTCTCGAAACTGTTTCATGAACACGTCTTTCTTGTCTTGTGGAATGATGATACTCCCTCCCAGACTAATTACCTTGACTTCGTTCATATGATTTTATCGCTTTTAGGTATAAATACATTTGCGACGCTACTCTTATATACTTTGTTTTTTTTGAAGGGATATGAGGGATAGTTTCTATGACCGCTCGTTCGAGCCTTCTTCTCGCTCGTATGTTTCGCTTGCGTGGTCGCTAGCTATTTTGGTATGTTTTGCGGTTCTTTCTCTTGTATTCTATACGGGAGTGTTTACGGGCTTTGTCGGGCTTACGATTCACACTATAACTGCAATTGCAGGGGAGCCGCTTGAAGGCCAAATTGTATACGATCTCTCCACTGGCCCGCTTCCGTTGGATAGTGAAGTCTCTCTTTTGGTTGATGGTTACGAGAAGACGCTTCCGCTCAGTTCAGTCATTGATCCCTTGTTATTTGGCAGTTATGGATCTCAGATCGCTTTCGCGCCCCTCTTGCAAGTCGACGTATTACTAGAACATCGTTCTTCAGGAGGAAATAGTATTGATGCCGTTGCTATTGAAGGGGGTGATGAAGTTGTAATCCCGGGCGGGGGGAATGGAAAATTTGCGGGAGGCGTTATTGGCGATTTTCCCATCAATAATCCTTCTTTAGGAGATAGTTCTAAAGCGCGCACCTATTTTGTACGTTTTGGTCAGGACATGCACGATACCCTTCCCTCTTCTTACGATGCGTCCGTTGAGCGTGTTATTGTTGTTAGTTCGGGAAAGCAACTTGAGAATTCGGCGGTAGACCTTTCACAACTAAGTACCTCTCTCTTGTTGCGAACGGATTATCAAGAACTTATTCCGGGGTTTCAGCAATCTGAATTCATTGACGAAGTTGTGATTGATTTACATCCGTTTTCGTTTGTACTTTCGCTTCGTGCTCGCTCACCCACGTTAGTTCAAATGCAGTTATTTCGTGGAGAAGATACGTTTGCGACCTTAGAAGAGTCCATTTCTGTCTTGCCTTTTCGTGAGGGAACTTCTTTGCGAGGTTCTGAAGGTTTGGGTGACGGTGATGAAAGCGATGGAGGAGAGAATGGGGATTCTGGTTCTTCTGATCGCTGTTTGGATCCTGCTTGTCGTCCGGTAAGCGAGTGCACGATTCCAGGGGTTGATGGGAGTATGCGTAAGGTTCTTACGACGATGATTCGCACACAGTATTGTATTTGCTCCGATGGTTCTTCATATTCGTTTGAGGAGCCGTGTTCTCCTGATTCCGGTCTAGGAGCTTCTTTTGTTTCTGGTTCCTTGACGCTTAGCTCGAGTAGCTTTCGGTTCGATAGGGATTCACGCTCTCAATCCGATGACACCCTTTCTCGGGATTCTGGAAAAGGCAGTTCTTGGGAGCGTACCTATTCGTTTGAGGATAATGATGTTATGGTTTTTGGTGGTCTTGCTCAGGTACTTGCAGAACGCGAGCGATTGGAAATTCCCGTAGGTAATGAGCGACATTCGGTTGGGGTGGTGACTATAGATCGTTCTCGCGAAGTTCCGCGGGTTCTTGTCGAGGTTGCAAGTTCGATTCAGCGTCTGTATGTTGAGTTAGGTGCAACAGAATCGTTCGATGTCACGGGAGATGGTCTTAACGACTTGTCGGTTACGTTCGTCTCACTCTCTTCTCCAACACGGGCCTTGTTGCGCGTTGTTCCCTTTGATGCTCCTTCACTTTCTATGAATCTTGTCGAGGGTGAGCGTGCTGCAACGTTGCTTCGTCTTCCCGATGAACAAACAGTAGGCTACGTAATCCTTAATGAAAAACTGCCTTCGTTACGTGTCTTTTTTGTCCAATCCGAGTCGACGGTTCCTTTTTCATGTTTTAACTCTATTCAGGATGCGGATGAAGGTGGCATCGATTGTGGGGGTTCGTGTCATGTATGCCGCGATGAACGTCCCTACTATGAACCTATTGTAGCATGGATTGTGGTATTGGGCCTTTTTGTGTTGCTTTCTTTCTTCAGTCGTACGCGAGTTTAACTGTGACGACGCGGCATTCCTTTTTTTTGTATGAGGAATCGGCTTCCTCCAAATTCTGAGACAATTCCTATTACGGTCCATTGTGGCGTTTCTGCTTTGAGAATTCCTTCTGCGAGCGGTATATTTGCTTGTTTTGAGAGATCTTCTACAAGTTTTTGTATCTCACTTTGTGTGAGGTGAGTGGTGCTTTGAGTTATCGATCCGTTTCTTTTAATAATGAGATTTTGATCGGGCCCCATGCATTCAATGCTTTCGATTGTCGCGTCGGAGAGCCACTGGTCTAAAAGACTTGGTGGTGCTTGTTGTGGTTTTTTCATAGGCGGTTGATTTTGTGGCTGTTTGTAGGCAAATGGTTGCTGTACAAGTAAGGGAGCAGGGTCTTCTTCTATTTCTCGTATTGTCACGATCTTTTGCGGTCCTTCATCATATCCTTCCATTTTGGGCAAGAGTATTCTTTCCATAGACGATGCGGAAGGAGCGTACTCTTTATTTTGCATATTCGCTAAGGTTATTGGAGTTGGGGAGTATTTTGTTGGTTCGAGTATTTTTTTTCCTTCAGCGTACTCTTGAGAAGGTATATAGCTTTCGGGCGTAAGGGGGTAATTATTGATGAGTTGCTTTACAAATTCTCTAAGGAATAGCGAGCGTACTTCATGAACGGGTTGATCCATTAGAAGCGCGGCAGGGGCCGAGGTGCGTCAAATGATCGAGGGTTTTGCGGTCCTTGATTTGGCGAAGCAGGGGTGTCGCTTTGGCCGTAGAGGCGTTCTCTCATTTTTCCTTCCATTAAGGTGAGACCCTTTGCGATAAGCTTATTTTGATCGAGCAATTTATCTATTTTATCAAGAAATTCTTTGTCTTTCTCTATTCCTTGTATATTGGCCTGCTTGGCAAATGCCCGTGCCGACACTTCAAAGAGCGTCAGGAGTTGTTCTATCTGGTTTGATAATTTTGAAAACTTTTCGCTTAAGTCGGTGTGTACTTTTTGTAGTTCAACAAGGTTGTGTATGATTCGTTCTTCAAGCGCTTGGTTTGCGACAGGTTTGTGTTGATTATGAATTGTATGGCTCTCTTTTTTGTGCATTCTTTACTTAGGGAGGGATAGTTTATAAACGTTCAGTCGACGCAAGACTTAAAACCCTTATCTGGTTGTTCTGGTGCAAGGGTCTGTAGTTCAATGGTAGAATAGCGGTCTCCAGAACCGTAGACGTGGGTTCGATTCCCTCCAGGCCCATTTATTCTGGAATCGAACGCTCGAGAGAAAGTGTCAGAACCTATAGCTCTATTTTGTAACTCCTTGCAAGGTATGACATTAAAAAGTTTTAAATAGCCTCTTTTAATGGGTTTTTTATGGTAACAGACTTTTTTGGGTATCGAAAGGAAAACGTTAGCGAAGCTCAGGCGCGCGACTATGCCTTTACTCTTGAACATACCCTTATGCGAGAGTTGGGTTTTGATCTCGAACAAGGGCAAGCCAACGTTATGAGGGGATTCACTCGCCAATTTGTCGATGCGGGCGGTTCTGTCGTTGAGCATCTTCAGGCCCTTATTCTTCCTCCCATTTCCCAGCCTCGAATCACCCATATCAATCTTTTTGCGGTTCGAAGCATTCTACCAGATCAGGTTTCAACGCTTCGCAAAGAAATACGAGGCTATTCGGAACAGTTGGGTTACGTATTCAGAGATGGTTTGGGCGATGCTCTTGCAGTTATATAATCAGCCTAACTTCTTTAGAATGTTAATTTCTTCCCAGGATATGGCCGCACCTTTGTATTTGGTTGCGTAAATTAAGGCCTCGAGCGTTTTTTGATCGGTGAGAGAGATGAGACCTTTTTTATAAGCTGCATACACTAACTCGCTTGATCTGATACAGGAGAGATTCCTAAATTCTGTGCTACATCGTTTTTCCATGATAACGGGGCGGTGTAGTTTACTTGCCATAAGTCGTTCGATGTTTTCCGGAGCTTCGCATAATAAACGGGCTGTACGTTCGTCAATTACAAGGAGAGGTTCGTGACCTTCTTTTTTCGCGAGTTGTGCAAGGGCGATGCACGACATTTCTGCGTCGCTGACAAGGGTTATCCAGTGATTATCGGCTCTAAACGAGTGATTTGCGCAGTCCATCGCGTTGCGTGTTTGGACTTCAAGTTGTTTTGCGTTTATTCCTATTGATTCAGGCAGCTCAATGACTTTTTTTTCAATGAGCGCGTTAATACTAAGGGCGCCTAATTCAAATTGGGGAATACGCGAGGGGCGCTCACACACTTCGGCTCGCACGGGCGGTGTTATTACCATCTTTCCTTTGAAGTGCGTTTTTAATTTTTCAAGTATTCCGAGTAAGCCGTTCATTGAGAGATTGATAAGCGGACCCGAGTCAAAAATAAGGAGTTTCATGAGAAGAAGGCAAGTGCCATTGCCGCTCGTTTTTTCTCGTCGATTGTTGCCACATACGGAGAATCTCGTGATTCTCGTTGCCCTACATATTCGAGTAGGTCCCACTGCGATAATCCGAGGAGATGCGCGGTTCTCGACAGGGAAATACCATGCTCGTATACCTTTGTTGCTTTGTTTATGGATGCTTTTTTAAGAATTTCTTGAACGTATCCCGCCATTTTTTTTCCTATGCTTGTTTCTATCAGTTCTTTTGCATGGTCGAGGTGGCGTGCGAACTCTTCGGCATCTTGTTCCTGAAGCGCTTCACTTGACTTACGCAGCTCTCCGTTGAACTTCTTTATAAAGAGAGCCCATTCTCTTTGCGGGATGCGTTCTTTTTTTGTCACGAGCTTGTGAAGGCTATAGGTTACGACGGCAATAGTCAATATGTCGGTGTGTTGTTGGATTGAAGCGGTATGGAGTAATTGGTCCGAGAGTTGATGTAATGCGAAGGAATCTGATTGTTCGAGCGCTTGTTGTATTTGTGCGAGTACTTCAAGCAAATGCGTTGTCTCTTTTTTATTATCGATAATCACCATTATAGTTTAGAGCGTAGACAGCTATTTAAAGTTTGATTCGCTCTTTGCTTGATGGAAGTATTGCTGGATAGCAGTTTTATTGTCTCCTGTTTGAAGAAGAAGATTGATTTTTTGACTCAACTTGAAGAGCAAGGTTTTACTGTTAAGATTCCTCACGAAGTTTTTGAAGAATTGCGAGATTTACGTCTTAAGTCGTCTCGTGTCGAACGAGAATCGATAGATATTGCGCTCGCTCTTTTTGAATCGAGGGGTGTTAAAAAAATGAAATTGGGAAAACGGCGCGTTGATGAGGGTCTTATCGAAAAGGGTAAGCAAGGTATTTATATTGCAACTCTTGACAGAGAAATTAAGCGATCTATTCCAAATGTGGTGGTATTGTTTGATGCTGAAAAACGAGTTGGTCCTGAGAAGAGATAGACTCTAGAAATCCTTAAAAACAAGCTTTTTTAGTCTTTTTCATGGACACCGGAAATGTAGACCCGCGTAGAATCGCTCAAGAAGTGGATTTAGAACAGGTTGTTGGAAGTCGTGTTGCGATTTCTTCTCAAAACACGTCGGTGGAAGGCTCTGCTCGTTACGAGGGGGTTCATCGCGGATCCCATGTTTTTTTGTCTCGCCTCATGCTTGATTCTTCACAAAGTAGTTATATGATTATTCGCTACTTTGCTCCTGGAGTGGGAAGCCTTGCGATTGATGATAAGGGAAGTATTAACTTTGATAAAAGCAAGCCCCGTTTTACAGAGTTTGTTTTTGAAAATCGGGATCCTTATACCTTTTCTGTTTTTTCTCAGCGATTTGATGCGGCTGGACGGGCCCCATCGGCTTAAATTTGATAGACAGCAACTTTTAAAAAGCATCATTTAGTCAAGATTCTATGTTCTATCTTGCTGATGTTGAAGACTACATCCGCGTTGAACCCAAGCATTTTGGTTTGGCGACACGGGACGCCGTTGAGAAGCAGCTCAGTGAGAGCTATGTTAATCGTATGACCAAAGAGATTGGGTTTGTTATTCGTGTTATCAGTGTTAATGGCGTTGGTGATGGAGTTATTATTCCTGGTGATGGTGCAACCTACTACAAGTCTACATTCACTATTCTTACGTGGAAGCCCGAGCTTCATGAGCTTGTCCATGGTACAATTGAAGAAATAACTAATTTTGGCGCGTTTATGAATATCGGCCCTTCTCGAGGCATGATCCATATTTCTCAAACCATGGATGATTATGTCTCCTTGAGTAAGACAGGTACGCTTTCGGGCAAGGCGTCTAAGCGTTCGCTTGCAGTAGGAGACCACTGTGTCGCGCGTGTTGTTGCTATTAGTTATAAAATGGGCGAGCCCAAGATTGGATTGACTATGCGTCAGCCGGGTTTAGGCAAGGTTGAATGGCTTGATGAGAAACGTAAGAAGGACGAGCGCGCTAAAAAGACTGCTGAGAAAGTAGAGAAGAAAGGGGGCAAGAAGAAGTAATGGTCACTAAAGCTTGCCGTCAGTGTCGCACTATTTATGAGGGTGCGGGACAGTGTCCTGCGTGTGGTTCGGCTGAGTTCCTTGATAGTTTCAAGGGGCATATTGAAGTACTCGATGCTGAACAGTCGGAAATTGCGAAAGCACTCAAATTAACTAAAAAAGGCTCGTTTGCCATTCGATTACGATGAACCTCTTAGACGAAACCTCTAATTTGCTTCTCAATCGACGTGAAGTTCGATGCGTCTATCCTAGTGTGGGCAATCCAGGGTATGCTTCTGTTCTTACGGCCCTTGCGCAAAAACTCGGGGTTGCTGAAGACGTGGTCGTCATTAAACAACTTGTTAATTCCTATGGTTCCTCTGATTCAGTTGTGTACGCTTTTGTGTACAATTCTGTTGACGCAAAGCAGAAGTTTGAACCTAAACCCAAGGCTAAGAAGGGAGGTACGTCCTAATGGCTGATGAAAAGGTAGCTCCTCCGAAGGAAGAAAAGAAAAAAGTTAAGAAAGGTAAGAAACCTCACAAGAATAAACCTTTGGGCAAGAAATATATTCACTATAAGGTTGAAGGCACAAAGCTTGTCCGTTCACCTTCTTGTCCTCGATGCGGAGTCGGTATTTTTCTTGCGAATCATAAAGGTCGTTTGCATTGCGGGAAATGCAATTATACTGAATTCGTTAAGAAGTAATTTTTTCTTTTGCAAGTAGTGCTTGCATCTTGAGGGAATGCGCTTTGCAATGTTTCAAGAATTATTTTTTCTGATTCAAGGTCATTTTTCGTTAGGACGTCTTTCCAATTGCTTTTTGTTTTTTCAACAACGACTTTATTTTGCTGTTTGAGTAAATAGGTTCCTGCTCTTTGCGCTGCTTTTATTGCAACACGAAGCTCTTTAGATTTTATGATTTTATAGATGGATTGGACACTCGCCTTCGGTCCAATAGAGAATTGTAGGTGTTATACAGGCCTCGCATTCGTTGGGGAATGTGCTTCGTACACAGGGTCCGTCCATATCGCAAGAAACTTGTTGTTGATCAAACCATCCGCATACGGGGTGGTCGTTAGCAGAACATTCTTCAATCAATCTATCTTCTGGCGTGCAGTAGGTTCGTTCTTCTTCGGGAGGCTCTTGGAATCCTTGTGAGCTTCCACTTCCATCTCCACCTTCTCCGCCTTGTCCTGATTGCGTACTTTCTGAACGTACGGTGCGTTCGTCAATTATTCGTCCCGTGGTTGTTTTCTCTGTATCTGTTATTGTGCCAATGTTGTCTGTTTGTGGTTTATCATCTTGCGAAGGAGTTATATCTCGATAGAACGAAAAACTAGTGAGCGCGAGCGCGATTATTGCTACGACGAGCAATGAAACAGTCAGCACCTCTTTGTTCATGGGCGAACGAGACAAGCAGAGGTTTTAAGGTTTGTTACTTTTAGAAGAGATAAGTATCACCTCTCTGATTCGGATATGCGTTTCTTGCCTATTCAAGGACTTTACGCGAAACGCGTTGAAGAATCTTACTCTATAGATATAAACCCTAGAAGAGGAGGCCTCATTCGTCAAGAAGATGAATGAAACGTCCTCTTCCGGGAAAAAGAGGTGATTATATTTAATGCGAACTTCCCCTATTTAAACCTTTCGCTTTGTTGTAACTTCTTAATGACACTTGTCTTGAATCTCCTGCTCAGAGATTTAATAAACTCTCCCTTCTCGACAGGAGTATGTCTGTTGGAGGGGAGAAAGTGGGCCAGGATCAGATACATGCCCTTCTTTTTGAAGATAAACTTAGCTGGCAGGCCATTATCTATGATTTGATTAATAGCGAGCAGCTTGACCCATGGGATATAGATTTGAGCTTACTCGCTGCAAAGTTTTTCGAACGTATTCGTGCACTTGAAGAAGCTAATTTCTTTGTTTCTTCGAAAGTGTTGCTTGCCGCAGCGCTTTTACTTCGTATAAAATCGGACATTCTATTAACGCAAGACTTACCTGCTCTTGACGAGTTATTGAGTGGTAAGAAGGAAGAGAAAAAATATACGCAAGAACGCATAGAACTCGATGAAGATATTCCCTTTCTCGTGCCCCGCACGCCGCTCCCTCGATTTCGTCGTGTTACGCTTGAAGAACTTATGCGAGCTCTTGATACGGCCATTAAAACGGAGACGCGACGCATTAAACGAGAAATTCTGTTTAGGCAGCAGGAGCGAGAAATTGG
The DNA here is from genome assembly GCA_964354995.1 of Candidatus Woesearchaeota archaeon. GTDB lineage: Archaea > Nanobdellota > Nanobdellia > Pacearchaeales > GW2011-AR1 > JBBSZK01. The sequence goes on along the minus strand of CAYHBQ010000008.1, from coordinate 5,612 downwards.
CATTGCACTTCCCAAGCGCACCTTTAACTTGCAGGACAAAATTCGTGATGTATATCGCCATCTTGAAACTGTTTTCTCTTCACGGACAGGACGCCTTGCGTTTTCGGAACTTACACAGGCGCATTCTCGGGAGGAGCGAGTTATACAGTTTGTTGCTTTGTTACACTTGGATACTCAACAACGCATTTGGCTTGAGCAGGAAGGCCATTTTGAAGAAATCTGGATTTGGTTAAAGACGCTCTATGAAGAGGAGCATAAGGAACACCTTTCTGCGTTGCGTGCTGAGGTCGCTGCATTTATGCAAACTGCTGAGAAGGAACAAGAAGCAAGCGATGCTGCGTTGCAGGCACTTGATACGCTTGATGACGATGATGAGCCCGAATTTGTTTCTAAATCTTCAATACCTTCGCGTCGAGATGACGATGAAGATTAACGCAACTGTTTGAAGAGTGTGCTTTCGGATATTTCTTTTTCAACACCCGATTGGAGGTCTTTCAATTTGAACTTCTTTTTTTTGAGCTCGTCTTTGCCTACGAAAATGGCAAAGGGAATGTCATATGCATTGGCATATTCGAGTGCCTTGCCGACCTTTTCGAATGAAATAAATGCAGGAATGCCCTCACGTCGCAACTTTTGTGCAAGAAGAATGGTTGCGTGTGGTTGTTCTATCGATATAATAATCACTTTTGTTTTTCTGATGGGGATTTTTGCATAATCCATAAGTCGTTCGATACTGAATGAAATGCCTACGGAAGGGATTTCTCGTCTAATGAACTTGCCTGCAACTCCTGCGTACCTTCCTCCTCCCGCGATGGAGTGTTTGCTCTCTTTAACTTTACATTCGAACACGTTGCCCGTGTAGTACGAAAGCCCTCGCATAAGAAACGGGTTAAACTTTGCCGTATAGCCGTACCATTTTCCTAAGTCTTTGAGTTTGAATAATTCCTCTGCACCATCAAAGAGATTTTTCATAAAAAACGCCAAATCTTTTTCAAGAAGCTTGAATAGGGTTATGATTTGGTTAGCATCGGCGTATTTTTTGAGATTGAGTTTGACGGTGTCTTCGCCGAGCTTGTCTAATTTATCGAGTTCTCGCATGACTTCTTTTTTTTGTACAATTTGTACACTGTCTAAAATTGCATTCATTAATTTACGGTTGTTTATTTGGATGTTTGCGTCGATACCAAGCGCTTTTAGGATATCGCTTGCTGCGGCTAAACATTCGGCGTCGGCTTCAATGGAACTGTCTCCTAAAATGTCGATATCGCATTGAGTAAATTCGCGGTACCTTCCGGTTGCGGTTGGTTCGTCTCTGAAGACTGAGCCTATTTGATACCGTCTAAAGGGAAGCTTGATGTCTTGATGTTGTTTGAATACGCGCGCAAGTTGGTATGTAAATTCGTGTCGCAACGTAAGATTACGTCCGCCTTTGTCTTGGAGTTTGAATCGGTCGGATACTGCTTCATCTTCTGTACCTTGATTTTCGGCTCGAGCAAGTTCGTCGAATTCAATCGTGGGCGTTTTAAGAGGGATGAATCCATAGCGCGTAAATGCGTCTTCGACTATACGCTTTATCGCTTCGAATTTCTGTGATTCGGGGGGAAAAAACTCGGGGAATCCTTTGACGGTGTCTGGTTCGTATATCATGTGCTCTTATGTGTTGTATGTGCTATAAAAAACTAGTGTTCTCCTCTTTTGAAAAAGCGGAAGGTGGGTACTCGGAATTCCTTCTCGGATTAGCTTCTAATTGAATACTTTGGGAGTATAATTCACAGGGTCGATATAAGCGAGATAAACATCAATAAATGAATTTTTCTAATCCTCTAAATTTACTAAAAACAGGTCTTGTTAGGGGTTATTTACTTTTCCAACTAAAATTAAAAATCCCTAAATTGAATCCAAAACCAAAAGTTCCTCTAAATTTCTCTTGATCTTCTATTACGTCTATTCCATCAGAGGTAATGCCTTTATTATGAACAAATATAACTAGATTTGAACCCATAGTTTTGATTGGCTTTCCATCCACTAATCCTTTGCCTACAAGATATTCAAGAGCATTTTCTATCCTTATTTTTTCCCACTCTGTTTCTTTTTGTATTTCATCTCCTTGTTTCACTCCCTTGCTTTCTATTTTATCTTTATATAGAAGGGCTAATATTTCTCCCGCGTCTTTTTGTATTCCCATGATTAACTTATATTTTTCCCTATTTTTATTTCTCCTTAGAATCTTTTAGTGCTTTAAGTCTCGCTTTTTCCTTGAGATATTCCTCACGAAATATTACTGAATCTTCTTCATTACCTTCCTTTGTAATTCTGCCCTTTCTGTTTATTTCGCTATTACAACTTGGACAAGTCCAACCGCCCCACCAAAATTGTTTTGATGTTCTTGGGAACTGAAATGGTTTTGGTCTGTAACCACACTTTGGGCAAACGCCTAACCCGGTCATACTTTTACAGAGGGGATTTGCCTTATAAGCTTTCTCAACTTGAGAAGATACTATAAAAGCGGAAGGTGGGAGTTGAACCCACTCTAACAGCGCCACAAGCTGGTGTGCTACCGGTACACTACAACCGCCATGTTTGCCTTACGGCTCAGATAGAGAACTTATAAACGGTATAAAAAGCTGTTGGGTTGCACTATCGAAGAAGCCCTCGTTTGGTTAGGTAGTTAATAACTGGTTCATCTTCTTCTTTATCAAGAATAGCTCCGAATTGCAATTTATCTTTTCTTCCACCCAGCAGAGGAGCAGGTCGTAATAATAAATCGGGGCGACATATTCTATACCATCGTGAGGGCGTATATCGTACCCCTCCTCGTTCAAATGTTCTATTATTTATTATCGCGTCAAGGTGTCGTGGTCTTAATGAAAAGTATCTCCATTCAGGATGATTTGCAGCCGTATGATTCTCTCGTCTCCATATTTTTCCTATAATTCGGTTTGATATCACATACGTTGAATGTAATCCTGCATTTTTCCGTAAGAAATCATCAATTTCTTCTTCAGCCATTCCCACGGTCGCGTTTCTAAGTCCTGCAGCTGTGTGATACCCTACGATATAAATTAGGGGTTTGTCAATTGGCCTGAAGCTGTTTACTTGGGCCTCTTTGAGTTGCACCCCGTAGTCCCAGAAACCTACTTTTCCTTCCGCGTCGAACGCGTCGCCTTCAAAGTCTGGCCTTGTTCCATTTTTGTCAGGGATCTTTCGTAAATCGGGAAATTGTGCTTGTAATACGTCTTCAAACCAGTCGCCCACACAGTCGAATAGCGTTCGTGTCACGGGTGTGTTGCTCTGAGGAGTTTATATAAAGATTTTTATCCTTAACTTTTCTCTGTCTTGTATGGAACACTTTCGATTCTATTTTGGATGGTTACTTGGAATATGTGTGTTCTTTTTTGTTTTACAACTTAGTCTTTCAGGATTTACCAATGCGCTTGTGCTTAATCAGCGAGCTTTTGGTGAACCTTGGCGATTTGTAACGGCTATCTTTTTACACGGCGACTTTGGTCACTTGTTATACAACATGTTTGCACTGCTTTTCTTTGGAGGAGTGCTTGAGCGACTTGTGGGAGGTAAACGGTTTCTACTGGTTTATTTTGTGACGGGCATCGGTGCGAATCTGTTTTCAGTGTTCTTTTATCCTTCTTCTTTGGGGGCTTCTGGCGCTATCTTTGGGGTGATCGGAGCATTAGTTCTTATTCGGCCTTCGTTGACTGTATTTGCGTTTGGAATGCCCATGCCGATGTTTCTTGCGGGTATCCTTTGGGGAGTAGGGGATGTTATTGGGGCAGTAGGATACTTTACGGGCAATCCGATTAACAACACGGGTAATTTGGCACATTTGTCGGGCATGGCGTTAGGATTGCTTTTTGGGGCAGTCTATCGTTCGTGGTCACAGAGGCGTGAAAAGAAGGTTGTGTATCGGTTTGATGAAGATTCTATGCAGCAATGGGAAGATACGTGGATGCGTTAATATGAACACTTCACCTATTCGGACTATTGCTCTTCATGCCCCTGCCGCGCTTTCGAGTATTGTGCGATTTTCGAGGAAGGTATTTCTATCCACGATTAGTCCATATCGCTTTAATAAAAGCGATTGCTTTAGAGAACATGAAAATCGACCCATACAAGCATAAAGAACGATACCTAAGATGGAAAGAGCGAGTAAAAGAAGGCATTCCGGAAATAAGCCCTGAAAACTCTCAGATAATACTTGATTATCTTGGAGATATGGAAAAGGGCGTTAATATCGCTCCTGGAAGCACTAGGGGTGCTCGAAGCTTTGGACGGCTTAATTCAATAAAAGAAAGGATGACTGGATTTGCTAAGAAGTTTGAGAAGCTTTATGGACTAAAGAAATTAACTGAGATTAATGAAGAAGTTCTTATTGGCTATTTTTCAGATATGAAAACTGGCGTAATTAAAAGAAAAGACGGCAAGGAATTTAGGACAGTTGACACACTTGGAAAGATATTCAAGGCTTTTTGGCACTGGCATATGAAAGTTAGCAAAAAGAAAGGGATAGATGTGCCCGACATTACGGTAGATCTTGATACAAGGGCGGAAAAGCCTGATTGGGTCTATCTCACTGAGAAAGAAGTAAAGAAACTATGCGATAATGCAAAACCCGAATACAAGACACTTATGATGTTCCTTTTTGATACTGGGATACGATCCCCTACAGAGCTTGTTAATGTAAAGGTTTCCGATCTTTTTAATGATTTTAAGGAATTGAATATACGCGAAGAAACTAGCAAGACTTTTGGAAGAAGAATAAAGTTAATGCTTTGTTCCGACATAATAAAGGGATATGTAAAAGACAAGGGGTTGGAGTCTCAAGATTATCTTTTTCCTTTCAGTTACACGTCTGTTAATGAATACCTAAAGAGGCTTGCTAAAAGAATTCTAGGCGATAAAGAAACTCCTGCAGGACAAAGGTATTCTGACCTCACTATGTATGATTTCAGGCATATAAGCTGCTGTTATTGGTTGCCGCGTTACAAAAGCGAATCTGCCTTGAAATATCGCTTCGGATGGAAAAAGTCTGATAAGATACACTACTATTCGGAGCTTTTGGGAATGAAAGATACTATATCTGAAGAGGATCTCTTTATAGACATAACCAAAACTGAACTAGAACAAAGGCTTGACAAGGCTGAAAAAGACAATCTTGTTTTACAGGAAAGACTTCATACCATGGACTTGCAGATGACTAAGATTATGAAGTTTGTGGAACAGCTAGAAACTCTTCATAAATGTTAATTAAAAAAATTTATGCTCTGTCGCGCAGAGAACCTATTTGGTACTTTCTGTGGATATTGAGCTTTTAAGCAGATAAGTATAGGAAATTAAGGCAGTCTTAGTTGGAAGTTGAGTTTTGAGACGAAGCATCTTCTCTTACTTGTGCTTCATCAAGCCTCCTAAACAGGTGGGAAGTTATACTTAACATATCAAGACAGTCCTTCTCAACAAATAAACCTGTATCGACCAATCTCTTTTGATATTCTGGATTATGGGTAAGAGGATTTCTATAACCCAAAACAACCCCCTTAGACAAATAATGCTGTTATTTACCAAGATGTTGTGCCTAATGTTGATTTAAAATATTATTA
>CAYHBQ010000007.1:24913-26653 GCA_964354995.1 Candidatus Woesearchaeota archaeon | reverse complement strand
TCAATTATACTAAGGTCTGAAAGACGTTCTAACGTTAAACTAAGGTGAACTCCTCGTTTATTTGCCAAGGCATGAACTTCATCCACGATAATAAACTCGAGCGCCGCCAAATTAGCCACAAACTTCGTAGTGGTAATAATAATCGCCAAACTTTCAGGGGTAGTCACAAACAGGTGCGGGACCTTCCGTGCCATTTTCGCCCGCTCGCTCGCGGTCGTGTCTCCTGTACGCAACCCGACGCGTATTTCTTGTAGCACAATACCCTTTTTAAGAGCAAGCTCCTTGATTTCCTGTAGGGGTCGTTCTAGGTTAACAAAAATATCATTGCTTAACGCCCGCAAGGGAGAGACGTAAACCGCGTAAATCTTATCTTCAAGTTCTTTTCGTGCCGCAAGGTCTACAAGGTAATTAATAATCGCAAGGAACGCGGTAAGCGTTTTTGTTCCTCCGGTAGGTGCACTCACGAGTATGTTCTTACGCCCATGAATTAACGGCACACCGTATCGCTGAGTTAACGAGAATTCCTTAAATTTAGAAAAGAACCACTCGCTCACCAAGGGGTGCAAAAGCTTCGCTACGTCTTCGTTTCGTACAGGTTCAGCATAGGTTAATAACCCCGGCATAACTCGGACGTCCAACACAGAGTTTATATCGCTTTCGTTTAACAACTAAAAGATAACGGGTAATCTTATAAGTACCTCTTTCGTAAAATTCAAATGCCCCACATAGCGTCCAAAACCAAAGATCGAATAAGCGAACAGATCCTTGCACACCTTTATACAAAGGCCCCTGAACCACAATACACGGCCTCTATCGCTCGAGAACTCGCGCGTGATGAAGAGTTCATTAAATCCCTTCTCCTTACCCTTGAACAACGCAAATTAGTCGTAAAAATAACAAAAAACGCCGCAGGGTATGATTTCATTCGCAGACAACGCTGGCGACTCACCAATAACGCCTTCGATGCGTATAAACGAATGCAACTTCCTTCTAAGATCTCTTCGAAGGAACAGAATCTATAAGTTCGACCCGATATCCTTTTTCACGAGCCAATAATTCAAGATGCGTATAGTCGAAGCAGGGCCCCCCTGAACGAATAAACGGTTTCAATCGTTCGGCAGGTATCCATCCTTCACCGCGCCCAAATGAAACGGTTTTTCCGTCACTTTGAGCAGATTCTAAAACCATATACCCTCCCGCATTTAAGATGACGCCTACGGAATACCCTCCATTCATTTCAGCCTGTATACGATCAAGTAAATCAAGATTCCGAAAGGCTTCACCGGGTTCAGGAATCGAAGGACGCAAGGGCAAAATATCCCTCCTGATACTAGGCAAGGTGTTTTTCGTAGGATCAACAAGCACGAGTTTAATCAAACTCATGAGCAGTCCGATTATTCTCTATTTAAAAGAATATCGCTTATATACAACAATCCTTATAATCCGAAAGAAGTGAAAAGAGTAATGGACCCCATCAAAGAAGCATTCGCGCGAGCAAAGGCTGACGTAGAATCACTTCGTGCACAAATCGAATCATTAACCTCACAAGTTGTCGAATTAAGGTCCTTGTTCAGGGGGAATCCAACACAACTCACCGATATTTCAACCAACTACCTACAAGTTCCAACACAAGGATTAACCGAACCTCTTAAACAGGCTTCAGAAGCTCTAAAAACCTATTTTAAGCCTATCTCCACAGGAAATGAGGGGGTTCCAACAAACCAACCAACAAACCAACAG
>CAYHBQ010000007.1:4867-24903 GCA_964354995.1 Candidatus Woesearchaeota archaeon | reverse complement strand
CACATAATTCCAACACAAAAAGTCTTTCCAACACATACTCCAACAGATAACTGGCCTAAAAGGATAGAATCAAGCCATTTTACGAATTTTTCCACAGGAAATAGGGGGGTTCCAACAAACCAACCAACAAACCAACCAACAAACCAACACACAGGAAATGAGGGGGTTCCAATTAAACCGAACTTTAATCCAACACTTGAAAGTCCGGCAACACACGCAAAAGGCACAATAGATCATCTTTCCCACGTCGCAGAGATACTGGCTTCTCTTGACGGCTTAAAAAAAGAAGTCCGCATTAAATTTAAACGACTTACAAACCAAGAAATGGCTGTTTTCACGAAAGTGTATGAACTCGACGAAGCCGACCTTGAAGTGACCTACGACCTACTAGCACAGGCACTCAATCTCACCGAAATTTCTATAAGAGATTATATCCGAAAAATCATCGCTAAAGGAATCCCCGTCGAGAAACGCAAGGAAAACAACAAAAAAATTCTCCTCGGTATATCCGAAGATCTCAAGCGAATCGCATCGCTCCAGACAATTCATCAACTCCGAGAATTATAACAAACTATAAATCATTATTCGTATACACGAAGTAAATGGATTGGTCTTATATTGCAGGTTTTTTCGACGGAGAGGGGAATATCCACATACAAAAAACACGCGAGAAAGGCGGTAAAGTTAATGCTTATCAAGTAGTCTTAAGAATATACAACAACGACCTGAATGTTTTATCAAAAATTAGGGAATTTATTGGTTGCGGAAGACTTTATGAACATGGAAATCGCCAAGAAAAATCAAAAACACACGAACTCTGGATAATATCAAAACCCGACGTGAAACTAGTTCTCGAGAACATAAAACCCCATTCTATTTCTAAGCAACCCAAAATAAACTACATTCTCAATAACTATCTTTTCAGTAGAGACAACAATTCATCGTTTGACCTTGATGAGTTTCATACTCTAACCGAAAGAAAGAACGTAAGTCGGTTTTATGTCTCTCACGAATTTACCGAGAAAAACGGTTAACCGAATAGAATAATAAAAAGCTCACGCTAAATCCCCCTTTCATCAAAGAAGTTCGCTTTAACTTCTCATTCCTCTCTTTTTCCGCATCAGAGACGTGTTTTTTTCACGGACACGACTCCTCACATCCTTCTGCGCTCATCCGCACAAGGTATCGCGCACGCAAGGCCCATCCCTCGCATACAATCGTTTCTGAATGTGATCACAACCCAAATTAATCCTCACTTTCTACTCCCGAAAGCGCCGTTTCTTCAGAATCTTCAATAATTCCTTCCCTATTCTCACTTTTTTGCCGTTTTTTGCTCTTTTTCTCCGGTTTTTCACTATCCCCAACTCTCACTTTTGCGTATTTGACCAGCTTGTTGCGAACTTCTTCTCGTATAAACACCCTCTTTTTCCCATTGGGCTCTACAACTTCCTCAATAAGCCCCTCACTTTTCTGTTTTATCGCATTTATCTGGCCTCGAATGGTAGCTCGCTCTTTACCCAATAGGCGGGCGAGATCTTCATAGCTCAATTTCATCCCGTCTTGAGCGTTAAGCAACGTAAACACAATCATACGCTCGTTTGTACTAAGGTCGTTCAAAATATCATATAAACTGCCTGTTTGAACAGGTGTTTGAACAGGTTCGTAAACAGGTTCAACAGCCGTTTGTTTATGCAAAACAGCCGTTTTTTTGAACAGCTGTTTATTTTTTGTCTCAAAGTTCACCAAAGAAACTGCTTCTTTCAAGGCTTCGACCTCGTCTTGTATCGACGATAAATCGATTTTTAACGCATCCAACGCATCAAACAGCTGTTTATCTCGTGCATCCAGGTGTTTAATCCACGCACCAGTCTTCTCAAAATCTTTTCGAACAGAATGAAACCCTTCTTTTGTTTTTTCTTCAAGCTCTTTATGCTTATCTTTGAATAACCATCCAAACATAAAACCCTTAAAACAATCGTATATATAAAGATTACGGTCTGTAAGCCAATTCTTCCTATAGCAATCAAACAACCTCTTAAACACCTTTAAACAGGTCATAAACACCCTAAAACCAAAAGAAAACACCTGTTTAAACACCCCTAAACACCTGTTTTTCCGCTCAAAATTAAGCCTTTTGCAGAAACTTTTAAGCGTAAAATCTCCTCATCTCAAAAACCATGCCTCCATAAGAGCGAGGCGCGAAGCGCCGAGCGCGCCGAGCATACATTTTTAAACAAAAAACGCCTCAAAAGTGTACAAAAACATCGTAAATTAGCAAAAAACGCACAAAAAATGCAATAAACGCATAAAACACAAAACACCATGCACCCTCTTAAAACAAACAAATCATTCAAGAAGGAATTCAAAAAACAACTCCGGTTTGCCATAACGGCCGCCATTGGCTTCAGCATAGCATACGCTTGGCGCAACGCTATCTATGATTCTATGCAAAACTACGTCGCGCGCATACTTGACGTCGTTCCCAACCACTATCTCACCGAAGTCTATACAGCCCTCACACTCACGGCCCTCGGCGTCCTCTTAATATTCATAACTTCGCAAATCCTCAGCGAGTAGTTTTACCGTCGATAAAACACCTGTTTAAACACCCCCAAACACCCGTTTATGAACACCCAAACACCCAAATCCTTTTAAACACCCTCTGCGTAATTCTATTTTAATGGGCCTAACTGGTTTTCTTGCTCCTTCCGAAAGAACTTCTATATTTATTCCCGTTTCTTCTGAAGATCTTAAGGGACTAGGCGAATTAAGGTCGGATAGTCTTCTTGTATTTCCTCCCCTTCCAGGTGACGACATCATCTGTGCGAGGCCACGCAGAGTTCAACACTACCCCCAGCCAGGTGTTGAGGCATGTGCCGTAGCGTATGTTACGTCGAGCCCCGACGAAAAAAGGTGCTACCACGAGCAAGGCTGGCGTACATTACGGACGCCGGCGATTCCTCCCCTGTCTAACGGATCTGCCCTCAATTTTCTAGCTTCAAACCCATCCACGCGAGAGTACGCAAGGCAGTTTATAGAAGATACCTATCGTGAACAATGTTGGGTCGACACCGACTGGCCCGCGGCACCATTCATATATCTCAACACTACAAAACTATAAAAAGCCCAAGCCCCTTAATAGTTCATGGTTGCAATATCCTTCGTCCTATCCGGTCTGTTGGCATTAGTTCTCGGTATCCTCGTTCTTGTCTTTCCTAAGCTCCTTAGATGGGCCGTGGGCTTATACCTCATCGTCTTCGGCATACTACAACTAGTAAGCCAATACTTCCCGCAATTCTCCCCATAAATCTTCTAAGCGTCGCCTAAAACTTCCAGCACACCCATAAAGTTCGGTTTAACCAAAAATCGCCAGGCCCCCTTACCCCTAAAAAAAATGCCTCACTAACGGTAAGGCGCGAAGCGCCGAACGCACCCGACATCAAACAGAAAGGGTTAAATAAACAGAATAATTAATGATAAAATGAAACCAAGTAAAGCGGGGTGGATTGGCGTACTTGTTGTTTCTGTTCTTTGGATTTTGCTAGCGACTATTCCGACAATTATCTGGAACAACGCACCCCATGAATCTCGCTCTTTTTTACCTGCCTCAGTTTTAGCTTTTCTCCCAGGATTCTGGCTTTTAGAAGGGGCAGGTATAACCGGATCCAGTCTTGCAGAAATAATTATTCTCGGAGCAGTCTCCCTGTTAATTTATACAGGAATAACGTTCTTAATTTGTTGGGGAATGGCCAAATTAAAGCAAAAATACCCTGATTAACGAGTTCGCACAAGATATATTAAGAGTAGTTTATTACATAAAGATATAATCGAACCTCTTTTTGTAAGCACTACTAAAAAGTTTCAATAAACTTTTATATAATCGAACTCCTTCTCCATACGAATGGGTTGTAAAAATTGTCAAGAGAACACAGAAATTCATGCAAAGGGGTTATGTTATAAGTGCTATCGAAAACACAGCTGGAAACCCTCAAAAATTATCTGTAAACGTTGCAAAGAAGAAAAGCCCTATCACGGGCGTGGATTATGCAACGGATGTTATAGCTCGGTTTTCCAGATTGAAAATGTTAAGGCTTACAACCGTAGGAAATTGCACAACATCGATAATGAAACCTATCAAAAGATAACTTCCCAATGTATTCTCTGCGGATTCGACAAAATTGTTGATTTACATCACTTAGATCATAGTCACGAAAACAATAATCCCTCAAATCTTGTTGGTCTCTGTCCCAATCATCATAAAATGTTGCATCATAGGGCCTTTCAGCAAGACATCTACGAGCAGTTAATAAAAAAAGGGTACGATGCAAAAAAACCCATTGATCCCGATACGTTGTTCAAAAAGCAAGGATAGGTTCGTTTTAATACATGCTAAATCTTCCTGCTCTCGCTTATAAGTTTTAGCATCTATAAGAAGTTCGCATTAAATCCTTGTTAAAAGTTATAGGCGTTTTTGAAAATCTTTTGCAAAGACAATAAGGCTGCACAGATCATTTAGCGAGAATATTCCAAGAGTAATTTCCCGAAGGATACCCGAGATATCGGTATAGTTCTTCAAAACCTTCAATTGCAAGGCACCACGCGACTAAATCAGGTTCAACGCACACATATCCTCCGACAAAAGACCCTAAACCCTTATAAAATTGAGTAACAACCCCTGCCATCTTTTTCATCAGACACCCAATATAACCTAAAAAATTAAAAAAATAAACTTCTTTGGACTCCTATTGGCAGCGCCCGTTCAGACAAGTCTTTCCCAACGATGCGCAATTTTCTGACCAAACTTGATAGTAAGTCCCATTCGCATTCGTAAGACAAGCATACTCGTACAAAGTAGTATTAGTTTTGCAAAGATCGGTTAGGCTGTAGTTTCCCCCAACCAATGTAACTCCCGAAACCGTTCCGGTAACATTGGTAACAACCCCTCCATCGGTATCTGCGCAAGTCAATACCTTTCTTTGTTCTATGAATGTAGCGGCCAACACTGCTCCCGCAAGAAGAACAGCAAAACCCATCAAATAGACAAATTTATTTTTCATATTATATTCCCTCCTTACAATTTTAGTCAACGAATCGTCGTAGCTACGGAAAATATGTTCTGTAACGATAAACGACGTCAACAAAGTTTTTAATTTTCACATATATATATCTGCTTTTTGTAATTGAACGAGATAGCAAAGAGGGGACAGTATCTTTTCTCTCAAGCAAATATATAAAAACCTCGTCGACATAAGAGAATAATAAAAAGGAGAGTTCATCGGTTAATCCTCTATACCCGCTTTAAAATTACTAATAATAGGCTACAATAATCTCAATCTTTAGGGAAATGAAAGAACGTCCGCTCTACAAGTTTTCCATCCTTGAAAGTTATCGGCCCATCAAGTACGGTTTTATCAAACTCTTCCGTCATCTCCCAAAGAGCATGATACGCTGCCACGGGTCTTTTTCCCCAACCTCTGACGACACGCTTAGAAGTCGGTTCACCAAACTTTCTAATTAGCGAGGAATATACTTTTTCATAAGGTCCTCGTGCACCAATCCCTGTTTCTCGAAAGTAATAAGCTCCGCGCAAACTATCGCCCCACGTGAACATAAAACCCGACGACGTAAGCGCCTGCCGTATCTCATCTCGAGAATGTCCTGCGACGAGCACGAGCCCTCTAGTAGAAATACACCGTTCTGCCTTTAGGTCCATATCCTTACGCACAAATCTTCTTTTTTAAATCTTTCTCTCAAGCAAATATATAAAAACCTCGTCGACATAAGAGAATAATAAAAAGGAGGATTACACATGGCAAAAACAACAGCATGGTTGGCAACAATTATCGGTTTGCTTCTCGTTCCACCTATTAAAACATGGATCATGGGCTTAGCAACATTCGATATCTGGGGCTGGCTCCTCGCGCTTTTGGTACTCATCATTGGAGTTACTAAATTAATGCGCAATTACAAAGCACACTAATCGCGTGCTTACTTATTTTTTTACGATTTGTATCGTCTCGAAGTTTGACAAAGTTTTTATCGGGTCGATTCCCGAATTGAAAAATTCTAAATCAAATTTATTGAGCAACCGTCCCACTCGTTTTGGGGACACAGTTTCGCGCCTTAGTAACAGTACAACATGTAGACGTCTTGGTTTCTTCATCGATGATACCCGTATCTTGACAATTCGAAGAGCACATCCCTGGGGAAACTACCGTTCTACTGGCTCCCGTACAAGCATAATTAACATTTCTTAACTGATTGGAAACCACATCTTTATCTTCACAAAGATTCATCTTCGTTTCTACACAAGTTTTTCCTTTCGGAGCAATCCACCTTTCTTGGCTAGTCTTACATTCACAAAGCGAATCGTCAACACAAGCAGTAACCGAGTTTTTCGGGTTGGGACAAACATCTTCTCCGTTAGCCGAACCCAGGTCCCCGATCTTCGGAGCAAACAACACGCCTTGCTGTCGCACAAACAAGACAACCGCCACAACCACGATGATTGCAATCGCAATCAACACCCCCTGATTCTTTTTCATAAAAAGCTAATAACCTTTGGATATTTAAACTATTCGCAAAAATTAGTGATGGCTGTGCTCGTGCACAGGGTCTTCTTTAATAGAATCGTTAACACCTGCAATGGTAATCGTGAACAAGAGGGTTTTACCCGCAAGCGGATGATTAAGATCAAGGGTAATAGTTTCTTTCGTTACGTCGCGTATAAATATCTGAATAGGTTGTCCATCAGGAGTATACGTCATGAGGGCCATGCCAGACGCAGGTTCTTGACCCTGAGGGAGTTTAATTTCACTTCGTGGAACGGCGCGCATAAGCCGCTCATCTCGTTCACCGTATGCTTCTTTTGCAAGAATTGTTATCTCTTTACGTTCGTTCTCGTTCATACCCACGACGGCTTGTTCAAATCCGGGGATGACTTCGTGCTGCCCAACGGTGAATACAAGCGGGTGCGAATGGTCGCCATGCGTTGAACTATCAAACACGACGCCATCTTCAAATCGCCCTTCATAATTTACGGCAACCCTATCTCCTTCTTTAATCGTCATCGACAGGCTCCTCAAGAAGAGATTCTATATCGGCGTCAAGCGTAGGTTCATGATCTTCATGTTTTTCTTCGCGCACATACGTTACAATCTTTCGAGGCATGGTGGGCGCTATTCTACAGGGTTTAAGAAGCTTGCGGTAGTTTCTTTTTCTCGAGATAGCTTTAAAAACTCTCTTTTTTAATTTCTCTTATGAGTCAAGATAAGTATGATGGGATGCCCGGATTTACAGAGGGAGAAAAGCACCTAGACAGGAATTATCTAAGCGCATTCTATGATGCAGGGTTTAGGTTTGCAGGGACCGTTAAAGAAAAAGAGGTCTTGGATCTCCCTCTCGGTGTTTCTCCATATACTCACGAGTATCGTGTCGTTCCAACGCAAACGCCCGAGGTGTGGGCGCAAATAATTCGACCCCACAAAAGATAGACTCTCTTGAGCTATTTCTTACCCACTTTTTCTTCTTTAAATACATACTTCGCAATAAGAAACACGACAAACGCAATGACGATAAAGTTTATGAGCGCGGCAAGGAACGGCCCCCACCCAAGAGCGATGGGCCCGATAGTCCAAACGGCGGTTTGCCAGCCCCCGCCAGGTACGAACGGAGTAATAAGGGGCATGATAATCTGGTCTACAAGTGATTTAACGAGCGTATTCGCAGCAAGACCAATAATCACAGCAATCGCGAGCCCAATTACTTTATACTCACTAAGAAATCCATAAAACTCTCGCAACAGTCGCCCCATAAACACATCGGTCTTAATTTCTATTTAAAACTATCTAGATTACTTTAAACGCAAACGGGCCCAGATTCCATCGTAACAGAAGAACGGCAATGGCAAGAACGAATATGGCGAGTGCAAGGCCGAACAAGAGCCCTCTATCGTTATGTACTACGAGCCCGACTTTAAATAAATGTACGATAAGTGCAGGAACAATAATGAACAAAGAAAGCAGAGCACCATACCACGAAGTGTAGGGTACGAGCAACAGAATCGATGCGATAAGCTCCAAACTACCCGCAACGTAACGACCCCATGGCTCAAGGCCAATCGCAGAAAAAATTTCAATAGACTCTGCTGCCCCCGTAAATTTAGAATAAAGCGTTTGTACGAATATAGCCACAATGGTTATTTGAGCAACCCCTATAAGAATAGGCAACAACGCGACCATGCGCAATCTCATCCTTCAAGGTTTAAATGGTTGTCGTTTAGGAAGTGACTTGACGAAAGCACGTATTTCTTGCGACGCGATATCAACCTGTTTTCCGAAACGAGCGCCCGAACCAGTAAATCGTTTTAAAAATAGGCTTGGGATGTGGGTTTTTTCCAAAACTTTTTTCGTTTGAGAAACCGCTGGTGCACCGATAAATACACATGCAAGGGGCTCAATGGAATTTCTCTGCAGCGCACCCAGAACCAATTCGGCACCGCGCCCTTCACTTACAAAGACAATCTTTTCCATGGCGGTTGCAGAATTTACAAAATGGTCAAACTCCGAATGGGGAAATTGAGCTTTTGAATTACCGTGCCAATGATCATAATGATGAACGCGCACCGATTCTGCCTCATCGCACAAAAAAAATGCAAGGTCGTGCATCCTCGCCTTCGTACTCATTTCGTGGTCGGGAAGAAGAAAAAACTTCACAAACATCTCTGCCTTGAAAAGATATAAAGATATCGGTAGTGACGTTAGGGCTCTCCAAAAAATATCCCTATCACGAAAGTGATTATATACGCGAGCACAATGAATCCCCCCGTAAGCGCAAGCGTGTCAAGACCCGGAAGTGCAAGCCCCGCAACTAACAAAACAAGACCCAAGAGGAAGAAAAGGAGCGTAGGGTTGATCCCTCTTCGAGGAGTAAGTGGTCTTCGAGGCACACTCCGTCGCATACAATTCTTAAAACGAGAATCTATTTAAGGATATGGTCGTTACAAGAAACATGAATAGGAAAGTTCTTTTTTTATCAGTACTTGCGCTTGTTAGCTTTGGGGTTGCTTTTTCTATAACGATGGCCGTTGCTGCTCGTCCCGACCCCCTGCTTTCAGATTCCCCGCCTTCTGCAGACTGCAAAGTACTTTCCTACCAAGGATCCGATGCACTCAACGTCGTGTTCATGGCTTCAAAGTCGGACTCCGAGCGCTACAAAGAACACTTTTTGGCAGGGCCTCCCTACTCAGAGCCAGAGTCACGTATTAATTTTTATTATATTGATAAAGCCGACATCCAGAACATCTGTACTCTTTACAAAGAGATAGCGGCGTTTTGTTATTCTGACACGCTTCTAAAAGAAGCGACAGCCTGCCCCCACGATGCGATTATAGTCCTTACAGATTACCCGATGGAAATTAGAAGTTCCATGTACAAAAACGTGCTCTCGATAAATCAAAATCATCCTGCAGAAGAAGTATTACGGCATGAGTTGGGCCACCTGTTTGGGCTTGCGGAAGAATATGTGGGGGCTTCACTTCCACCGCGCCAAAAAAATTGTAAGTCTGCGTGTTCAGAATTTCAAACCACCATAAATGGGTGTTTCGAAGGCTGTTCAAAAGTCTCGTTTGTACGTTCGATAGACGAAGGCGTGATGCGCACACTCTCTTCTTCCGAGTATGGAATTTATGACTCGGCACTTATCCGGGTCGCGTTGCAAAATGCGCGAGAAAAGAAGAGCCTTGCCATCGGCAACGCGATACGCACGGATAGTTCATGCGATTCACAAACGTATACTCTTTTAGAAATTGACGGTGTGCAAACCCCCTGGTCTATTCTCTCTCGTGAAGAACTAATAGGGTGTCCTTCCGGAGAACTTTCTACCGAATATGCGCTATCGATAACAAACTCTGCGGGAGAAATTCTCACTAAAACGTCTTTTGCAGGAAACTCGTTATTCACCGACGCCCCAGGAACAGACCAGATAGACGGCGAGGTGTACATCGAATCTCGATTCTGGGTCGAAGTACCCGCACAAGCACAGCAAGGAACCGTACGAATAACCGACGATTCTTCTAACGTCTACCTGACCGAATCAATGCCCCCAGGAGGAAACAGCCCATGCAGAGTTTAGGAGTGTCCTCACGTCGAGGAACAAGCATGCTTATTTCTGCCCTGCTTATTATGGTCATTTCTACATCGCTGGCCATCGGGATAGGGTATGCCGTTACTCAAACGTTACGTATCTCATTTGCCCCCGCCTTGACTTGTGCGCAACTTCAGATAAATACTCCATTCGTTATAGACTCTGCAACACTCGATGCAGACGGAAGACTTGCGACAACAATAACCCATAAATCAAATTCTGCTTCGCCCGATGCGATTATTTTGCGTATGGCAAGTTCTGAAGGGGTTACTATTGATTGGGTGTGCGGCGCGCAATGCGGAGGATGCACGCTTCCTGCGAAAGGCGAGACAAAAAAGTATGTATTTGACGAATCGTCCACGTCCATATCGGAGTTAGCAATTCTTACTGAAGGATGCGTCATAACGTCAAAAGAAGTTTCGTGAGCTCTGAAAAGCTTAAATAGCGCAACGCTTCTCTTCTCGTGAGAAAAGAATGGGCGAGATAGAACAATTACAAACCGAACTAAAACTAAGAGGGTTTTCTCCACTTACGGTGCGCAATTACACCTTTTTTGTAAATAAATTTCTTATACATGCGCACAAAAACGCTTCTGATCTGACAGAGGAAGATGTGAAAAATTATCTCGCATTTCTTATAGAAGCACGTTCTAAAAGCACAACCATGTTGGCGGCAGCATCTCTTAAGTTTTTTTATACAGAGGTGCTTAAGAAGCCCTTTGTGACCGTAAGAGTACCCAAAAAGGAAAAAAGATTGCCTGAAGTACTCACCAAAGAGGAAGTGAAATCCTTAATTGCTTCCTGCGACACCATGAAGTCGAGACTCATGGTCTCATTTTTGTACTCATCGGGTCTGCGTGTGTCGGAACTTGTGAAGTTGCGCGTGCAAGATCTTCGTTTTGATGAAAAGATTGGTTGGGCACGAAGTGGTAAAGGGGGCAAAGACCGTATGTTTATTTTATCAGACCAACTCGGGAAGGAACTCCGAGACTACGTAAAACGGAGGCAGAATGAATTCCTGTTCTCCAAAGAAAAGCCCCTCACTACGCGGAATGTGCAAAAAATAATCAAACGCCTGCGCGATAAATCAAACCTTCAGAAAAAAGTGACGCCCCACACATTACGCCATAGTTTTGCAACACACCTCCTCGAAGGAGGAACGGACATACGCCTGATTCAGACATTACTGGGCCACGCCTCTTTATCGACGACTCAATTGTACACGCACGTTTCTTCAGAGCAGCTGAAACGAATAGAAAATCCACTCGACACACTCATGTCTAAATAAAACTAACAATTCCTTTTGCAAGTAAAAGGAGAGCCAACATCCATGCAAGCCCCATCCAAGGGATCCACAATAATGAAAAAATAAGTGTAAGAGAACTAACTAAATCTATGACGCTCAGAGGTTCCCCTGTCAAAATGAACAACCCCTTCAGGAAGAGAAGCCCCGCGCAGAAAAGCACAAGTTGCGTCCATGGGTCGAGACCAAAAATAATCATAAGAAATACAATTGCAGAAATCAGATCAAGTCCGCCCAATATTTTCACAAGCATATAATTCGAGGAAATAACTGATTTAAGAATGTTATGCTGATACAATCAACGATATGACTTCTGTCTCTTTGCGCGTGCTTTTGAGTCGCCGGGTTTATACGGCTCCTTGCGTCGCGTGTCTGCAACAAGCAATGCGCGATCATATTTAAGGTACGCCTTTCGTAAGTCAAGGGACTGACTGGCACGCACCAAGGCCTTAGCCAACGCAAGACGAGCGGCCTGAATCTGACCTTCTTTGCCTCCGCCCGAAGTACGAATTTTAATGTCAAATGAGAGTGCACCCAGTGTTTCTTGTGCAATCTTCAAAGGTTCAGAAATAGCTAACTTATGAAAAAACGGCAACGTTTCATAATGTTGCCCATTATACGTAACATGACCTTTGCCTGAAAAGACAAATGCCTTTGCCACAGCAGTCTTGCGCTTACCCGCCACAACAAAAAGAGGTTTTACAATCATAGTATTTTTGATAACGCCTCCAAGCTCATTGTCTTTATGGGTTTTTCTTTTCCTGCTTTAATAAGCGAGGCAGAAGCATACTGCTCAGGGACATCATTATAACAACGTATTCGTTTGAATGCTTGGGTTCCCCGCATTTGTCTATAAGGCAGCATACCTCGTATAGTCCGTTTAACAATTCGTTCAGGGGACCGAGGAAAGTTGGGTCCCTTCAGTGCCGAACCTCCACGGGCTCGTCGTGCACGGTAATGTGCGCCGATAAACGCCCCATTTCCTGAGAGGACTGCTCGATTACAATTAACAATGATTACGTCATGGCCGAGCAGAGCCTGTTTCGCAACATAACTTGCGAGTCGACCCAAAAGCGCGTTAGTCGCGTCTACAACTATTACTGGTGCAGTCATTGTACGATTTTAATGCCCTCCGCTTTAACATTTTTTTTAATTTCTTCAAGAATAGTAACGGTTTCAACCTTCGCTGCCTTAAGTTTCTCCAGAGCCACCTGTGAAAAACTCAACGCACAAACCCTGAATCGCTTGGTGACTTCTCCCGTACCCAACACCTTACCGGGGACCACAACCGTATCTCCTTCCTTCGTGTTCTTATCTAACTGCCCAAGGTTAATCGCCGCATGAGTGCGAGTCGAACTCGCAATCTTCTGAGCAAGTGGCCTCCATGCCTTTTGTTTTCGTGCAAGGAGAAGCGTTTCCACTAAGATGGGATGTGTCTTTCTCCCTATGTGTCTTCGTAAGCTTCTGATGCTTGCCATAGTATGTAATGCGGAGAGTAGGAATCGAACCTACGCAGGCACTAAGCCACTGCCACCTCAAGGCAGCCCGTTTGACCGCTCCGGCATCCCCGCGTGAGCATTACGAGAGTGATTTCTCGAACGCTTCAACGTTTTCACCGAGTGCACGTACGGCCTTGAGCATAATATCTTTCGCAGCCATTTGGCCAAATGATTCTATGATAAACAAGATTTCTTCTGCTTCGTGCAGAGCCTCAGAATCGAGACGATTAATCTCTTCAGCAACCGACTCGTTAACATCGCAAATCCATCCGTCTTTGACTTTCTCTGATTTAATGAGTCCTTGCGCGTTTTCTGCTAGTTTTTGGACATGAGTATTTTTTGAACTGACTAACGAAAGATGTCTATAAAATCCAAGACCAGGAGTATATTTCTCATGTTCGATGCCACGACCAACGCGAGCCATTGCTACAAACTCCATCTCTTGATCTTTTTCAAGCAAGACGAGCGGAGTCTTGGGGTGCACTGGTTCAAAATCACCTTCCAAATCTCCTGCATACACCGTACATGGACCTTTCTTTGAAAACTTTAACGTGCCCTCTGTTTTTTCACTAATTGCACCCTCATTCTTCAAAGGTACAAGTCCAATACGATGCGCAAGCATTTCATCATAGAGTGCCGAATCATTTTTGTGAATTTCTACTTCATCAATAGCCAACACAGGGATTTCGGTGATACTTCGACGAAGTGCATTAGCTAGAGTTTCATTGGCAGGCATTCTGACGACGAGGCGTTCAGGGGTATTCTGTATAATTTCCATGCGAACGTGATGAGCAAGAGTCTTTTAAACCCTTCTGCCTCGCTTGCCTCCTTTCTTCTTAGGACCGCCACGCGGTACACGGGTGGTATCAACAATGCTCAATATTCTGAATCCTTCTTTGGTAAGCGTTTTAACGGCCGCGTGTGCTCCGGGACCCATACCAGCGGCATTAGTTTGCGCGCGTGTTCGCACGTAAAGACTCGTAATTCCCACATCGCGAGCACGCTCCGCAGCCTTCTTCGCCGCAAACATGGCCGTAGTAGGATTAGCTTTAAGTCTGCTATGTTTGGTCACCATTCCCCCACTAATACGAGAAATAGTATTCCCTGCAAGGTCAGTTATGTGAATAAGCGTATTGTTAAAGGTGCTATAAATATATACAATCCCTACACGTTCGTCACGCTCAGGAATAACAGGTTCAGTTTCTTCTTTCACTGGTTTTACAACGCCAGCATCAACGATTTCTTCACTCATGTATAGGTTCCTCCTCTTGTTTAATGGGCAGTACGGGTTGTTTGACCTGAATCGCATTCTCGTCGTGTGTCTTAACCAAATACCCTGGAGCGCTTACCGCTTTTCCATGTATGCGCACGCGTTTATGACTTATCATCTGGCGCGCTTCTCGAGGTGTTCGCGCAAGGCCTCTTTGTGCAAGCACGCTCGTAAGGCGTCGCTTCAATAAATCTTCTTTGGTAAGGGCAAGGACGTCCGAAACCGACTGTATAGGAAGTCCAATCGCAACAAGTTTCTTAAAAAGGGCCTGTTGTTCTTCAGGGCGAGCCGTAATAAGTGCCTTTGCACGATTTCTGAAGTAGCGGACTTTTGCTTCAAACTTCCAAATCTCCCGTTTATTCTTCAAGGCGTATCGCTCCACGAGCGCATTTTCTTCACTGATGCGTACACTATCGTATCGCTTTCTAGGATTAGAATATTTTTTATGCTTTCGAATCATCTTTTCGTCTTACGCCCACGGCACCTCCTCTCTTTCTAAAATGACTGCGAGTACGCTGTCCACGGACAGGGAGTCCTTGCGCGTGACGTAATCCTCTATAACTCTTTATCTTCTTTAGTCGTTTAATATCAAATTCTTTTTGAATATCAAGCGCATTCGTAAGAAGATGTTTATGCAATCCCGTTTCAGGGTCACGTCGACGATTTTGCAAGAAACTAGGCAAGGTAATATTTTGAAGAGCCTTTTCAATCTTGGCAATTTGGTCTTTTGAAAGGTCCTTCACCTTTATGCGCTTATCGAATCCAAGTTGCAAACAGAGAGCATTAGCAACCGCCCACGAAACACCCTTAATTCGTATAAGTCCCACATAGATACTTTTGCTTCCCGGCATATCCTGTCCAAAGATACGAACGAGTACTTCGCCCAGCTCTTCAGCTTGGGGAGGACGTTTCTTTGCGTCTTGTTTTTCCGTTTTTTCTGATTTTGTTTCCATTTATACAACGAAGAGATTGTGGCGCTGCAATTCCATAATTTCCTCAATCAGGCGCTTTTCAATCGCCTTTCGAGGGTCTGGAACGCTTGTAACGCGTTGTCGTATTTCATCAAACGAGGCGAAAGGCTTCTCTTCACGTGCCTTTAATATTTCACTCGTATGCTTTTTACCAAATCCAGGAAGAAGTTCAAGGCGGTGAAGGCGCGTGTTAATCGCTTGGGCCTTGTTGAAGAAATCAACAAACTCTTGCTCACGCTCCCCGACAACCTTGGAAACATATTCCTGTAATCGGATCTTTGCTTGCTCAGTAAGCTTCTCTTGAGGAAGCCTACCCATGATGAAGTGTACTTTATCTCGCTTATCTGGGCCTATATAAATCCTTTCATGAGGAATGAATGTGGTTCCCCGCACAGGCGCAAGCTGAAGTAACGCGAGGTATTTTTCGCCGATGGCTTGCACCACGGGCTGCATTTTTCCCTCAAGCGGATATCCATAAGGGAGGTAATCTAATACAATTGCATGGTCGTCTTTCTTTCTCATGGTTAGTAATCCTTAACGACATTAATAATCGCATTGACCTCCGACTCGTCCAATGAAACGTCATTGAATATTTTGTGAACTTCCTCTGCATCGCGGGGCAGAAAATCAATAATCTTAACGAGGTATTCTTCTTTTATTTTTACATTATTAAGCCCCCGAAGTTGCTCTTCAAGACCACGCGCCTTATCAACAGAGAGTTTGCAATATTGTTTAAGGTAATCGTGCAAAGGTGTTTTCTCTTCCATCTCGCTTATCTGGGCCTGGACTTCCGCAAGCGGAAGCGGTTTCATAGAAAGAATCATGCGCTGACCAGTACCCTCTTTAGATTGATGGGGTGTGTAATAATCTGTTTAATCTTTCCAAGATCCTTAACTTCTATAACATATGCCGATCCTCGTTTCGCAATAACCACACCCGTTCTTCCTTGCATACGATGAGAGAAATGAGCCATAGTTCCTTGCTCTTTAACGAGCGCCACACGCTCTCCCGTTTCAAATTTCTGAAAGTAACGACTAAAAGACAATTTTCCTTTGTTACGGATAGGACGACTCGAGGACATGCTACTACCTTAGAAATGCAGTTTAAAAAGCTTTCCTACGAGGAAACCGAACCTTGATAAAGATTTCCTTTATCTCGAGCCCCGTTCATATTATCTTTAATCGTCTTAAACATCTTGGCCCCCCATATCCCTTCTCCACAACGGTGACAGACTTCAAACGCTTCCTCATCGGCAAGCTCAGATTTACAAAAGCCACATTTTTTCGCCATCTTTTTTTTCAGACTGGTCACTGAATAATGCTATTTAAAGTTTTGTGTATTTTTATTCATATCTAAGTGCGTCAACCGTTTTAAGCCCACTCGCTCTCCAAGAGGGTACTAATCCCGAAAGGGCCCCTATGCAAAAGCTGAATATGAGACATCCCCCAATGAGCCACCAAGGCAATGCTGCTTGTAAGAGCGTTATGCCAAATAAGGCTACGATTGCATACTCAATTCCTTTGCTAATCCCAATGCCTAATACTACTCCCACAATTCCTCCCACTAACCCCAACAAACCCGACTCTATCAAAAATATCGATAATATATCTCGATTGCGAGCACCAATCGCTTTCATAATTCCAATTTCTTTTGTACGTTCTAAAACCGAAGTGTACATAGTGTTTGTAATTCCGATTCCTCCAACAAGAAGTGATATCGCCGCAACTCCAATAAGAAACCCTGTCACGATGTCTAAAATACTTCCAAAGGTAGCAATAAGTTCGTCGGGCGTGAGGATCGTAAAGTCCTGGTTTTTTTCTTCAACATCACGATGTGTTCGCAATCGTTTTGCGACTCTTTCAGCAATTTCATTAATATCATATCCCTCTTCGGCTTGAGCGATAATCATGTCAACTCGCTCACCAATCTCTGTTATACGTCTAATATCCTCAATGGCCATAAGGATAAGTCGATCATCACCTGGATTTCCCAAGGGTTGCATCACAGCACGTACTTTAAACTCGTACCCATTAATGAGAAGAGTATCTCCCGCGTGCACGGGCCTATTGAATAAACTTCGATACTTAAATTGACTACCAATCATAATCTCCCCAAGGTCCCCATCTTCGAGAAATCGTCCTTCGTCAATCTTATATGCTCCATTTTCCAAGAATAAATCGCCTTCATCAAGAGGAAATCCGGCCACGCTCAAAAAACGTTTCTCGTCATGAAATTCAACTTCAACAGGGCTTGCAGTCCAGTAGGTTGCATCCTTGACCCCTATTACTTTTTTAACAACCTCCACGTCCTCAATGTCAAAACTAACGGCGCCCCCTGTGCCAGGCCCCGCAAGTTGACCCTCGGGCTGAATAAAGAACTTATCTGCACCCAAAAGTCTAAACTGTTCATTAATCGCGCCCTGAAGGCCCAAAGAAAGACTTACTAGCGTGAATATGGTTGCGATTGAGATGAAGATTCCCAACATCGTCAACCAACTTCGCACCTTTCTTCGAGAAAGATTACGTGCTCCCAAAATAAGATAATCTGATTTCACGAGCGCATGGCCTCCACGATATTCAATCTCGATGCTTGAATTGCAGGGAGTACACCTGCCCCAATACCAATAACAGAAGAAAATAAGATTGCTCCGCCAATAAGTAGCGGAGAGAACGTGACTCCAAAATCAAGCCCCCCGAGCGCACTTCCTGCAGCAAACGAAACGAAAAATGCCAATCCTAGTCCCCCGAGCGCACCAATAACTCCGCCAACCAATCCCAACAATCCTGACTCTATCAAAAATATCGATAATATATCTCGATTTCTTGCTCCAATCGCTTTCATAATTCCAATTTCCTTTGTGCGTTCTAAAACCGAAGTGTACATAGTGTTTGTAATTCCAATTCCCCCCACCACCAATGATATTCCGGCGATGCCTGTAACAATCGCATTAATAATGGTTAAAATCGTATTTACTCCTGCGAGCGCCTGTACGGGCGTTTCAACCGAGAAATCTTCCTCGCCCAAATCAAGATTTCTATCTTTACGAATCGCCCGTTCTATTGCGGTAGCCGCGGATTCAACGTGGTTTCGGTCAGAGACTATAATCATGATCATATCAATTTCGTCATCCAATGCAAGTATATCTCGCAAATCATCTTCGCTCATGAGAATAACGCTATTGACTTGAAATGAACTTCCCTTTTCTAGAAAACCAACAATTTCGAAGGGGGTGCCTTGTACGTCGATGGTCGTTCCAAGCCTAAGTCTTTTATCAAAATCATCGCCTTCTCTAAAATCGTTACCAAGCAAAACTTTTCCTCGATCAGACGATTTAAGCAACCTTCCCTCAGAAACGCCAACATTCAGAGTTTCATATATCGCATCTACATCTTCCTGTTCTAGAGGGATGCTCGCAATATATTCATATTCGCTAACTTCGTTGTAACTAACTTCAACAACACGAATAAGGCGCGCCACAGCTTGTTTAACATTAGGTACGGATTCAATAATCTCAAGGTCGTGTTCGGTCAATGCTCGAACAGCCGTGCTTCCCGGAGGTCCAAAACCTGTTCCCGCATTAGACACTACGAGGCGGTCAGGTCCAATGGAAGAAAACTGGCCCGTAACTGCCTCTTGTAGTCCTTGTGCGAGCGAAATCAATGAAACAACAGCGGCAATCCCGATAAATATTCCCAACATCGTCAACCAACTTCGCACCCCTCGATGTTTTACGTTAGAAAACGCAAGCGCAACAATATCTCGGAACATTGCTAACGAGACGCACTCAATCGCGCTCGACGCCTTTTACGAATCGTTCGCCAAACAAACCATAAAATGACAACGACAACCGCTGCCCCAATGTAATAAGGCATATAGCTAGGAGAAATAATCCCTCGCGCAATAGCCTCATCTCGATTGTATACGCTAATCGGCAATCGCACTTCTTCAGATAACTTATTATTGTCCAAATCACGATAACTAATAGTTGCAATGAGCGTTGCACGTTCCTTCGTATAACGAACGTCAAATGTGGCCGTTTCAAAGTCATCTGAATCCACGGCACCAATGTACGACTCGTCGTCAGATAGCAAGGTCATTCCTTCAACATCAATGGCTACCGAAACAAATCGCGCATCGGCAAGACCGTCGTTGATTATCTTGAGAGTAAGAGTGTCTTTTCCCTCAAGCACCGGAACGACAGGTTCAACACTGGCTCTAATTTCAGGCGAGCCCCCCACATGGAGCCCAACAGAACCCTTTTTTATAAAACGTTCTCCATTAAGGGTATAACTTAGTTCATACGGAATACTATAGTCGCCGGGCTTTACGTCATAAGAGGGCTTAATTTGGAATGTAAAATCTTCACTTCTTCCGTCGCGAAGCTCGTTAGTACTTTCTTCAGACCCTCCCGTTGCAATGAATGCGGTGCCCGAAAAAAGAAATCCAAACGAAACGTCTTCCACATCATCATCAAACGTGTTCTTTATGGTAACACTGACAAAGCTTTCTTTGCCAGGAGTAAGGGAAGGAGCTTCAACGCTTTGTACGACAACTGCGGAGACAAGAGGCAGGGCTATAGAAAGGAGGAAGGCTAGTGCCGCGATTACGAAGATGTTTTTCATTATTTTTCCCCTCATTCTCTGTTTAAAAACATTTGTATTTTGTAACTGCATAGTTAAGACAAATCTGCCTTTTTCCACATACTGCCCTTCCTTCGAGTCACCTTCTCTATTTTTCCATCTTTCATCCAATAAATAGTGCGCGCATGATTCAGCGCCTTTTCAGGGTCGTGCGTAACCATAATAATCGTCGTGCCTTTTTCATTAGATCGGAAGAGCACACGTCTGAACT
>CAYHBQ010000007.1:0-4857 GCA_964354995.1 Candidatus Woesearchaeota archaeon | reverse complement strand
ATTACCTGTTCCCCTGTTTTGGTATCTAGGTTTCCTGTTGGCTCATCGGCTAGGATGACTTCCGGATTATTTGCGAGCGCCCGAGCAATTGCCACTCTTTGTTGTTGCCCTCCCGAAAGTTGATTAGGATAGTGATCCATGCGATCACCCAATCCAATCATGTTAAGAAGTTCCGTAGCGCGCGCTTCTCGACGTTCTCTACTCGTATCTTGAAAAAGTAACGGGAGCATAATATTCTCTTTTGCCGTCAAGTTAGGAATAAGATTAAAACTTTGAAATATAAATCCTATACGTTTTCCTCTGAGTTGCGCAACTTCAGACTCGTTAAAGTGGGCAATATCCTTTCCATCCAGTCGTATAGTTCCTTTAGTGGGCGTATCAAGACTCCCTACCAGGTTCATCGCGGTAGATTTTCCTGAACCCGAAGGCCCCATGATAGCAACAAAATCGCCTTTGACAATATGAATCGAAACGTCATCAAGCGCCTTTACGAGAGACTCTCCCATTTCGTAGTATTTCGCTACATGTTCTAGGTCTATGATTGTTTCCATACGGATGCGGTTTCTTGTGCATTTAAGAACGTTTCGTTTGGTCTTAGAGAAACGTTTAAAAACCATCTGCTCAGACTATACGCATGATAATCCCTATTCGTTGCTTTTCGTGTGGAAAGCCTATTGCACAGTTGTGGGAACCTTACAAAACACGCGTAGCCAACGGTGAAGAACCTTCACGGGTTCTCGAAGATTTGGGCCTTGACCGATATTGTTGTAGAGCAGCGCTTTTGGGTAATGCAGAATTGCTTCCCAAGATAACTAAATTTAAGAAATTCTAATCTTATTAGAATAACCGCAAGAAAGACACCGAGTCGTTTTGTATTTTTTCGTTGTCCTTGTAGTATTTTTTCTAAGGTCAGTAAAACATTTTTTACAAAAGCTTGCGCGATAACTTCTAAGTTTAATACGGTGTTTCATGGCCATAGCACGTATTTTTTTTAGTTCGCCTGAAGAAAAAGACTTCTTCTCAAAAAATGAGTCCATCTTCTCTTGCACTTTTTGTTTAGACAGGCGCACGACCATTCTTTTTCAACGCGGCGCTGTTCTAAAAGGTTACTAATTCTGTTTAGAAATGAATCGAGTTACAAACTCCCCCAACGGAGAATGCTCTGCACGAGGTAATGCCCCAATATTCTCCTTAATCTTTGCAATATATTTTTCTGCTATTTCACGAACTTCTCCTTGGTTGAGAATTGCAGGCAACGAAACGGCAACACCCTGCGCCCCTCTTCTCTCTTTCGCTTCAGAGGCATCGCGCGATAAATCATCGATATCATCTCGTAGTTGGTAGAGCACACCCGCATCCTCCCCTATTCCTCGAGCAAGACTGCGTTGTTCTTGAGAAGCGCCCGTTACAAGAGCACCCAATTCAGTAGCGTATCCAAACAACGCCCCCGTCTTACGATACGCTTCTATAACATTTTCAGAAAGAAGTATCCGAGGGGGAAAAAGGTCGATTTCTTGTCCGCGGGAAATATCTTGGGCAGTCCGGTCAAATAGGAGAGTAATCTCTTCTTTTGTTTTGCTTGAGAACGAGGTTTGCGCAACAAGGCAATATACGCGCGATAAGAGCCTCATGCTCGTCATAACGGCAACTTCTGCCCCATAATCGGGATGTACATATAAGGGGAGTTGACCACGTCGTTCCATCTCTTGGTCCATCCAGTCGTCAACCGGTAACGTGCTTTCATGTGCAATCTGTAACGCAGCACCACAGCGAGCAAGGTCAACTAACGAAACACGATGTTTCCCTAGGGAATTTGAACCCCCCACGGTTCCAAAGGTCTTTGCTGCGCGAAATGCAAGCGTGGGTCGAATACAAGCGCTCGGTCTTCCAGAAGCGCAATGGTACACTTCTGCCCTATCAACTCTGAAACCCTTATCGGGACTTAACGCACGAGAAACCGCAAGGCGCGTAGCCTGTTCAAATTGTTCATCCGTAATGAGGCGATTCATGGGCTTTTCCCCTATCAGCACTATAAAAATATTCGTATAATAAAAAAAGAAGACGACATCCGTGTTTCGCCTCTGTTCGGAGACTAACGCGCCGGACGCAGTCGGCTTAACTTCTGTGTTCGGAAAGGGAACAGGTGTTTCCCGACAGCTGTGGCCGTCTTCAAGAATGTGTTCTCAAAACACTTTAAAAACCTTTCTTTTGTCGCGGCTTTGCACAGGTCTTAGCTATTCTTCCGTTCAGCGTCATTTTCTGAACGGCTGTCAAGGAACTCAATGCTCAAGTTCCGCATGAACATTTCCTGAATCAGGACACATATGTTATGACAAAGTACCTTCAACAAGATCTCATTATCCTGAGCATCCTCTCTACGACTACGTAAGTGATTATTGAACCGTGCCTTAATCATACTCCAAACCGATTCAATGTTTGATCTCTTATGATAGTGCTTCATGAAGTCTTCCTGATGCTCCTGGAAATGACGATACATCTTTGCCCAGACTCCACTGCCTCTTGCTTTACCCGTAGAGTTACTTTTGAATGGAATAAATGCAGTAGAGCCAATCTCATCGGCTAATTCGAAGTTCTCTCTAGACAGATATCCCTTATCTGCACTGATTTCTTCCATCTTGAAGTTCTTTGCTGTCTTATTGACGAGTTTCTCAAACTGAGTAATGTCGTTAACATCACCAGGTGTAACTTCTACCGATGTAACACAATGAGTAAGCACGCCACAGATAGCATGACATTTACGCCACATTCTTTTTCGGGTTGTCTTTTGCAGCCTAAAGTCAAACCAGCGATTGAACTTAGCGCAGGAGAAACCCGTTGCATCTGCTGCAAAGAACCGTTCTAAAGGCTTTACAGGCAAGCTGGAGACCTGAATAAGGTCTTGCAAGATAGAACTAAGCTTAGGATGATGCAAGTGATCCTTCATAGTATTGAAATGATATTCACGTTCGATGTAACCGGCTTCTCTAGCTATTTTTAGGTCGCTATGAAACCGACGTATTGGAGCATTGCAATACGTTCTCAAAGCCAAACCGAATACGGCATCGCCCATAGGTATCGCTTTAGGGTTACTAGTTCGTTTATACGGTTCAGGAATTTGTACACAAATCTCTTTCAACAGTTTCATGAAAAGCAGCTTTTCGCGAGTCTGCGACTGATTGTATGATGTCCAATTGAACTTTGGTGCAAATTCGGCTAAGTTTGTTTGTAAGTCCATACTACTATACCTCTATACTACTGCAAATTAAGCCTTTATAAAAGTATAGTTTTATATAATCCTATAATTCTATAGTTCTATGGAGAGGAAGGCCACAAGCATAAAGGTGGATGTAGAGTTGTGGAAACAAGTTAAGATACACTGTGTTACTGAAAGTATCGATATTTCAGATTATCTTGAAAAATTAATAAGGAAGGATCTTCATAAAAAGTGACTGAAAAAAGATATCTAGATTGGGAAATACGAGTACATCATCTCGATCTAGCAGAAATAAAATTCCTTGATCTGAGCGAACAAGGAAGATTTTCAAAAAAAGAAAAGAAAAAAATAAGAAGTGTATTGGACGACCTTTGGATCAGAGTTTGGGATTACTATCCCGATAAAAACCACTCAATCGAAGAGGCTTTCAAACTGAATTTCGGATAATGGTGCGAATGCGCGTGCCATTAAATCAGCTTGGTTGATAAGATCAATTCGACTCAAGGCGGTAGTATAACTAACGCCAGTAGTCTCAGATAGCACTTCAGCTCGAGTAGCCCCATCATAAGAAGCTAATCCTGCATCCGCACTTTCGTAATCCTTGATCAACCAATCAGAGCAAAGGAATTGGACAGGTGCAAGTCCACCTCCCCAAGGCACCCATGTGCTTACTGCATTGCATTTGAACTGCAAGGGTGGTAAAAACATGCAAGCTGAACTTGTTCTATGTTTTCGAGGGTGAACCCCAAGAACTACAGAGAACATTTGCTGGCCTCGAAGATTTGATAAAGCTACACTGAGTGCTGCTCGATCTTGCTTCTTCGCACCTCTAAATATAATACTACAAGCCTTAAGTCCTCTTTCCCCCATAGTCTTTATCTTTTCGATTAGTCTATATGAGTTAGGCTCCATGGCGAATACTATAGTCTTCCTCGGATTTCTTCCGATAAGGTCGTCTAATTGTTCGTTGAATTCTTCAACTGTCTGATGCGGATCGCGCTCAACCATTGAGAGATACTTTAACTCTGGTAACTGTTGAACAGCTTCCATATAGCCAAGCTCTTCCTGATTAAACGTACTGCCTTTCGCATATTGGAAATTAACGAGAAAATCGTATCGTGAAAAATCCACGCACAATTCCTGTAGCGTTTCCTTATCTATATCCAAAGAAGTCACAAGGGCTTCTTTTTTGTTAGAAACGATTTTCTTGACGAAAATCGCTAGCGAACTACGTGACTGTATTGCAAATCTTCTCTGCTTAGATTTTACTAAGTCGAGATGAGTTGGCATGATCACTTGCTGATCTAAATCTGCCATGCTTTCAGACAGTTGAATAATTTGAACTTTATTCATATGGTCGGAACCTCCTTTCAAGGGTCGCCGACACGGTTGGTTTAAATATGCAAATTCCCTGATGCGTACATCTCGTGCTTGCATGTGGGGAGCTTGCGTCAAGTAAGCTCTCCCGCGTAGGCAATTTATTTCTCAAGCGCCCATAACGCTTGTTTTGACTATTACTCTTCATCTGAACCATATTCAATCTCCTCTCTTAACTGATAGATCTTTTTCTTATTCTTGGTTAACGAGAACACGATTCCCGCTTCTTCAAGTTGTTTTAATTGTTTCATTGCCCCGACACGAGT
>CAYHBQ010000006.1:0-30897 GCA_964354995.1 Candidatus Woesearchaeota archaeon | reverse complement strand
TGCTCATCTCTCTTCAGTATCTTTATATATCTCCAGTTTTTAAGTACTGTGCTTTAGCATGAAGAGAGAGTTTGCTTTTTGGATCGTTATAACGATTTTTGTTATTGTGCTCGTACTAGCACTCAATCAACGATATGGGTTTGTAGAACGCGTTATGTTTGCCCCTACGACGCTTCCCAAGATAGGCTCTTCTGGAACAGGAGCTTCAGGAGATTGCTGTTTGTGCGTGTATGATGAAAGTGATGACGATGATCTATTTAAATTATCTTGTCAATCGTGGCTGGATAGTCAGATGGGATGTGCTGTTAAAAAGATGGTTCCTATAAACACTAATGATGCTCAATGCTGGGAGAATGCCGATTGCGGTAACGCATTTAGTCCGGGTGAATGTTCGGGACGAGAGCTTCGTTTTCTATATAACGGTCATTCTTCTTCAAGCAGTTGTAAACCCTTTATTGATAAGGTTTTTGAGGTTTGTGTAAAAGCAGATGCTTCATGCATTGATGCAGTAAATGAGGGTTGCTCCACGTTTGGAAACTATTTTGATGCTCTTAGCCATGCGTCTTCTCTTTTTGAGGAAACGGGCATTAGTGCACGCATAACGGCAAATCAATGTAGTTCTTATTTCGACAAGGCTGGAAGGTGCCTTATTGACTCTGAATCAAAGTGTACCGTTGAAGTTACTGCTTCTTGTAGTTCGGTTATTTTTGATTCCTGCAATTTTGGGCAGCGGTGTAAACTAGGAAGCGAATGCGAGTCTGCATATTGCACGGACTCCCAAACGAATCAAGTTATAAAAAAAGAATGTTGCGGAGTTTATCCTACTTGGCAGCCCGAAGGGGCGTGTAATTCAATTTGTTCCGGCGCATGTTGTTTATCTAGTTTTAAAAGGGATCCTCCTTTTTGGTTTTGCATCGATGACTCTGACCCTGTTCCTGGTCTTCCTCTTAAGCAGTTCTGTCTTTCTGAATTTCGTGATTTTAAGGCCTACTGGCATCTCGGTGAGACGTGTGAGTCTGTCGCGTGTCCTTCATTTGGTGTTTGTTGTCTTGAGTTTAGTGAGGGTCCTAAAGAGTGCAGAGAAAATCTTTCTAAGGAGGCGTGCCATGCGCTTTATAACGTCCCTGTTGAAAATAAACAGGTTGTTAGTGTTAGCTGGGTTCCGGGTAAAGAAGCTTGCGAATACGGTGTTTGCCCTGAAGTTATGGGCGCGTGTTGCACGATAAACTCGTGTACTCCTGATAACCCTTATACGTGTTACGATGACCTCTCGTTTCAGCAGTGTGAGGCAAAGGAAGCTGAAAATCCTTTGTGTGTAAGGGCTCAGTGGGGTTTTGAGAAGAAGTGTACTGATATGAGTTGTGCGAAGGAGGGCTGCCGTGTCGATTACCCTGATGCCTATGTTGGCGATAGTTGTGATACGTGTAAGCGTAACTTCTGTTCTTTGTACGAAATTATGAGCGGCGGCTGCTATAGTTGGTGTAGTTCATACGATACTCCTGACGACTTTGGCAATTATTGTTGCGGGCCGGCGTAGTTTTTCCCTCGCCCTGTCTTCTTTTTTTTTTCGATGCGTTCTTACGCTGCTCGTGGTTACATCTAGTGTTTTTTTGCAAGAATTTCTTTTGTTTTCTTTTTATAACTTTCAATGTCGGGTTGGTCGAAAGGATTGACGTTGAGTAATTCAGCAAGGTATACGACTTCCATCATTTCAAACTGTACGAATTGTCCTATTGCATAGGGAGATTTGTCGGGAAGTATTATTTCGGTAAACGGTCTTTTTTTCTCCGCAAATGTTTCAGTTACCCCTCTATACATGGCTTCCATTATTTTTTGAAGCGATGTTGATTGTATATGGGGGACGAGTGCGCTGAATGCAGGGTGTGAGGGCGTTTGTATGTCGCTCCTATTTTTCTGTACACGAACAAACGTAGTGAACTTGTCGAAGGGCCCGCCAAGGTAGAGTTGCGCTATGGAATGCATATCGGTGCTCCCTATTGAATACGTGGGGGTGATACCGATACATAGTTTGCCTTCTCTGTCGCATCCTTTCCCGAGTGATTCGGCGAGTAATTGGCGATGCCACTTTCCTAATGATTTGAAATCGTTGCCAAACAGGAACATGTCCTGAATAGTTTTTGCGTGTAATGCATGCCAGTGTCTAATCGCTGCACTGATGACTGCGGGATTATTTTCTTTTTTGAGGCATCGGGCGCGCATGGCGCGTGCTCCCGCAAGCAGGCGATCAATCGATATACCTGCCAGTTCAAGAGGGAATAATCCTACGGCCGTGAGTATCGAGTAACGACCGCCAATCGCTCGGGGAATCGTTAGTGCGTGAAATCGTTCTTGTTGTGCAAGATGATACAAAGGTGTACCTTCATCGGTTGTAACGATGACGTGTTCTCGATAGTGCGTATCTTGTTTCTTTAGTATTTCGAGGAGCACCTCAAAGTTTGCTATGGTTTCTGTTGTTGTGCCTGATTTTGAGATGGCGTTGAGGATAACGGTCTGCTTTTTTTCAAGTGTTTTTTGCATAATTCTTTTTATTTCTGCAAGTTCATCGCTGTCTACCGTATCTGCATAAAGCACTTTTATTGTTTCGGTATTTTCATTGTGCAGTTTTCCATGTACCAGTTGTTCTACAGCCATCATCCCTAGGTTCGATCCTCCTATGCCTATAACAATTAGCAAGGCAGGTTTTGAAGCGCGTACTTTTTTTACTAATGCATGAATTGTTTTGTGTAGTTTGGTATCGAGGCAGAGGTCAATGACCGATTCTGGAGTGTTGTAGTCATGCGTCATGTCCGCCATTTTGCGTGCGAGCGAGGCAAGGTGTTTTTTGCTAGGTGACTGCTCCCGAAATGGAACGAGCGCATTATCGAATGAGAATGAAACCTCTTTTAGCATTTTTTCTTTAAGTGATGTTCTTTTATAAGAGTTCCTACGAGTTATTTTGGTGCTCGCGATTATTCTTCGCTCAAGCAGTTACTTTTTACCTTGTGCGAGCTTTGTATACTCGGAAGGCATGTCTTCGTCGAACTTTTTGACACCTTCAATGGTTTTTGCGTGAACTGAGAGATTTTGGAAGAGTGCAAAGGGAATGGTTGCAATATGTGTACCTGCAAGCGCGACTTCGCGAAGTTGGTGTGCATTGCGTATAGACGCGGCAATCACCTGTGTTTTAAATCCATACGATTTTATAATTTGGACGCACTTTACAACAAGGTCAACGCCTGAGACGATGCCGTTGTCCTGTATATGTTTGCCACCGGCTATGTGGCCTTCTGCGGGGTAATAATCTTCTTTTTCGAATCCTATCCCGTGTTGTATTCTAATGTAATCGTCAACACGCCCTGCAAAGGGGCTGATATAGGTTGCGCCTGCCTTTGCGGCGAGCAACGCTTGCTCGGGGGTGAAGATAAGAGTTGCATTTACGGGGATACGGGCTTGTGAGAGTGATTTGATGGCGCGTAGTGCGTCAAGATTTTTTGCCTTTCCGGTTGCTGAACTATTTACCGGAATTTTTATGACTACATTGTTGGCAAGCGGATTGAATTTTGTATACAGCGTCTGGCCTTCTTCAATCATGGCGTTGGCATCAGTGCTTGCAACTTCGAGACTGACGGGAGTCCCTTTAGCGAGTGTAAGAATTTCGGTGATATACGTCGCGATGTCTATTTTGCGTTTCTTTTTGCGCATATCATCGAGAGCTACCTTTACAAGTGACGGGTTTGTGGTGACGCCATCCACAATACCGGTTGCGTAAGCTTTTTCAAGCTCATCAAGTTGAGCGCTATCAATAAAGAGTTTCATCTCTTCTGCACTCTAAAAAGAAAACTTCTATATAAAGGTATGCTGCCTCTTTACTAATTAAATAAGATTAAATAAAGTTATTAACCTGGCACGGGTGGTTGTTGTTCAAGTTGTTCGAGGCGAAGGTCTTGCTCGCTGTACGATTGGGTTGCGCTTTGCGTGTCTGCTACGACGAGACGCATCGAACTAAAGTTACTCTCGCTTGGATTGCGTTTTATAATTATCGCCCTCGGTCAGCCCTGTGCAAACGGTAGTCCCCCCTATGTAATCGGCATATTCACATAAAGTTGGTTCAATAGAAAGCGTGTAGCAGGATTGAATATCTTCTTGGGCACCGAGGTCTCAATGAGAAACGGTCTCGGGAGGGACCATAGAATCCCTAAGGCAATTATCGCGAGTGTATAAATAAACCCATAATAACGATCGTACTCAGACTCTTTGTGTTCATGAGAGCGCGTTACTAGTAATTCCTTTCTGGAATGAGCGTATGTTTTTCGCGGCCGTTTCAATGATTGTTTGTGTCGCTTCGTGCGTGTAGAATGCCATGTGTGGTGTTATAATCACGTTTGGTAGTTTAAGTAACCGATGGGTTGCACGAATAGTGCTCCAATCATGTTGTTTCAGATGGTGTTCCTTTCGTTGTGCATGAGCTTCTCGGTGTTCTATTTCTCCTTCAAGTACGTCAAGTGCCGCGCCCGCAAGTCGTTTTGTTCTCAATGATTCACTCAACGCGTGCGTGTCCACAAGCGCGCCTCGGGCGGTGTTGATAAGATACGCATTCGGTTTAATGAGTTTCATTTTTCGTTTGTCTAAGATATGATGTGTTTGTTTTGTATACGGTAGATGTAACGTGAGTATATCCGATTGTTTGAGTAGGTCATTGAGTTCTGCGTGGCGTGCGCCGGTTTCCTTTGCTAGTTGTTTATTGGGAGTGCGTTCATACATCAAGACGTTCATGTCAAATGCGCGAGCACGGCGTATAACGGCTGAGCCGATAGTTCCTGCACCGATTACGCCGAGTGTTTTTCCTGCGAGCTCAGTTCCGCACAATCCTGTTAAAGAGAAGTCGTCGTGGTTGGTGTTATGCACTGCTTGCGGGATATGTCGTACGAGTGCAAGCATAAGCGCGAAGGTATGCTCTGCAACGGCAGTGCCTCCGTATTTTGGCACGTTACAGACAGTGATACCGTGTTCTTTGCATGCTTGCAGGTCGATATGGTCATATCCCGTTGAAAGCGTTACAATTAAACGAAGAAACGGAAATTTTTCAAGTACCTCTCGTGTTATTTTTGAATAAATGAATATTACGAGTGCCTCGGTGAACGAATTATTCTTCAGATGGTCTAGTTCGAGGGGTTGTTCATGAAACGTTAATTCATCGTAAGGGAGCGCCTTTTCAAGTAAGCTTTTTTCATACCCATCACATTCAAAACACGTTATTTTCATGCTCTCTCTTTGCTAATTCACGTCGAGGGTTTATTTAAAACTACGGGTAGCATCCGTCATTATCCCCTATGACGAAAGCCTCCACAAATGCGTTGAAATCATCAAGGGTTATTCCGCCATCGTGTGTTATGTCGATCCTTTGTTTTCTGAGTACGGGATCATAATCGTACATACAGGGAGGATCTTGAATTTTTCCTTCTCTTTCTGTTTCGTAACAGTATACAAAGTGATCGTAGTCGTCTCCATCTCCAAATTCGTTTCGATTAAAGTCCTGGCATCCCGTTCCCATTTCATACGCGTATCGTTCACAAACCGTTTTTTTGACAGGACTGCAGGCCCCTTCTTCTGAAAGTAAGGGGGCCGTGGCAACTGTGATCGGCACAAGGCTTCCAATGGAAAGTCCTATGGTTGATTTTTCAAGCGTTTGGGGAAGGTCTCCTCCAAGAATCTTTTCTTTCCAGCTTCTTGAGATGGTTGCCCCGTTTTCATCTTCAAATACGAGCCTGATATCTGATACATTCTTTTGATCGGCTCCTCGTTTCACGCTAACCGAAGCATACCAATATTGCCCTCCTCCGCTATACATACATGAAATTGGTTCAGTTGCGACGAGAAGACAATCCTGCGCCGAGGCGACTCGAGAGGTTTCATTTACTACGGGGCGGAGAAACGCCCAAATGATACCTATTGCAATGAGCACAATTAGAATAATGAGAATTACAGTAACTATATCGCTGAGTCCTTGTTTGTTCATTGTTTAAGTGCTTCAATACCCGGTAACGTGCCGTTGGCAAGGTAATGGATTAACGATCCTCCGCTTAAACTGACATATCCAAATTTCTTTTTTGGGATGTTGAATTTTTCAATCATAGTCAATGTATGGCCCCCGCTCACGAGTGTAAATGCGTTTGATTCAGAGAGCGCTATCAAAAGCGCATGGGTCCCTATGGAAAACTCGGGTTTGTTACAAAGTCCTGCGAGGCCTTTAAAGAAAATCGTTTTTGCACCCATAATTTCTTTTCCGTAGGCTTCGATGGTTCGTATTCCGAGGTCAAGAATTTCTGCGTTTTTGGGAAATTCGTCGATGCGTAGGTCATGACGCTTGCCTTTATGTTCTATAGCAAGGTCATGCGGAATAATTAGCTTTGCGCGATGTGTTCTTATTAGAGACCCATACTGGGTTAATTCTTTTTTCATTATTGTATTTTGTAGGCCTAAATTTTTTCCTAAGGCCATGAGGCAAAAGGGCCCGAATAATCCGGAAGCGAGTATCTTGCCTTTTGTTTTTTTAAGTAACTCTATGTTATCTTCGGGTTTTGAGCCTCCGAGGACGAGAAGCGCGTTACGCATGTTTATCTTTTGTAGTGCGCGTAATTCGCGTTCGAATACGCGACCCATGGCTCCTTCAATTCGTTGTGGAAATCCGGTAATACTTGCTTGATGTCTATGCGAGGCTGAAAAGGCGTCGTTGACATAGAGGTCTATGAGCGGTGCAATGCGGTCAAGGAGTTCATTGGGTGTATGCAGTTTGTAGTTGAGTTCGTCTTTAATGAATCGTACATTGTCCAGTAGCAGAACATGACCTGATTTGAGCGCTATTATTCTTTCAATTGCTCGCATACCGGTGACGTCAGGTATGCATTCGAAATGAGCTATCTTTTTCTTAAGGAAATTCGCGTGTTGTCTTAACGAGGTAAAATCTTTGCTTCCGGGTCTGCCTTGATGAGCAAGGAGAACTATTTTTGCTTCTTTCTTTTGAAGCTCTTTTATGGTTTCGAGTGGCGCGGTAAGTCGTTCGGAAGGGATGAGTTTGCCATTGCGAATGTCGCTGTTAATATCAACTCGTATCAAAACACGTTTATTTTTAACCGCAAGATTATCGAGTGTTTTAATGCCTGTAATCATCATTATCCTTCCTCTAACTAGGAAGGTGTTATTTATAAAATCGAGGTTATGTGCTCAATCTCTTTTTTGATTGGTCTGTTGCTTTTCTTGCTCTACTCGCGTCTTCTCGCGCAGGGCTTTATACTCTGCAAGTCGGCGGTCGTAGTCGCGATCAACAAATTCAGTTGCTCTTGCCATGTAGGTCTTTATTTAAAATGAGATTAAATAGTTTATTGTATTAGAGAGAACCGTTCTGCGTAAACTTTTTCATGGCTTGCTCGAGTAAGACTTGTGGGGCGAAGCCCTTTCGGCTGCACGCTTTTACGAACTCGTCGAATACAGTTTGGTCTACCATATAGTCAAGTTTTCTTTTTCGTGCTCCTGGAGGTGTTGCTGCCATAGGTAGGCTATCAGAACAGGTTATATAAATTGATTTACTTACTTCAGTCGTTGCACGATGTCAACGACGCGGTTAGAATAGCCGAATTCGTTGTCATACCATGCCAAAATTTTGACTAAATTGCCGTCGACTTGTGTGCTCAAGGCATCTACGACTGCGGAATGGGGATTGCCTATGACGTCGGATGATACGAGTGGATCTTCCGTGTATTCGATGAGCCCTTTAAACGTGCTTTTGCTTGCCTTTTTGAACGCGTCATTTACGCTCTTTACCGTTGCTTTTTTTATCACTTCAACAGTCAAATCTGTAAGCGAGCCGCATGCCACGGGTACTCTGACTGATAATCCCGTCATGAGCCCCTTGAGTTTGGGCAAGACTTCAATGACTGTTTCTGCTGCTCCCGTTGTTGTCGGGACCATATTGAGTGCGCCTGCTCGACCTCGACGGATGTTATGATGGGCGCTGTCTTGAATCGCTTGGTCATTGGTATACGCATGAATGGTGGTAAGCATAGCATACTTGACTCCGAAGGTATCCATCAGAACTTTTGCAATGGTAGCAGTACAATTCGTTGTGCATGAGCCGACTGAAAGTATCTTGTGAGACGATTTGAGCCACGAATCGTTTACTCCAGGTACGATGGTCACATCGGGGCCTTTTGCAGGAGCAGTTATCACTACTTTCTTTGCACCCGCCTTGATGTGTGCTACGGCATCTCTTGCGTTTGTGAATGCTCCTGTTGATTCAATCACGACATCGACGTTAAGCGATTTCCAGGGTAGCTTTAAGGGATCACGTTCGCTGAGGACCGGTATCTTTTTGTTGCCGATGATTAGATATTTTCCTTTTGAGCTTATGTTTTGCTTGTACCTACCATATACTGAGTCGTATTTGAGTGTGTAAGCTGCTGATTCGGCGCCGTGCGTGTCATTGATGGCAACAATGTTTATTTTTCTTTCTAGGGCAATTTTTAGAATCGCGCGTCCAATACGACCAAATCCGTTGATAGCGACGTTCATCTCTTTCTTTTGCATTAGGAGGTTCAGCTTTATAAAACTAGTGCGCTGGGCGAATCATATGAATTTCTTTTGTTTGTCCGTGCTTTCTTACAAGGCCTCGCACATTGGTCTCCCCATAAATAACTACATATAACGGGTAAGGGGGTGCAGACAGACCTGCTTCATCCAGTAATTTTATTTGTCTGCCGTAAGCCCAATGCAGATGTTGAAAATGGTTGTCTCTTGTTATAACCGTAACTGGTCCGAGGTAACTGAGCGTAAACGCTTTTGCATAGATGTTCATGTCGTTATCTCCTACGGGATTTGCACTTTCTTGATTTGATGCAGGAAGGGAGCTTCTAACTATCTCTATGAGTCGAGGACTTCTCTCGTTCAGGAGATTTTCGTATCTTTTTTCAACCATTCGAGTACCCATCCAGTTTGCACGGAATCCTTTTTCGCGAGTTTCAAGAGCTTGTAATGTTCTTACTGTTTCGTCTATGTCTCTTCCTCCCTCATATCTTTTTGGTTTTCTTCTTCCATGGGTGGGGTGAGCTAAAAGGTCTTTTCTGAATTGCCTGGTGTTTTTGTGCGATTTTCGAATAAAGTGAATCCAGTCGCTTACTTCGTCATACACTTCCCGTGTGGTTACTATCGATTCGTCTGCGTGCTTCCAAAACCATGCGCGACTTTCTTCAATGTACTCAATTTTGTTTCCGGTATACCTTTTTCTAGGGTCTTCTTCTTCGTGAGGCCATAATAGAAATGACGTGTCCACTACTTTCAAACCGAGGTGTCCGAAGGCGTGCTCTACATCGTCTTCTGTCATCCTTAATCGAGAGCCTAAGCCCATAACCTTACGTTTTCGCGTTGTTTAAAAAACTGTTGGTTGGGTACTTCTTTATAGTGGGCAGATGTTCTTTCCGCCACGTTTGAAATGGGCCTGGGCTTGTTCGATAATGTGCATCGCTTCTTGAGGATTTTTTGCAAGAAACAGGGATTTCATGTCTTGTTTTGCCAAGTATTTATGTTTGAGCGGGCCTTTCTTTATCCATGCGATAAGTTCTTGGTAATGGTCTCCTAGAAGGATAAGAGGGACATCGCATATCTGTTTAACTTGGATAAGCTGCCATGCGTAAAAGAATTCAAGGAGTGTTCCTAATCCGCCAGGGGCCACCACGACTGCGTTTGATAATTGCATAAAGGTATCAAGGCGTTCTGAGAATCGGTTAAACTCGCGTTTTATGTTAAGATGGTTGCTTTCGCGTTGTTTCTCTGGAAGTTTTATGAGTAACCCGAGCGAATGGCCCTTTCCTTTGCGCGCTGCAGCGTGACCTTCCGATGCTGCTTCCATGAGCCCTGGGCCGCCTCCGGTGACGATATCTATATCTTGCGACCCAATCATTTTTGCAAGCGCATATATCGATTTGTATGCCGGGTCGTTTTTCTTGATGCGTGCGGAACCGAAAATGGCTACACGAAACTCGACCCTTTGTGTTTCTCGGTCAAATAGGGTTGTTCTTTTTTTCATATCTTGATATTTTTATGCACGGAGTCTATAAAAAGATGTTGTCTCTGAAAACTCTTTAAAGGCATTTGGTCTTATTGTCTTATGGACTTTAAGGGGTTGAGTTCTCACGAAGCGGCTGAGCTTTTACGCGCGCACGGCTCGAACGAGATTAAGGACGTCGGCAGGGTCGCACCCCTCACTATTCTCTTTCGTCAAATTCGAGGCAACTTTGTATTATATCTCCTTGTTGTGGCCATGTTACTTTCTTTTTTTGTTGAAAAGCCCATTACGGCTTATGCGCTTTTAGCAATTATCTTATTGGTAGTCATTATTGGCTTTTTTCAGGAATATCGTGCAGAAACTGCTATTCAGGCGCTTCGTTCTATGATTACGCCCGTTTCGGTCGTCGTTCGAGATGGAAAGGTTGTGACCGTTCCTGCACGTGATTTAGTTGTGGGCGATATTGTACTGTTGCGTACGGGAGAGCGTGTTCCGGCGGA
The DNA here is from genome assembly GCA_964354995.1 of Candidatus Woesearchaeota archaeon. GTDB lineage: Archaea > Nanobdellota > Nanobdellia > Pacearchaeales > GW2011-AR1 > JBBSZK01. Next base: position 20,343 of record CAYHBQ010000006.1, on the reverse strand, counting down.
TGCGCTCATTTTGGAAGCAAACGAGTTGAAGGTGAATGAATCCATATTGACGGGCGAATCTGCGGAGGTTTCTAAGTTCGTTTCTCGAGATGGCGATGGTCCCGATACGCATTATGTATTTATGGGTACGTTTGTAGTGCATGGTCGAGCGACTGTACAGATTACTAAGACGGGGATGTCAAGTCGTTTTGGTGCGATTGCAAATCTTATTTCTCGTGAACAGAAAGAACTTCCGTTACAAAAAAAAGTAAATGGATTGGCCCGCTATGCGATTTTTGTGGCTCTCTTCTTTGCGCTTGCAACAGGAATTATATATGCACTACGAGCAGATGCGTTTACAGCGACTGTCTTGGTCGATGCGCTTATTATCATGATTGCGCTTGCGGTTTCCGCGTTTCCTGAGAGCTTTCCTGTAGTATTAATTACAACGCTTTCTGCGGGAGCCCATCGCATGGCCTTGCAGAATGCGATTGTCAATCGTATGTCAGTGATTGAGACGCTTGGTGAAACAACGGTTATTTGTTCTGATAAGACAGGTACGTTGACCAAAGGTGAAATGACGGCAAAGTATGCGTTTGTTGATGGTCGCGTACTCGAAATTAGCGGTGCAGGGTACACGGCTGAAGGAGAGTTTCGATATGAAGGTGCTTCGTACGATGTTTCTAAGGATAAGGTCCTTGATTTAGTATGCAAGGGTGCGGTGGCGTGTAACGATGCCTCTATCTCTCGTTCAGGGAGCGACGATCGCTATGAGGTTGTGGGGACGGCGACTGAAACCGCGCTTTTGGTGATGGCTGCGAAGGCAGGGTTTGTGAATGAGCAGTTGCATGTTACGCGCAAGGCAGAGATTCCGTTCAGTTCAGAACGTAAACTTATGTCGGTGCTTGTCCATATGGGAAAGTCTTCGTTTGTATTTACCAAGGGCGCGCCCGAATATGTGCTTGATGCCTGTACAAAGATTCATCGTAAGGATGGTGCGTTTAGTCTTACTGTATCCGAGCGCAAGCGGCTTGCAGAGATGGTCCATTCGTTTTCTACTCGAGGGTATCGTACTATCGCGCTTGCGTATAAACCTTCTACAGGGACTACCATTGATCATGAAAAAGGGCTTATCTTTTTGGGTATTGTTGCGCTTGAAGATCCTCCTCGGCCTGAAGTAATTGCGGCTTTGCGTGAGTGTATGCATGCAGGCATCGCGGTTAAGATGATTACGGGAGACCATCGCGAGACGGCACTCTCCATCGCATCTCAAATTGGGCTTCATGGGCCTTTATTGACAGGGGAGCATCTTGATGCGCTTTCAGATAGTGCGCTTGTGCAGTGTGTTGGGGAAACGGTCATTTTTGCGCGTGTGCGTCCTGAACATAAACTGCGTATTGTGAATGCGCTCAAAGCTCGCGGGGAGGTGGTGACCATGACAGGCGACGGAGTCAATGACGCTCCTGCTCTTAAAGCGGCACAGGTCGGTGTCGCGATGGGGATTTCGGGTACTGACGTTTCACGAAGCGTTGCAGATATTACGTTGAAAGACGACAACTTTGCAACCATTGTAAACGCGGTTAGGGAGGGAAGAACTATTTTTAATAACATGCGGAAGTTTATCACCTATCAGTTTTCATGTGTTCTTGCAGAAATCCTCGTTATCTTCTTTGGAATTTTCCTCGGATTACCGCTTCCACTCGTGGCAATTCAAATTTTATTTATGAATATGATTACTGATGATTTTCCTGCGATAACGCTCGGATTAAATCCAAGTTCTCACGATGTTATGGACCATAAACCTCGTCGTAAAGAGTCTTTGTTGACGCGGAATCATATTCACATGCTTATTATTGCAGGGGTAATCATGGGTCTTGGCACGCTGGGTGTCTATGTCTACGCACTCTATATTGCAGGAATGGATGTGGCCTTTGCCCGGACTGCGGCGCTTGTAACCTTAATTTGTTTTGAGATTATAGGGGCGTTTAACTTTAGGTCATTCAGGAAATCGACGCTAGGGCGTTCACCATTTGTCAATAGGTCGCTCGTCATGGCTTCATTTGTATCTCTTTTGGCTACGTTTGCAATTCTTTATACACCTCTTCGCGTGTTCTTTGAGACCGTTGCTCTGCCGTGGCACTGGTGGATTGTTTCAGTTGTGCTCGCGTTTGTTTTTGTGGGGATATTTGATGCTCTTAAATCGTTTAATGCGCGTGCGTGCTTCTGGAAAGACGTGTGTTAATTGTTAGACAATGCATTTTTCAGAAGAGTCGCTTTATCCAGTCGTTCCCAGTGAATTCGAGTTTTTTACTTAACAATTTCATGAGTTGCCGAGATGATGGCTTTCGCGTTAATCTTTGCGTCATCGAGTAACTCGTCTTTGGTTCCCGTGCGTGGCACGTTTTTTACCGCGAGGTGTCTGAAGGCAATCCCTGTGTTTACGAGCGTGCGTGCAATCATTTCACCAATGCCCCCTTCGTAATAATGGTCTTCCGCAACGATGATTCGATTACCGTGTTTTTTTACGAAGTCTATGAATTTTGCATCGGGGAAGGGCTTTATACAATACACGTCGACAACGGCAGTGCTTACTCCTTGTTTCTTGAGTTGGTCATGCGCCTTGAGTGCTTCATGGAGCGTTATGCCTGCACCCACAAGTACGGCGCTATCATTGTTTGATAAGTATATTGCTTTGAAATCGTTTACGATGAACTCTTCTTTTGGTTTGTAGATTACGGGCGTTTTTGCTCGTGTTGTTCTAATATAAGTGAGTCCGGGCGTTTGTGCGGCCAATTGTACGATGCGTTCTGTTGCAATGGCGTCGCTGGGATAGAATACGGTTGTGTGAGGGAGTGAACGAAATAAGGCAATATCTTCAAGCCCCATTTGTGAGGGACCATCTTCACCGATGGAAACTCCTGCATGCGAACCTGTTATCGTTATGGACGCGTTTGAAAGGGCAGTCATACGCAGCTGGTCATGCGCCCGTGTTACAAATGCGGCAAACGTGGCGGCAAACGGTTTGTATCGTCTGAGTGAAAGACCATGTGCTACGCCGATGAGGGTTTGCTCAGCAATGAAGCATTCGATAAACTGATGGGGGGTGCGTTCTTGTACTTTTTCAGTATAGGTAGAATTGCTTACTTCTGCGTCAAGTGCAACGATTGAAGGATTTTCTACTGCGCATCGCGCAAGTGCTTTTCCGTAGGCTTCTCGGGTTGCAATATGGTCTTGGGGTTCGTATGAAGTAGGCATTGTGGTGTGGAATGGAGGCGACTGCGTTTCTCTGGATGTTACGGGCAGTTTTGGTTTCCAGGAGGGCATGTTCGTGAGAGGTAATGCTTTGAGGGCTTTTGCACATTCGTCTTTCGTGAGCGCGCGTCCGTGCCACCCCTCTTTATTCTCCATGAACGGGACTCCTTTTCCTTTGAGGGTTTTGGCAAGGATGACAGTCGGTTTTTTCGAGGTGCGTGCTTTTTTGAAAGCCGATTCTAGTTCGGTTATTTTGTGGCCGTTTATTGTGATTGCGTTCCATCCAAATGAACTGAATCTTTTTTTGTATGCTTCTATATTGTGACCGAGCATGGTTTCTCCACGCTGCCCTAATCGATTGATATCGACTATCGCGCACAAGTTGTCGAGCTCATGGTATGCTGCAAATTGAACGGCCTCCCAAACGGAACCTTCTGCACACTCGCTGTCTCCGAGAAGCACATAGGTGCGCGCGGTACTTTTTTGCATTTTGCATCCGAGTGCACATCCGCAGCCTATTGCAAGCCCCTGTCCTAACGAACCTGTTGCTGCAGGAATCCAGGGGCTTACTCGTGGCGTAGGATGGCCTTCAAGCAGACTGCCGTGTTTTCTAAGTGAGAGGAGATCATAGTTTGCACATCCAACATGCTTGAGCACGGCGTAATAGAGCGGTGCGGCGTGACCCTTGCTCATAACAAATTGGTCGTTGTTTGGGTGGTGTGGATTGTGCGGGTCAAAAAACATCTCATTAAACCAAAGCGTCGCCATGATGTCTGCGGCAGACAGGCATGAACTGGGGTGCCCGCTTCCTGCAGCCGTTGTCATTTCAATAACGTCTCTACGCAGGATAGTCGCAATTAGCTCCAACTCTTTAGGGGTTAGCATTGAATCACACTCTTTTGTACATGAGCTGATGCGAGTTTATAAGCGTTCGTAGTGCTTGAGCACCATTAACTTTTAAAGAGGAGCGTTCGTTCGGCATCGAGAGGTGTATAATGGGTGTTATAATAAACGAGTCTTTTTCCGACGACGAACTTATCTTTGAGAAAGTACAAAAACGCGAGTTTGAATCACGTTCTTTGCTTAATTTACGTCTTGAGGCAGAAGAAGTGTCCCATAGCGCGCAGATTAGCGAACTTATCTCATATCAAGATATTGTGAAACGGCTTGAATTTAATTTGCCTCATCAATCTGAAGGCGCCCTTAAAATTTTACGGGATTTCAATGGTACGGCTTTGCTTGCGGATGAGGTTGGATTGGGAAAAACAATTACTGCAGGAATGGTGCTTAAGGAATTTATTGTGCGCGGGCTTGTCACGAAAGCGCTTATCCTCACGCCCCCTTCTTTGGTTGATCAATGGCTTGCGGAACTACATACTAAATTTAATTTGCAGTTTCATGCTATTGAGTCTGATGCGGATTGGGGCAAATTTGATTTTGCGCTCGCTTCCATTGACCGCGTTAAAACGTATGACAATGATGCAGGAGTTTTCAAGCATAATAAAGCACATGAAATTTTATGGGATTTACTTATCGTGGATGAAGCGCATAAGCTGAAAGATAGTAAGTCTCGACGATGGCAGTTTGTTGACAAAATGCAAAAGAAGCGCTTTTTGGTGTTGACTGCGACACCTTTTCAGAATGATTTGCTTGAACTGTATAATCTGCTCCATCTGCTTAAACGCGGGCATTTAGGCACGTTGCAGCAATTCAAGAAAGAATTTTTTCATAAGGGAAATAAGCGTCATCCGCTCAACCCGCGTGAGTTGAAACGCAAACTTGATGCGGTGATGATTAGACGCAAACGCGCAGATACGCTGATTAATTATAAGAAACGTATCCCTAAGATGATTGCGGTGGACATGTCTGCGGAAGAGTTTTCATTGTACAACGATGTGTGCGACTTGCTTAAAACAAAGTACTTCGCCGTTGATGGTCATCCTATCACGGGAAGGCTTATTGTGTATGCGTTGCTTCCCAAAGTGACGAGTTCATCTCGTTCTGCCATTGAGTCACTCACGGCGATTGCGGAGAGCGAGAAGTATCATGGGGAGACGCGTATGCTTGCACGTTCGCTGCTTGAACGATACAAAGTGCTCCCGAAAGATTCTAAGATTGAAACTCTTGTGAATCTTATTCGAGATATTCAAAAGACAGACCCTGGGGCGCAGATGCTTATTTATACAAAACACCCAACGACACTCAATTATATCGTTGAGAAACTTTCTCCGCACGGGTTTGATATGGTTCCTTACTTGGGAGGGTTGACACGTGAAGAACGCGAGGAACGCGTGCAAAAGTTTCGAAACGGGGCGCAGATACTTCTCAGTACGGAAACAGGGGCTGAAGGATTGAACTTTCAGTTTTGTCATCACATCATTAATTATGATTTGCCGTGGAACCCTATGTCGGTTGAACAACGCATTGGTCGGCTCGATCGTATTGGACAGAAACAGGATATTCATATTTACAGCCTTGCGACAAAAGATACGATGGAAGAGCGCGTTGTTGATTTGATTATCAACAAAATGTGTTGTATTGGGCTTGTTATTGGGGAATTGCCTATTATTTTGTTTAATCTGGGGCTTGATAGTCTGGGCGAGAGCGGAGCGCCTAAAATAGAAGAAATGATTATGGATGCGTTTATTGATTCAAAGAATAATCTTGATGTTTTTTCTCAAGAGTTAGATAAAATGTATCAATTGATTCATCAAGGTCTTGCTGAATATAAACATGCAAAGGAGGCGTCATCGCGTATGCTTGATGCACCTCTTGATGGATAATGCGCTTTCTGATTTGAAGAAGTTTGCCGAGTCTTTTTTCGTCAACCTTGGCTGCGTTGTCGTTGCAGATGGAAAACATCTTGTGGTCTCTGGCGTGCCTGCTGATTTTGAATCGGCGTATGGAAAACTAGGGCCGTATCGCATTTCGTTTGAATCTGCTTCGAGCAACGAAGAGCTGCTTTCTCGCGGAAGTTTCTTGCTTAAAACTATGATGGGCTATCTTGAACAACGCGGGCAGACTGCACTCATTAAGTTAGTTTTTGATCAGGATTATCTTGCTGCGTTTAAGCGTTCGTTTTCTTTTAAACAATGTGAACTTGTTTCATTGACTAAGAAACCTGTTTATAATCCGTTGTATCTCTTTTCTTTTAGCACAACGTTACAGTATCTTAATGAAAAAGAACAAGTTATGAATACCGTGGCGGTGCGCGATGGCGCGGTTGTTCCATTTTCGCTTGAACAGTATTCGTACGAGCAAGGTAATCCAAAAGATTTAGGTGCGATTGATGTGAAAACTTCGTATGGCTGTGCGAAAGATGCCCTTAAATTATTAATTGCTCCGCGTGTTGAAGAAATTTCAAACGTGCTTACTGAGAAAATTGCGCGGGAGACAAATCGTATTAAGGAACATTATGGTTCTCAGTTACGTGAAAAGGAACATACACATGCGAAGATACGAGAACAATTGTCCGCGCTAGACAAGGCAAGTCCGCTTTCGGCATCTATGGCTCAACGAAGAGACAAGCTTGTGGAAACGCTTCGGTTACTTGAGGATGCACACTTCGAATCAAAACTAACCGAAGAACAAGAGTTCTTTGTACGTGACGAGGAGTTTAAACATTCGCTTAATGTTTCTAATAAACTGGTGAGCACGACGCTTGTGTATTATCCCATTTTTATGTTTACTCTTACTCTTAAAAATAAGGACGTTTCACGTAGTGTGGTGGTGAGTTATAATCCGTTAAAGAATGATTTTGAAACCCCCGTATCCTGCGAGCAGTGTGCGCGGGCTATTCAGGAACTTTTTTTGTGTGGTTCGGCACACGTTCTTTGTGCTAACTGCTTTGACAGCTGTCGCACCTGCGAGCGGGGCATGTGCGCGCTCTGCATGAAAAAGACGTGTGCGCAATGCGCGCGCAAACTTTGCAAGCGCTGTGTTTCTCGTTGTACGGTGTGTTGGAAAGATGTATGTAAGACGCACCTTCGAGTTAATTACGCGACGGGAAGCGAGGGATGTACATCTTGTTTGCGTCAATGCTCCAAGTGCGGGTCCTTTGCCGACAAAGCGCATCTTGTACGTGATTTAGACGGTTCCGAGCTTTGTGTGAGATGCAATACGCTGGGAAAAGCATTGGTCAGAAAGTCTTAAAAAGGTTCTTTTGAAGAAGCGTACTTGGCAGATAGATTTTCTGGAATTGTAGCAGGTTAGCATTGCAATAAAGCTTTTAACTCTACTTTTTGAGAATTTAGTATGGTCGAAATACCTGCTGCACTTACGACTACCCTTATCGGTATGTTTGGGGTCGTTGTAGGTGCAATCATCAGTAATTATGTAAATCAGAAAATAGCGGCGCAATCTGCTCGTAGAGATTTACTTTTTAAAAAGAAAGTTGAGTATTTTGATAGAACGGTGAGCTGTATTGAAAAAAATTTAAAATTGTATGGTGCATGGAGGAAAAAATTAGAGGTAAACACCTCTTCTGCGGTTGTTGATAAAGCGATAAAAACGTTAAAAAAGAGCCGAGCGAAATTTGATCCTTTGTCAAGTGCACTCTATCTTGACATTGAACAGTTTTCACGGGATATAAAGCAATTTGTTGCGTTTGAAAAGCAGATTTTTGTTCTCTTTGAAGAACTGAAAAAAGATAATCCTGTTGACGTTATGGAATCGTTGCGTTATAGTTTGCATACCCTCAATAAGATTGGCCAAGGTATTATCCTTAAAATGCGGAAGTCATTGTTACACGAGTGAATTTTTTAATTTATTCCACGCGACCTTTATATCGGAGGCGTTTTGCAGAAACGAGCCGATGACGAATTGATTGGCTCCTGCGTGTTTACATAACTTCAAGGTTTCGGGCGTAACGCCTCCATCTACTTCAATATCTAGTTTTGGAGCGAGTTTTCGTATATGCCGTATTTTTTCGAGCATTTCAGGAAGAAACGGAGAGCCATATTTACCCGGATGAACGGTCATAATGAGCACCTTATCAATGAGTTTGAGGTATTGTGTACTGTCTTCATCATCGGTTTCTGGATTGAGCGCCACTCCGATTTTTTTCTTGTAGTGTTTTGCGAGTTTAATGCATTCGTGCAGGTGCGTTTCTGATTCGTAGTGGACTATGAACGAGTCTATTTGTGCATGGTTTTTGACAAGCCATCCTTTGGGGTTGCGCACCATAAGGTGTGCTTCACAGGCGTATGATTTAGGCACAATAAAAGGAAATTCAAGCGAAGTGCGTTTAACGAATGTGCCGTCCATGACATCGAGATGCATATAAGTGGGTTTTATGAAACTCAATTTATGTGTTCGTTCTTCGAGTTCTTTTTGTGAACGTGCGATTATTGAGGGAATAATTGCCAATTTCATGTGATCTTTCCATGTTCGTCAAGGGGTTTGACTGCCTCTATAACAGTTGAACCTAGTATATATCCTTTTTTCTTGAAAAAGTCTACGGTATTGTTATCCTTGTAGACATAGGTCATGATGCCGTGCATCTTGCGTCGTTTACATTCTTTCTCAAATGCTTCAATGAGAAGTGTGCCTACGCCTTTTTTTCTGTACTCTTTGTGGACCATCATTAAATGGGCAATTGCCCAATTACCTGCGATGCGTTCGCCCATTCTAAACCCTACTATCTTCTTATTGTCTTTTGCTACGAGTAAAATTTGTTTTTCTTTGACAATGTTTTGAAACCAGAAAAGGGGAGGAGGTTCGTGAAAGGGTGTTGCAAGCTCCGGAACTGCGCTTAGTCTATAACATTCTTCACATTCTTTGTGTGTTGCTTGACTGATAGCTATGGTCATTACACACCTCGGTGTGCATCAAGGTCCGCAATTTTCTTAAGGCGTCGGACGTGACGAGGTTCGTTACTAAATTGCGTACTTAACCATGCGTCGACGAGTCGTTTTGCTCGCGCGAGCGTTATAGACCATCCTGCAAGGCAGAGTACGTTAGCGTTGTTATGCGATCGTGTTAATTGTGCTTCCTTGATAGTGGAGGGAGCGACTGCACGTACGGCAGAGACTTTATTGGCTGCTATGCACATGCCTTGTGCGGTTCCGCAACATATAATTCCCTTGGCTTCAGAGTTTTCTGAGACCTCTCGTGAGACTTTGATAGCAAAATCAGGGTAGTCGTCTGTTTTGTCAAGTACATGGGCACCTTCATCGTATACTTCGTGGCCTTTTTTCTGCAAATACTGCTTGAGTTGTTCCTTAAGTTCGAATCCTGCGTGATCCGCGCCGAGATAAATCACTTGTTTTTGCATGTCTTTGGAGAGCACGTACACATTTAAAGATTACCTTTAGCGTTTAAGAATTCAGAGAGGTGTACGTGGAACGATTTCCTTGGCGGAGCTGTTTGTATAACGACATAATATCTCCTTCACCAAAGAGACTTTCTTTTTTTTCTTGTTCGATTTTTTGCGCTTTATGCGCCTTGTGCGATTTTGATAATTTATGCATATTTTCTACACTCAAAGCAAGTATATAATTGTTTGCATTTGTAAGTAGTGACAGAAAATAACTAGATTATAATCTGGGGCGTCTTTTCGTCTTTTTCGTCATCAAAGTCGGCGACGAGACCTTCGGTGGTGATGACCATGGCGGCAATGCTTGCGGCGTTTTGGAGTCCAGTTCTGACTACCTTTGTAGGGTCGATGACACCCGATTTGACAAGGTCCTCATAGACATTGGTTTTGGCGTTAAATCCTATATTTTCACCCGTGTGAGATTTAATTGTCGCAATTACTTCTGAGCCGTCTTTGCCTGCGTTAAATGCAATCATTCGTAATGGTTCTTCGAGTGCTCGCTTAACAATATTCGCGCCGATGGCTTGCTCTCCCGGTAATATGTGTGCTTCAAGAGTCTTGATGGCTCTGAAAAGCGTCATACCTCCGCCGGTTACAACACCCTCTTCAACGGCTGCTTTGGTGGCGTGTAATGCGTCGTCAATGCGGAGTTTCTTTTCTTTGAGTTCGGTTTCGGTCGCGGCACCTACGTTAATGACGGCTACGCCTCCACTCAACTTGGCGAGACGTTTTTGTAGTTCTTCGCGTTTGTAATTCATATCGGCTTCTTTTATTTGTGCTTCAAGTTGTGCAATACGTTTTGCTAATGCCTGCGGGTTGCCTGCGCCTTGAATAATCGTAGTCATGTCTTTGTCGACTTTTATTTTTTTAGCATGCCCTAAATAGGTGGGGTCAAGGTCTTCGAGCTTGTCGCCCTTTTCTTCTGAGAGCACGCGTGCACCCGTGAGAATAGCAATGTCTTCAAGTATCTCCTTTTTTTCATCTCCAAATCCGGGCGCTTTAATGGCACACACCTTGAGCGCGCCTCGAATGGCGTTAATTACGAGTGCCGTTAACGCTTCGCCTTCGACGTCTTCTGCTATGATAAAGAGTGGTTTGCTTTCTTGTGCACAGCTTTCGAGTACGGGAAGGAGGTCCTTCATTTTAGCTATCTTTTGATCGGTAATAAGGATGTAGGCGTTTTCGTAGGAGCCTTCCATTTTTTCATGATCGGTTGCCATATACGGGCTCAAGTATCCTCGGTCAAGCTGCATACCTTAGACAAGATCAAGTGATGTTTCAAGCGTTTGTGATTCTTCGACCGTTATCACTCCTCGCGAACCTACCTTTTCCATGGCTTCTGCGATGAGCTTTCCAATGTGTTCGTCATTGTTGGCCGAAATCGTTGCGACTTGTGCGATACGTTGCTTGTCTTTAACATCGGACGATTGGGATTTAATGTACTGTACAACGTGTTCGGTTGCAAGCTCAATACCTCGTTTTATTTCAACCGGATTCGCTCCTGCCGCGATGTTTTTGAGGCCTTCTGAAATCATGGTTTGTGCAAGCACGGTGGCCGTTGTAGTGCCGTCTCCTGCTTTATCTTGGGTTTGCGAAGCAACCTCTTTCATAAGCTTAGCACCGATGTTTTCAAATTTATCTTTGAGTTCAATTTCTTTAGCAATCGTCACGCCATCGTTTGAAACTAACGGGGAGGTCGGTTTATCCAGAATGACGGTTCTTCCGCGCGGACCAAGGGTAACTTTGACGATGTTGGCTACTTTGTCAATGCCCCGTTGCAATGCTCTGCGGGCTTCTTCGTTGAATATGATTTGTTTGGATGTCATTGTCTTGGTTTTTCCTCGAAGATACTCCTAAGTAGTTGATATAAGAGGGGTGACGCCCTTTTTTGAACTGTTTCGATTATGGGATCAGACTCTTCTTTCCCTCGTACTTCACCGTCTACAACGCTTATTCTTCCTTGAGGGATGCTTGTTAGAGCCATTGTATCGCTATAAACTCCCTCTCCCAAAAACATATGATACGTTCCTTTCTCATTTGTGTGAATCCCCATATATTTAGCGGGCCCCAAGGAATAAGTTTCTACGCGACAGTCTGTTCGCTTTTCTAAATCAGATTCGTTCGTTAGTCGAGCTTTTTGTATTTCAATCATGTTATTCAATCTTCGCTAGGACGTCCTTAAAGTCCACGAATATAAACGTTTCGCCGTTAATCTCAAATTCTTCGTTACTGTATCCGCCGTACATAACATGATCTCCTTTCTTTAGGGGCAAGGGACGGTTATCTTTGTCGTGACCGACGGATTCTACAATGCCTTCTTTCTTGTCTTTATCGGTGTCTTTCGGCAAGTAAATGCCTGATTTTGTTTTTTCTTCGCGTTGTATCGGTCGTAGTAAGACGCGTTCTCCTAGAGGTACGATTGTCATGGTTTTCTACAAAAAGAGGAACTTTTAAAGATTTCGATGGCTCGGTTTTTATCCATATATTTATAAGTTAAAAATTTTCTTTTTGTACCATGACTTCATTGCTAACTGCCTTGACTATTCAAGCTAACGAGGTTGTAGTTCAATCTTATGGAGATACTCGAACCGGTAAATATGGCTATGTTGTTTGTATGCCTCTTGAACGTAATTTTCGCCCCGTCGTAACCTGTGCTCCTGTATATGATAGTGATGCTGACGCAAGACGTAACGGGGACGATTATGTAGCTGAAATTAAAAATCTTGATTTATCTGAGCAAAGACAGGGATTAGCTGCTCTGATAGGTCCTGAAGAAACAAAGGCGGTTGGAGAAATTGTTAGGGCGGCGAGGAAGTAAACGCACTGAATCTTTTTTAATTGATTAATAAACGGACATTTTATATAGTATTTATTTAAGAGTTTATTATACAACGTTGGGCGTGTAGTACAGTGGTAGTATACACCGTTCGCGTCGGTGAGACTTGGGTTCAATTCCCGACACGTCCATCCTATCAGGTATCGCGTTACTTGATGAGTACTTGAAACGAGGATGCTTGTCGATAGCGCTCAAATGCGACGTTGACATCATCTGATCGGTCTATGGCTTGTACGAGGTAACACAAGTCTTCATCGGTGGTGTCATGTTCTTTTGTAGGATAGTCTTTTTGAGGATTTACACAATACAAAGAGTGTGCGTGAGCGCGGATGAGGTATCCCTTGTTTCCGGTAAAACTTTGCACACTTATGGGCGTCTCTTCGTTTCCCTCATGAATTGAACGAACTATGTCGAAGCAGAGCGCACCGAGTACTTGTTCGGGCAAAGGAAAATAAGAGGTTAGGTGGAATCTATCCTTAATGAGGCGGGGCTCTTGTTCGAGAAGAAGCGTTGTTGCATACTCGACGAGTGCGTTGTGCAACCAGTGTGCACGATATCGTGCAGGTGTATTCGGATGCAGGAGCTCTTTTGGGACTATTTGCACCGAGGTTGTACTATGGGCATCTATTTCCATGAGCATTCTTTCTAGTGATTTTTCTACGAGCGTCATTAAAACATCCTCGGGCATCGGTTTATAAATGTAGCTTTTATTAGGACAGTATGGAACGACGCTATTGGTTTAAAGCCAAGCGATTTGGGTGGGGGTGGTATCCTTCAAGCTGGCAGGGGTTTCTGATTATATTTGCCTATGTGCTTTTCTTAGGGTTTGTGTTCGCGTATGTTGACGAACATTCTCGTTCAGCGCGAGATACGGTTTACGGGGTTGTTCCGTGGTTTGTTCTTGCAACGCTTGTGCTTCTTGTTATCTGTCTTAAGATGGGTGAACGCCCGCGTTGGAATTGGGGAAAACAGAACTAACGTTTTTTGTTTTTTCTGCGTATTGCTTTAGCGCGTTGCTTTTGTGCGATGCGGCGTGATTTTCTCATATGATTGTATGTCCTTATTGTTTAAATAGTCGTTCTTTCTCAGGATTTTAATGGGCCTATGGTCTAATGGTATGATGTACCCATGGCATGGGTAAGATTCGAGTCCGATTCTCGATAGGTCCACTCTGCATCGAGAATTGAGTTATTGTCTTAGAAATGCAACAATCAATACAATCAAAAAGATGAGTATGTTAAGTACCAGAAGCCCTAGCAACCATGTCGTCATCGTAGGAATTTTTACAGACTTTGAAGGGGCGTCGAGCGTAATTGATTCGGAATCGTCATAGGTTTGTGTTGGACGCTTGGGCGCGTTCTGTTGTTCGAATGCGTACGATTCTCGCTCTTCATCGCTTACGAGTGTACGCGAGCGTCGATTGTTTGAGTTACTGTCATCTTCATAAATGGTGATTGTTCCTAATGAAATCATGTTATGATTGCCGAGGTTGTCTTGCACATGCATATATAACGTATAGCTATCCGCATCAAGGTTGCTTGGTAACGCGTAGTGCAGGGGAAGGTCGCTTGCACTTGTGATTGTGCGGTCTGACGTTTGATGTACTTGTGTTCCTTTACTGTTGATAAGTGTGAAGTGGGTTGTGAGCGGATATTCATCACTCGTGAACGTTATCGTGAATTCTTCGCTTTCTCCTTCATCGAGTGAAAGTGGAAGTGTGGGCGAAACGATAATGTTTGTTAGCTCGGGAGCCGTGTTATCTTCGTATACGTAGTAAAGACGGGCAAGGTCGATATGAAGATTAAGCGTTGCGCAAAATTCGGCGCTTGTATTTTGTGCGTTGGAGGTTATTTCATCGTTTCCTGTGCTTGCTCCGGGGTTTTCTTCGTTGATGCCACAGATACCGTCACCCTGCAGTTCGTAGGGGGCTTTTGTATCATTTACTATGGCCACAATTTTAGCGTTTGTTAAAGAGGCGGTGAATTTCATGATTTCATAGGTAGATACGTCGTTGTATCCATACAGAGAGAATTTGATGAACGGGCCGTTCGCATCTTGTCCGCGTTCCATATAGAGGCCGGGGACATCTTCTGAACCGCTTGCATCAACAAGGGGGATACGCCCGTTAGTGAGAGGAAGTGTGATGTGGCGGGTTCCAATTGGTGCTGAGTTATTTCCTAAGAATATTGCGTCGGTTAGGTCAGGCGCCGAGTCGTTTGTGATATTAAGCGGATTATAGTTTGCGACGTAGCTGATGTCAATCGTAACGGACGCTTCTTGTGTTCCTTGCGCAGAAGCAAATGAAAGAATTACTAGTAGACTAAGCGTTATTAGTGCGCCCCAGAATGTTTTTTGGTGCATCTGATAGGTTCTAAGAAGGCTTATATAAACTTTTGGGTGGTAACAGTTTAGTACTCAATACCCTTCCGAGCCAAAAAGCCTTGGTCGTAGGGGTGTTTTTCCTTTTTGATTTCGGTGACAAGGTGTGCATGCTCAAAAATGCGCGGATAGGGTTTGTGAGATCCGGTAAGAATGAGTTCGGTGGTGGCAGGTTTTTCTTTGATAAGCGAGATGATATCTTCCTCGGTAAGCAATCCTAATTGCACGGCATATAATATCTCATCTGCGATGACAATATCATACTCGCTGAGTGAGCTGGAAAGATAGTGCAGTGCTTCTTGACAGGCTTTTATTTGGGCAGGCGTGGGTTGTTTTATCACCCATCCTCCCGTGCCGAATCGTTTGTAACTGAACGTGGAAAATTGTTCGAGCGCTTTAATTTCTCCGGGTATTTGTTCATCAAGCGAGTCTGCTCCGTTTTTCATGAACTGTACGAGGTGAACACGATAGCCGTTTCCACAGGCGCGTAAGGCCGTGCCTAACGCGCTGGTTGTTTTTCCTCTACCGTTTCCCCAAAATATTTGCACAAAACCGAGGCCTGCTTTTTTTAGTTCTTTCATTTGTACAATAACCCTTGTATAAATAATATCAACCATAATGTGCCATTCAATGTAGCTACGATGGTAGAAACAATCAAGTTCAAAGTCAGAAATGAAAAAGCCAACGCATAAAGTCCAATTGTTGTCAAAAAAGAAGTCTGTAACGTCAAATAACCCCTTTTATCTTTGAAACCTTTCCAAACCTGAAATGCAAGAGAGTACCCAAAAAGAATATTGGCAAATGCAATAACTATGTCTTGCCAAACCATAGTCGTGGTAAATTGTTCATCTATATAAAACTAAGGCAAGGGACAGCCGGTTCTACGGCTGAGTTCAAGCTTGGTGACGACGTTGCCGCGCGTGCCGTCTGCGAATACCCACGTGGGATAGGCGTCAATGCCTGCCGAGGCACAGATTTGCTTTTGTGATCTATCCGCATTAGAGCACTCGATGTAGGGCAAGTATTTCGCTGCTGAACCAAACATTTCTTTTTGGTCTTGGCAGTGTGAACACCAAAACGCACCATAGAATTTTGCACCTGAATCCGCAATGCATTTTGCTAGGATAACGTCTGATTCCGAATTAGGCGCATAAAAGGTTGACGCCCCATATCCGAGAACGGTGACAAGTACGATAATGCCTATCCATGCGAGATATCGTTTTGAAGACCTTTTTGTCAGGATGTCGGGCGTTTGTCCGTGGGCTACCTTGCGATGTTGTCCCAGCGCCTCCGCTGATTGAAATTGTTTCTCACATAGCGTGCAGGTATGCATGTTCTTTTTCCTCTTGAATGATTAAAAGAGATAATAAAATAAAAATGTTTGGTTAGGCGAGTGCCTTGTCGAGTGCAGTTTTGAATGCACTAAACGGCTGTGCTCCCGAGAGTAACGTTGAGGTTCCTTTCTTATCGATAATCAAGAATGCGGGCGTTCCTCGAACACCTGCGGCTTGACCATCACTCAGGTCCTTACGTACTTCTGATGCGTATGTTTGGCTCTCAAGGCAGTCTGCGATGTTGTATCCGACTGACTGCGCCCACGAGACGAGGTCGTCGTTCGTAAAGGTAACTGTTTTAGTTACAGGGCTTGTCGCGGTACCTCCGTCACGAATGTTTTGCTCTTCGGTTACTTTCTGCTTGAAGGCGTAATAGGCTGATGAGCCCCCTTCTGCTTTAACGCATTCTGCGGCAAGGGCTGCAGGAAGTGCGCCCGGATGAATGCTTTCTAGCGGGAAGTCTCGAGTGACAAATTTCACTTTTCCGGTATCGATGTAGTTCTGCTTTATTTGATTAAACGTATCTGTTTCGAACTTTCGACAGAACGGACATTGCCAGTCGGTGAATTGCACAATCGTTACTTGCGCGTTTGCTTGTCCCAGCACAGCATCATCGTCCATCAATGTTTTAACAGAGACGGTGTTTGTCGTGTCTTTCACGACGTTACCGGTGACGGAACCTTGGTTGAACCAGAGAATCGCGCCTGCGATGACGAGCACTCCTATAAGCGCAACAAATGCGTATTTCCAGGAGTTAGTTTTTGTTTCTTCCATAGTGTTTCCTCCTTTCATCGTTTTTTCTATAATTTATTTTGCATACGTTACAACTTCTTAAACGTTGTGTAAGACTGTAAATGGATATGGAGAGGAGAACTATTGCAATAATAGAGAGTTCGAGCCCCTTGAACGGGAATAGGGAAAGAGCTGCGCCGCTGACACCTATAAGCGCAAGGAGCCCGACTCCACATGCGGCGCACCCTGGAGCGACGATTCCTAATGCGATTCCCAGCCCCGACATAAGCCCCACTTTTTTTGTGGCGGTGACCCCTACCTTGAATACGAGCAATGTAACAAGAAACGCGGTAAGAAGCGTAATTATAATCGTGGTAGTATACGATAATGGTGTCACGGTGTGGTGAAATCCTCTTGAAAGCGTATACAGGAATGAGCTCGCTGCACCTATACCTCGGTCGTTTGTGATGGCGACAAGCGTTTTGTAATTTTTAATAGTTACATTTACGGTGAAGAATATGAGTGCAGTTAGTACGAATAATATTCCTGAACGAGGGCGTGCAAATACTAAACGCCAGACGTCGAGGGTTGATGAAAGGGACATACGCAAGGTACTTAAAAGCACAGTTTATTTAAACGTATGGAGAATCGCACCGTCGGGTGGTTGATTATCGGCATTTCAGTCGTTATTGTAGGTATTATTTTGTTGTTTAATCAAGCCATGTTAACCATTGTTGAACAGGGATGTCCTGTTGAGCATTCCACGGGCGTGTGCCCCGCATTTGATACAATTCAGGAACAGACGTATTTGTCTCTTGCAATTGTTGCTATCCTTTTTGCCGTTGGTATTGTACTGTTGTTTTCTAAACCGTCCGAGAAAATTGTGGTGCGACGAGTGGTTGGAAAGCAAAAACGTCCATCTATTGACGTACGTTCGTTGAACGCGGAGGAGCGTGCCGTGTTGACCTTTATTCAGAAGGAGCGTGCATTGTTCCAAGCAGATCTTGGAGAAAAAACTGGGTTTGCTAAAGTGAAAATAACTCGTATTCTTGACAAGCTCGAATCACAGGGCATTATTGAGCGCAAACGTCGAGGTATGCACAATTTGGTTGTGTTGAAGTAATTATGCTCGTAGTTGTGCGAGTTCCTTTACCGCTTTAACAAAGATATCGGCTTCTGCTTCGGTGTTATACAAGTAGAATGATGCGCGAACGCTTCCCTTCATCCTTTTTTCATTGAACCAGCTGTGCACGCAGTGCATGCCTCCGCGCACGGCAATGTTTTGCGATGAAAGAAGGCGCGCGACATTCAGAGGGTCAAGTCCTTGTATGGTAAATGAGATTATCCCTGAGCGTTTTCGATAGTCTTTGGGGCCGATGAGCTCGATGCAGGGTTCTTTTTCGAGTTGTTCAGTAACGCGTCGATTAAGTTTTTGTTCGTGTTTTTCAATCGTTGCACGGCCGATCTTTTTGAGATAGTCGCATGCGGCTCCGAGCCCGATTATTCCGGCATAATCTTGCAATCCTGCTTCAAATCGTTCAGGAGCTTTTTCTTCAACAAAGGACGTGTACGTTGAGGAGGTGACGGTTCCTCCTCCCGATATGAGCGGGGTTAGACGTGCCAATGCGTCTTGCGTTCCGTACAATACACCGGTTCCAGTCGGACCGAGCATTTTATGTCCTGAAAGTGCAAGGAAGTCGCATCCTATCTTTTTTACATCGAGTGGCATATGCGGTGCG
Source organism: Candidatus Woesearchaeota archaeon (assembly GCA_964354995.1). Classification (GTDB taxonomy): domain Archaea; phylum Nanobdellota; class Nanobdellia; order Pacearchaeales; family GW2011-AR1; genus JBBSZK01. The sequence continues at coordinate 1,776 of CAYHBQ010000006.1, read as the reverse complement.
CTTTGCGCGGCATCAATGAGCACTTGTACGCCGGCCTTGTGGGCGATGGAAGTTATTTCTTTTACAGGGTTAACGACCCCATCAAGATTGGATACATGCACTACGGACACGAGCTTTGTTCGTTTCGTAATCAGTCGTTTCAACTGCTCACATGAAAAGGTATTGTCAAGATTACTAGGAACAACTACTAGTACGATGCCCTTTTCTTTCGCAAGTCGTAACCATGGGATGAGATTTGAGTTATGTTCTTTGTTTGAAATGATAACTTCATCGCCTTCTTTCAGAAGAAGTCCGCGTGCAACAAGATTAATCGATTCGGTCGCATTGCGTGTAAATATAATCTCGTTCGCTGAACGGGCATTTAAGAATTTTTGTACTTTCACACGTGCTTCTGCGACCTGTTCTTCTACTTTCATAGCCCAAGCGTGCGAGCTTCGACCTCCACATGAAGGATATTCACGATAATATTCATTCATTTTGTCTAGAACGTGTAGAGGTTTAAGCGACATGCACGCATTATCGAGGTATATCATACCTTTGTCTAGTGCAGGGAAGTCTTTTCGTATTTTTTCTGGAGAGTATCCGAATATCATGGGCGTTCAAACGGCGTGGTCTGATTGAAACAGTCGAGCGTACTTTGATTTGAAGTTATGTGCGTTTGTGTTTGTTGGCCGAGCGCTGCGTTGATAACACAAAAGGCGGTTGAGTCTGCTCCATTACAGTTGCCGTATTGCATATAGTTGTAGATACCGATACCGGTGAAGTAGGTGCTTGCTATCATCAAGATAAGAAAAAGTATGCTTACTATCTTGTAATTGTGATAAAAGAATCGCGCGAGCCGAGGTGTGCGTTTCATGAGCGTGCCCGTTATATCGCTTCGAAGGCGTTCATCGAGTGAACTTTTGCAAGGTCGAAAGGTGGTCATGCGCCAGATACAGTCAAGTGATTCTTTGGTCAGTCTTCGATATTTCACACTAAACAGTCCGAGTAGGACAAAAACCGGCAGGGCTATCCAGCATAGGACCATGCGCTTGCAAGGGATTCTCTGTTTTTAAGACTGTAGGTGTAACTGGTTTCACCCACATGCTTAAATAGCAGTTTTCAGTTTATCGTAGATGGCTGTTATTAGCACGCTCTTACTCTGGTTGACGTTAGTGGGGGATATCATTATTGCGCTTTGGATTGCGGATAGGTTGTTGGTGGTAGGTTCTCTTAAAGCACGGGTGTGGCGTGGATGGCATCGGTTTGGAAAACACGCGCTTTGGCTCGGGTTTGTAGTGTCGCTTGTTGCTACACTGGGTAGTTTGTATTATTCAGACGTATTGGGGTATGAGCCGTGCAAACTCTGCTGGTATCAACGCATCTTTATGTATCCGCAACCGTTTCTTTTTGGTCTGGCGTTATGGAGAGGTGAGCCGACGCGTATTTGGCCGTATAGCGCCTTTCTTTCTCTCGTGGGTGGCGCGATTGCACTGTTCCATTATTATATCCAAACGAGCCCTAACCCTCTTGTGACCTTGCCTTGTTCAGCCTTGGGATATTCTGCGTCGTGTACGGAAACGTTCGCGGTTCAATTGGGGTATATCACGATTCCCATGATGGCGTTGACGGCGTTTGCGCTCGTTCTTATCGCGGGGAGGCTTGCAGTTCATGAGCGTTCGTGAGTTCTTTAGTGAACTGGGGGGAACGCGTGTAGAGGGAGAGTTAATTAAAACGATTGCGTTTTCGCTGGTGAGTTCGTTTGCGATTGTGGCGATATTGTATTACATGCGCCTT
>CAYHBQ010000005.1:0-31871 GCA_964354995.1 Candidatus Woesearchaeota archaeon | reverse complement strand
AGGAAATACGGTAACCGAAAAAATAGCAGTTATTGACGAGAGCACCGGTCAGTTTGGAAACTTACCTCGCACGGGCGTTAACTACTTCAAGGGCGAAGAACTGTACGATCCCGAAGAAGATATCAAAATGCTCAATCAGCGTCGCTGGTCAAGCAGCCTTAACAACGTAAGCATTGAAGCTGAACGTGCGTACGGTGTAATGCGCAACATCAACATGCAAGCAGAAAAAATGAAACAATCAGGAGAACAGGACGAGTTGCAACAAGCACTCCACACCTACAATTTTTCTATAAAAGAACCCGAAAAGTACGATAAATACCTTGAAGACATGGGTCCTGCAAAAGACAATGTCAAGGCTCTCGTTACCCAGCTCACATACGCGCGTGCAAACGCAGAAGATGCGTACTTGGGGCTTCAAGATGCGTTCAATCAAGCGATGGCGGTCGCAAAACGAGATGGAAACAAAGAGGTAGAAAACCAGCTTGTATCGTTCAGAGAAAAAATCGCGCCCAAAACGAAAGACTATGACAAAGAATATGAAAAATTAGAAGAGTTTGTAGATGAAATAAGTCGCGGCATTCGCATGCTACAGTCTATTGGTGAAAAAAATCCCCCCAAGGTCTATCGTCCGCTCGAAGAATTCGCGCTTGACAAAGCGTCTACTACCTTTGCGAACGTCGCTTTTCAGGGATACAAAAAATTCGAAGACTCGGCCCCCGTGGTGAGTATAGAAAATCCTCCGGTAGGCATGGGGCTCTCAAAGTCGGACGAACTTGAAAAACTAGTTAAAAAATCACGTGAAAAATTCGTCGAGCAAGCCGCGAAACCCGAGAGCGAAGGAGGTCTTGGCATGTCGGCAAAAGAAGCGGAGAAAGAAGCCAACAAGTTGATTGGAGTAACATGGGACGTCGGGCACATCAACATGTTGCGCAAGTATGGATTTGATAACAAAGACCTCGTTAAACAAACCGAGCAAGTCGCCCCCTACATAAAACACATTCACCTTTCAGACAATTTTGGTCTTGAACACACCGAACTCCCGATGGGCATGGGCAACGTTCCTATAAAGGAAGAGCTCGCCGCAATTGAAAAAAAACTCGGTAAAGAATATTTCTCAAAAGTTAAGCAAGTCATTGAAACAGGAGGCTGGTTCAGAAACTTCAACAACGTCACGCCGTTCGCTGAGACACTCGAAGCCTTCGGCTCACCTATTTACGGAATGAAGATGGCTCCCTATTGGAATCGTACGAGAGGAGCAGGTATGGGCTACTTTAGCGGATACGGAAAAATGCTTCCCGACGTACATTTTTCAACGTATGGTGCCGGATTTTCCTCACTCCCGCCCGAATTAGGCGGACAAATGGCAGGAAGAAGTCGTCTTTCAGGGACGCCAAACGAATAAAAAAGTCGCAAGAAAATCTCGGCTTAAAGCCGAGGAATCACACCGCGACTTTTGATGCTCAAGGAACTACCCTGCCTTAAAGGGCACGGTTTTCTGTCACGTTCCTTGACATAACCAAGAGAGGATTTAAAAACAACATACCCTATACGGAGTAGTAAAAAGAGGCATGGCAGAAAAAAGAGCGCGTAGAGATGTAAAGAAACTGAGTGCTAAAGTTGATGCATTCATACGAAACGTTGACCGCACATCTTCCTCTCACCACGCTCATCATCAGCACACATCGACTCACAAGCATCACACCCCCCACCATGAACATCACAAACAACAACTCCAACAACGCCACGAGTCCTCACTCCCTCACAAGCACCACCCCTCACACCATGTTACACCTGCCTCATCCATTCCCGTTCACCACCATGTTACACAACCCACACACCATCAACACGCCCATGCACATGCGCCCGCTCAGAACCACCACGAGTCCTCACTCCCTCACAAGCATCACACCCCCCACCATGAACATCACAAACAACAACTCCAAGAACACGACTAACACATTCATCACGATGTTACACAACCCACACTCCACGTCGCCACTCATGAACCTCCCGAATCAGAACTTCCCCCTATGCCTCTCCCTCCTCGAAAACCAACGCCTCATGTACATCACGATGCATCTAAACAAACACCCCCCACTCAATCTATGAAGGTAAAAAAGGAATTCCCCACGTCTCCTTCCCGACTCGAAGTACGCGACGAGCGAGAAATTGCAGTAAAATTTGCATCACAGGTGCACAAAAAGTTTACTTCACTCATTAAGGCAACCGTGCTCTTTGGTTCACAGGCAAAACGTACCGCAACACCCTCGTCAGACATAGACATTGTGATTATCGTTGATGACGCTTCGGTCAACTGGGACCTCGAACTTATCGCATGGTACCGAGAAGAGTTAGGTAAACTCGTCGCGAACAACAAGTATGCCCACGAATTACACGTTAATACTATCAAGTTAACGACCTGGTGGCAAGACCTCATTAACGGAGACCCCGTGGTACTTAACATCTTGCGATATGGAGAACCGCTGATTGACGTTGCAGGATTCTTCAAACCGATTAAAGCATTATTGCAACAGGGCAAGATACATTCAACGCCCGAATCGGTATACAATGCGTTACAGCGTGCGCCCATGCACCTGTCACGAAGTCGCGCTTCAGAGTTAGGGGCGATAGAAGGAGTCTATTGGACGATGGTGGACTCAGCACAAGCGGCGCTTATCACGGCAGGTCAATTGCCTCCGTCACCCGAACATATGACGATGATGCTCAAAGAAACTTTTGTTGATAAAGGACTTATGAAAGGCGAGTTCGTGTACTGGTTTCGGGACTGCTTTGCGTTACACAAGGCGATTATTCATGGTCACGTCACGACCCTTAAAGGCGCAGACATCGATGTTTGGCAAGAACGTGCCGAATCGTTTATGAAAAAGATGACTGAAATCATCGATCATCTCCTTTCTACTAAGTAATCAAAAAATAAAAAATTAAAGAATCTTTCGAAGTCTACCGAGACCTTCACGCATCGCGTCCGTATCTCCGGAATTAATGTACTTATCGAGGGCATTCGTAGCCAATTCAGTAAGTTTATTCTGGCGAATCTCTTCGAACACGTTATCAAGTTCTGCGGTCTTAATATCATCTTTTGCGCCTACAAGCTTTATTTTCTTGGCACGCACAACGCCATCCACTGCAGCCTTATAGACGTCTCCACCGACGATTCCCATAAGGAATGCCTTTCGCGCTTGCTCACGCGAAAATTCAATCAGTGCGCCCGTATATGTTTTATCTGCCTTGAGGCCTGCAACAACGCCCTTGGCATACAACTCGGCCGCTTTTCCGAAAAAGAGCGCTTTTCCTTCATCATTGACTTTTCCAGGACCTTCACGCGCAACGGCCGCCACTTGTTCAGTCGCGACATAGTCCGCATACATCTTGCGCCAGTCGTCTCCAGCAATACCTCCGCCGGCTGCAAAATCATCATCAAATACGAGTTTCTCAATGCCCTTCAATTTATCTTTATCACTCGAGGTCTGTCTTACATGCGCTTCAATACCTTCTCGAGAACTAACTGTTTGATAGGCTTCGCTTTCACGGCGCATAAATTCTCCCGTAGCATTAGTGCGACAAAAGTCTTTTTGAGTATCAGTGAGCGCATCGAGTTCGGGGAGCGCGATATCGGGATATTTGTCTCGTGCATACGTGTGTCCCGCGGCAACGAGTGTCTTATCGGCTTTTCCGTATATTTCAGTACGAGGATCGAGTTCTTTCGTTGTCTTTTGCGCCTTATTAATTTTAGATGCCGCATCGTACAATGAAGTGAATTTACCTGTATCAATCCTGTTTTCTGTCATACTATACGTCATGCAAACCTCTATTTAAATCTTTCTATTGTAGTACCTAAGAAGGAGTAACAATAAAATAGGCATGAAAACCTACTTTAATAAAATTAGGGCTTGTCACCCGTTCCTTCGATAATTAGAAGAAACGCGCCAGGAGTCTTAGAATATTGTTACAACTTTGTCTTCTTTCTTAGTCTCAAAATGTTCAGACTCTACCGGAATGGCATCATTCAACGAAGGAACATCGCCTTCAGAAACATGCGCCGGACCAGGGACATATTCATCTTGAATAGCAGGAGGTGACTCGTCAAGCGCTTTCAAAATAATATCTTCTTCACGTATCGGTACAACGGATGTATACGGATGGGACCTTTCAGGTACTGCTTTAGGATGTGTGCCTCCCGCTTGCGACGTAGCATTTCCTTCGATTTCAAGCTTAGCCACGAGTACCGAAACGGCATGGGCCGCATCCGCATTGCATGAAATGCTATCAATCCCTTCTTGCACTAAGAATCGTGCCATTTCTTCACGTGAGCCTGCCTGTCCACAGATACTTGTTTCCACACCATATTTCTTACAACGACGTATAACATAACTCAATGAATGCAACACGGCGGGATGCATCTCGTTATACAAATCTTGGATTTCCTGATTATTACGGTCTATGGCCAAGGTGAACTGAGTCAAGTCGTTCGTGCCAAAGCTGACAAACGTAATACCTGTTTCACATAACTCGTTAATAATCTGCACCGCAGCAGGTGTTTCGACCATAATGCCCAACTTGACATTCTCGGGCATTTTTACCTCTTCCAGTATCTTCTTAGCGGTCTCAACTTCCTGCACCGAAATAACTTGGGGCATCATGATACCAAACTGTTTATCAGGAAATTCATCCGCAAGTTCCTTGAGCGCGCTAAACTCCGCAGCAAGCAAGTCAACGTTCTTTACACTAAACCGAATACCATGGTTGCCCAACATAGGATTGTCTTCTTTGAGTTGTGGCGCCCCTTCCAAGTGCACGTATTCATCCGAACGTATGTCTGATGTGCGTACCCAAATTTCTTCAAACGGCATCGCAATTTTCTTCAAACCCGAAACAAGATGCGAAATGTAATCGCGTAATTTATCTTTCTTTAAATACCAGAGGGGATGTTTACCCGATGTCGCGATAATGCCTTCAAGACGTACAAGCCCCACGGCCTTCGCCTGAGAAAGTGCCGCACGAGGCGCATAGTCGGGCAGGTCAACAATAACTTTAATCTTTGTTCGCGTAGGCACAATCGGTGTAATCTCAACTTTCTTTTCTTGTGCGTGTCCATCTATCACACGCCCGGTAAATCCATCAACGGTAACCGTTTGCCCTTCTTTTAACAAGGTCGTTGCGGTACGTGTTCCCACAACACATGGAATACCCATTTCACGCGAGATAATTGCGGCGTGTGAAGTTATTCCTCCTTCATCCGTAATGATACCCGCGGCGCGTTGCATACTGACTACCATGTCAGGGTTTGTCATCATCGTCACGAGCACGTCACCTTGTTTCACCTTGGATAATTCGTTTAAATCACGAATAATGCGCACAGTGCCTGCCGCAATCCCTGGCGAAGCGCCCAAACCCGAGAGCAACACGTTCCCCGTTACTTCGCGCGTGTCCGTACGCGCTTTAGTTGTAATCGGTCGGCTTTGCACGATATACACTTCACTGTCAATCGCAAATTCAATATCTTGTGGTTTTTTGTAGTGTTCCTCAAGCTGTTGTGCGTACTGAGCCAGTTTTTTAATTTCATATCCTGTAAGCACTTGCTGTGCCGAGCGTTCAGGCGTCAACTTCACCGTTTCAATCTTTCCTGAGGAGGTACGAACCATTGCAACGTTTTTTTCAACCACTTTCATTTCTTGCACTTCAAGGTCAGGGGTAACCACATAGTGATCGGGAACAATGCGTCCGGACACGATTCCTTCACCAAGTCCCCACACCGCCTCAATCACAATCGTATCATCATCTTTCAACGGGTTTTTGGAAAACATAACGCCTGACTTTTGCGAGTTAATCATTTTTTGCACGACGACCGCAAGGTGCGCGCTGTCGTAGGCAAATCCCTTTTTCTGTCGGTAATAAATCGCACGCGCCGTGAACAATGATGAAAAACATTTCTTTACATTCAGAATTAAGGCATCACGACCTTTCACGCCCAAAAACGAGTCCTGTTGTCCGGCAAAACTTGCATCCGCAAGATCTTCCGTCGTCGCGCTCGAACGCACCGCCACAAACGGGGGCTCGTGTGAGTTCCGTAAAATATCGAGCGCACCCGCCTTCGCTTTGTACATCTCATGTTTCTGTACGTCCAGAATATCATACGCTTCAACAATCTCTCCCGCAAGGTCAGCAGGCATCGGCGCTTCTTCAATCAGAGCGCGTATCTCTTTAGACGCCTGGTCGAGTGCAGCCGTATCTTCCATATTGAGTTTGCGTAGTCGCGCTCGAATCTCTCCGTCAAGATTTCCCGAGTGAATGAAATGCATGTATGCCTGCGCGGTAATCATAAATCCCGGCGGAATCGGAAAATGGTTGTTGTACATCTCGGCAAGCGACGCTCCTTTCCCGCCCGCAATAGACACGTCGTTCTTCGTCAACTCAGAGAACCATTTAACAAATCCCGTTTCCATCAACCCCTTTTTCTCCATCACCTAGCCAAAATGCGTCGTGAGTTAATAAAGGTTATTCTACTCTTGTTAGTATCGTCTTCGTAACGCTATAATCTGATATACAATAAACGTAAGCAAAACATTATTAATCTCTCTAGAGGAAAAGTACCCATGTCTGAGAAACGTAAGTCCTACTTTGATGAAAGAACGGTAGGTGAAATTCGAGATATGCAACTCAATGAAGTTCGGGGAAATCTTGCGGCGTCTATCCTTGATTGCGCACCCGATCGAGGGGTTGTTATCGCACGCCCCGTTATCCCTGCTCGATTTTACAATCAAGGAGATACTTCAGCAGACGCAGCACGGAGATGGTATAAGCATGGATTTTATCTTCCGCTCTGGCAGCCCTCGACCATAAAACAAGCACTCGAAGAACGAATCGAACCTCATCGTGTTCGAGAGGCAACGTTTGACGCGGGAATACAAGGAAGAAAGGAAGAGTCCATTACGGCGCAAGGGTATGTATTTCGCCCCATTCAAGGAACGGATAAACGCAAACGACTTGTTCCGTTCACCTGGATTCCCGAAAGTATGCGAATTTTTGCTTATGCAATGAAAGAAACCAAGGAAGGGCTTCCGGTCAGCCCCTTTGTAGATGCACAAAAAGTCGCGGTCGAAGGCGGAGAAGTCATCGTGCGCGTTCCCTCACGTACAGAAAAGAAAGAGCGATATGTAGTTCGTTTAGGGGGCGTACCTATTGTCGACACGCCGCAGAAGTTTGCACTTGCATGGAGCGTACGTTCTAACTTTCTTGAAGCGCGTGCACCCGAACATGAAACCTTTGGCACAATTCGTTACAAACCTTTTGCGGACCCCGAACAGAGCGAGGCTGTTTTTGTATATCCGCAGATGATGACGGCGTATCTAGCAACAGCACAGCACATGATGCGCATAGAAAGAATGAATACGGTGCCGTGGGATATGAACCCGTTCCCCAAAGTATCTCGTTTGACCGCAGATTTTTACAGAAAACTTCTAAACAACGTGCTTGTTACAGATGAGCACCTTAAAACGCCTAAGCACCAATTACGAAAATTGTACGTTGCAGAACGCTCAGCATTACTTGCAAAACTTATCGGTCTTAAAGGTACTCGCGAAACGTTTTTCTGGCTCGCCGGCGGTCAACGAGACCCGCCCCTTTCAGAATACGACTGGTCAATCCCCACGTAACCAGTTAGGCTTCGTCATCTTCTTCGTTCGTAAGATAGCCGCCCTTCTGTAGTTCCCAAAGCTTCTTGTACAGTCCGCGCTTTCGGATAAGCTGGTTGTGCGTTCCTTGTTGCACAATCTTTCCCCTTTCAAGCACAATAATCATATCCGCATGCATAATGGTCGAAAGTCTATGCGCGATAATAAGACTTGTACGTCCTTTCATAAGTCGTTGTAAATCATCTTGAATTTCGTGTTCAGTCTGCGAGTCAAGCGAGGAAGTTGCTTCATCAAGTACCAACACTTTTTTGTCCGCAAGTAAAGCACGTGCAATAGAAACACGTTGTTTTTCTCCTCCCGATAACTTGACTCCACGCTCACCCACAATAGTTTCCTCTTTCTTCGGGAAGTTTTTAACCGTTTTAGCGAGCTGTGCAAATGCAATAGCCTTCATCACGTCTTCTTTCGTGGCGTCAGGTCGAGAGAACTTAATATTGTTGAATACGGTATCATCAAACAACACGCACTCTTGAGGTACAATACTTAACTCAGAACGTAAACTCTCTTGAGTAAATCCTCGTATATCTTTCCCATCAATGAGTATCGTGCCCTCATCAACGTCGTATAAACGATAGAGCAATTTAACCAACGTCGATTTACCCGAACCAGACGGCCCTACAAGTGCAACTTTGGTATTCGCGGGAATCGAAAGCGAAAAGTTCCGGAACAGCCATCGGTCATGGTATTTGAATCCCACATTCTTGAATTCAATTGTGCCTTTCGATATAACCAAAGGTACGGCATCTTCCTCATCTTTAATGTCGTTTTCAATTTTATTATATTGGAACAAGTCATTAAAGTCCATCATCGAACGGTAGAAGTTACGCACACCGTGCATAAATCCGAATAAACTATCCAGTACAATTCCGTACGTCGTATAGATGAACGTGAGCGTACCCAACGAAATTTCCCCCGCTAAAAACGCCTGCAACGGGAAATAAAGTGTCGCAATCACTCCAAGCGACAGGATAGCAATCTGTCCAGAATCTAACCATCGGTAGTAGTTCCAATTACGTAATTGTTTTTCGCGACTTGTCTGGCTTAACGCACGATAGCGTTCTCCAACCAACTCTTCTTTACCATAATACTTAATCGAATCAATATTCGTGAACGTATCCGCAATCATGGCTTTTTCTATGTCTTCTGCATGATTGGCTTCATTGGTGGCGGGTCGTTGGCGCTGCTGTATGTACAAACTGTAACTCACAAACAGAATAGCCGTGCCAAAGAGGATGAAGCTGCTTGTCACATCGAAGTATGCAAGCGAGACCCCTGCAATAACCACTTGCACTAAAACGGGGAATAAGTTGAATGCCAAAAAGTCAGTCATACGTTCAATGCCTCCCGACCCTCGTATAATTCGGGAAATCATCGAACCTGACTTATGCGTCGTGTGGAACCGATGTGACAAGCTCACGAGATGATTGTAAAAGTGTCGCTTCAAATCAACCATCAAGCTTGAGTCAAGTTTGTTGAGCCAGTGCAAATGAAGCCATTTACCAACGGTACGAAATAGTACAATAACCAAATAGGTCATTGCCAAGGAGACTATAAGTGCACTGAATGCCGATTTGTCAATGACCCCCGAAGCAAAAAGTGTTCCTTTATCCACCAGTTGTTTGAATAATAGATTGACTCCCAATTTCAAGAGTTCATAGAATATGATAAGCGACACAAGCGCGCCAAACAAGAGCTTATATTTTTTCAAAAATCCAAAATATAATTTTAAGTTATACTTAAAATCAATATTCTCTTTCGCAGAACGGTCGTCACCCATTAACAAAAAAGGAAAAGATGCTCTTTAAACATATCTATCGAGATAGATTTAAATAGGGTAGCCTTTGTTCAATTATCATGGCAGAACGACCTTCCAACGCGTATGACGTGCACGTATTAATTGCGGAAAAACACGGATTTTTCGAGGAAATGGACACGCTTAAACGTACCGCAGATACGAATCGCACTAATCCTCTGAAGGTTTGTTACATAAGCGATCATGTGTCTCCTTCAGCGACCATCGAACGATACTGCAGCAATCACGGCATTCCGATTGTGAGAGGCTCAGACGAAAAAATCGTTGCGATGTTGAAGCAAAGAGCGCACATGCCCCCTCTTCGTAATACTCTCACGGACGTGCCTCACGCGATGTATATAGCACCCCGATCACAAGAAAACCTCTACAGAAAATTGTGTGCGTATCTCGGACCAGACGGAGCACATATTACTCAGATTCCTCGTTGACTCGTTTCTTCTTCGCACGCCCAAGCACCCTAATAAGCTCGCTCGCGAAATTACGTCCAGCGCGCCAATCGCTTGGGGTGGACGAATGTACAACTATAGCACCCCCATACTTAATGTGCCAGTGATTGTTTCCTCCGTGTTCATATGTGCATCCATATCTATCAAGGAGATGTCGCTGTTCCTTAGTCAGAGACCCATCGGAATCCCTAAACGTTTGGCGAATCTCGGCCGCTTCTTCCTTCGTCAGCCCCCCTTCATCTCCATCTACATCCATGTCCAAGACCGATAAAAATTGACGGGCAACATAGGACGTGGGTGCGTTGCTTCTCACAATATCTTGTAACGGGCGCCCGTATTCCTCTCGAACAATAGACATCAATTCGCTATCATCGGCGATGCGTGCAACTCCTTTCCTAAATGTCTCAAGACTTACGACACTCGCACCAAAATTGAGGTAGGGGTCAACAAGATGGTAATCTTCATCAGGGTTACGATGCTTGGAACCCCTGCGGCCATCATACACCTGAACCTCACTCGTCGTATCTTCAAGGGCGCTCGGCTTTGTATCGGTCTCTCGACTGGCCATATAGCATGCGATTCCCCCAAGCAGAAAAATAATCCCCATGAACGAACGTGTGTTCGCATACATCGAAGAAAATATTGCAAATCCTGTGATTGAAACGCTATGCGATAAGAGAAGAAAGACGCCCCATATGCCTAGAGAAATGCCTAAGCCCCGAATCATTCTGCGCAGATGCATGCCTAATTTATGGGAAAGCAATTAATAAACGTTAGTTTGTCGTTTTAGCCAACGGAGCAAGTCGTTCAAAAAGCACACGCGTCGCACACGGGAGCTTAGATTTAGTCATAGCAAACGTCTCGCGCACAATACGCGCAGCAGCTTCATCTGCACAATATATAACAAATAACGGTTTGCCCGCAGAAACAAGCGCGGCGCGGCCTTCGACGGTACCAAATGAACGACTCATACCACTCGACAAACGGTCGGCCCCTGCTCCCGCAGCCGTTTTGTTGTTACGCAAAATGTGGTGCGGATGTACTTTCAATTCAAGGTAGTATAACAGCGGAAGACGCTCATCCAATTGTTTTGTGAGCAACATACGCGCGGCTTCAATGGCATTGTCGCGAATTTGCACCGCTTCTTCACTAATCATAGTCAGCTTGAGAGGAAACTTGCCTTCCATATGCGCTTTCTGGTTGCCCAAATTATACTTGACAACTTTATTATGAGGAACCACTTTAATATACGCCTTGCCCTTCACACGACTCGTGCGCGTGTTAGGGCGTGCATAATGATGCGAATAGGCAAGTGCTTTTCTGAGGGCCATTTAGTTAAAGGACTCCTTTTTTAGCGCGCTGGATACCATTGAGGCGCTTTTCTTCAGCAATCACCGCAGGTTTTTTAGAATGGGGCCGGATGCATAAAACTTGTCTTTCTGTAAGGCCTGGAACAACACTTGCAACAAGCGCTTCAACAGAAGCAGGACCATAGGCCTGTCGATTGATGTCGCGCACTCTATCGTTATCTCCATCTTTGGATGCAATGCGGCCTTCATAGAGCCAATCGCTATCGAGACGTGCGGGATTAACAGGAACAGCTCTCTGTGCGTTGCCGAAGTGAGCAGCAAGGTATACATTTGACCCTCGAACATATTTAACATCCTGATTTGCAATACGTACACCTTCCACGGCAGGGCGCTGCACAAATCCTTTGCTCGCCTGATAAGCGCGTGTGCCTATCATTTCGTACTCTCCTTCTTCTTTTCAGCAGGGACGTCTCCAAGCGTTATTTCCGTAGCAATCGATTGTCCAGGTAGCCCGCGCTCAAAGATAGCGCGCACAAGTCCTTTATTTCCATGAGCATCACTAATCTTTCCTGAGATAACTTTTCCGGAGGGGCTCGTCCAGCTAACATGCTTGCCCGCAAGTTTTTTAGCTTCATCACGGCTCGTGGCTCCTAAGTCGAGCAAGTAATGCTTTTCGTGAATGCGATGGCGTCCGCGTCGGAACTGAACTACAATACCTTTCATGCTCTGCGTTAGAAAGAGGGGTTTTTAAAAGTTCCCCTATATAAAAATAACTTATAAACACGTTAGAACGTTATTTCAAAACTGCCAAAATGCTTCTTTACTGCATGGAGGACCGCTTCGGAAAGCACAGGCGCTACGTCCTTAGACGCTTTAAGTGCCGCGTCAAGTTCATTCGCATCCGATGCAACAAATGAACCATTATGCAATTTGAGTACTTTACCGGCATCAATGGCAAAAACAGTTGTATTCGTCAAGAGTAATTCAATAACACGCTCTTTTGTTTTTATTTTAACAATGCCTCTCTCGGCCTTGATTAAATCTCTCCTTTGAATATATTCGCTCAATTTCGTAATAAGTTCTTCGGCATCACGTCGCACGTCATCAAGCGCATGCTGACTGAACTTAGGATTCTTCGCTTTTTGTTTAAGTTCAAACACTTTGCGCAGGGTCGGCAAGAGGCGCGGCGCGAGCTTGCCGCTCTTAACAAATTGCTTATCGAATTGCTTAACAAGTTCATCTTTGGCATGCTTGCCAAGTGAATTCTCAAGAAGCGTAACAACTTCGCCGTAAAGCGCATCGGCATCTTTCTGCACAATGCGTCGTTCAAGCTTGGTACGCATAGCGCGCATAGATTTGTCATAGGTATTAGCTTCTTTCAGCAAACTATCAATTTCAGCGCCCGAAATTTCTTTCAAAACTCCATGCTCATAGTCTTTGTACAGTTTAACTGCGCGCTCGAGTGTTTTAATGTCCTTTGCAGTCATAAGTTTTTCCTTCTCAACGAATTCTTTCTTCACATCAGCAACAATCGTCTTGGGAACGGGAGGCGCATGACCTGCAAGCATCATAAGCGCCTGCGTCGGTGTAACCACGCTCCAGTACAAGTCAATCATTGCATCCATCAGTCGTCGCTTAACGAGCGCATCGTTTTGCTCACCATATTTCATGAACGTATCGACTGCTTCAGGACTCGGTTTTATCTTGCCCATCTTAAGCAACATTTTCCACGGCAGGAACGTGCCTCGATCATGCATGGGTACGCCGTCACGAATAAACGTAAAAATGACGGGCGTTGCGTCCTTGACTGACTGCCAAAAGTCAGTAAGCAAGTACACCTGCACGTTCAATATGTTTTTAACACCCGCAAGCGCTGTTGCCTCACGAATATAATCGTAAATAAATCCGCGCAGCTTTTCGAGAAGCTGCATGCGAGGCATTTTCTTCACGTCGGTATCATCAATCACGACGAACGTATCAACATCACTATCTTTGTCGGCCGTGCCACGTACGAGTGAGCCCCCGACGGCATAGGTGGCCACATACTTCTCAAATTTACGGAGGACAAGGGTCTTGTGAATATTTGCCACGCGCAACGCACCCAAAAATCCTTTATCGTGCAGAGGATAGCTTGCCCCTACGGCATCAATCATGTCAAATTTACTATCAAGTCCGTAGTTCCAGACATCGACGGGAGTTTTAATATGAATCCATACATTCTGTTTGCTTTCTTGAACAAGTTTCAGCAATTCGGGTTTAATCTTTTTAGCAATGGTGCTATATTCTTCCTCGGGTACAATCATATACAAGTGCAGCGGTTTACGCGCAATTTCTTCCTTAGTCAAACCCTCTTCCTCCTCAAAAACAGGGAATGCCGCGGCAGGTAATATGGAAAGTGCGAGCGTAAATGAGAACTTCTTGATAATCTTCTTCTTTAAATCGTCTAACTCTCCACGAACTTTCTCTGCTTCTTTGAGAGGATCATTAGGAACGGGCAACTGCACAGAAGGAGTATACGAAATCGGACTAGAAATATGACCTCCCAGCGATGTCGGTTTTTTCTCGCTCTCGCTCATATCCCATCGAGACAAAAGTGCTATTTAAAGCTACCTTAAGTCGGAGAAGTCTATTTAAACAGACGTTCGCTTACAAAACCCTAAAGAGATGAAACGCACGTCGTTTTCCCATAGGTACCTTCCCGAATTTGTATACGGAGGCATTGACGGCGCAGTCACAACGTTCGCAGTTGTTGCAGGAGCATTAGGGGCCTCTCTTAGTGCGTCCATTATTCTTATTTTAGGATTTGCAAACCTCTTCGCAGATGGGTTCTCTATGGCTGTTTCAAATTATTTGTCGACAAAATCAAGGCGCGAGTTGGTCAAACATACGCGACAAACTACGCGTGTCGAAACACCTCTGAGTACCGCCTTTGCAACATTTGCGTCATTTTTACTCGTCGGCTTCGTACCTTTGCTTTCATTTGTCATCGGTCTCTGGGTCGTTTCTTTCGAACCGCATACATTCACGTACTCATTCATACTAACGGGCATCGCACTCGCAATCGTAGGCGGTGTTAAAGGTATCGTTGTCAAAAAAAGTGTACCCTATGCCGCGCTCGAAACACTCGTTATCGGAGGCGTTGCAGCTGCACTCGCATTCGCGGTAGGTTTCGTACTTCGAGGAATCATCGCCTAACGATATCCTTAAAAACCGCGCCACGTCTCTCTTTTTTATGAAACTACACGACCCGATACGTGTTGACCTTACCGCTCATGGGCCCATTGGCTTTCAACCGTATTTTCTTCGTAAACAAGGATATGCGGGCAGAAACCTCGTGCGCGCCTTTGCAGACGCATGTGAACGCAGAAATATAGGTATTTGCGCAGTCGTAAGCCAAGCCGATGACATGAACGCACCCTATCAGGATCGATTTGCGATATTGCGAGACCAAGCGCGCACCTTGCATCCTTTGGGGTATACAATCACCAAACGGGGAGACAATCTATTACGCGTGGAAAAAAGAACCTCTCCCGAGAATAGTCCCCGTAAGCTTACTTACTTACTCAATGCACAATCAGTCGTCATGCGCGAGTTGGATGAAAAACTTTCGTTAACCGTTATAGGAACCAATCAAGCCCCCAATGGATTGTCGCATAACGAAACGATGAAATGGTGTCTCGATCACCCCGAGTTTATCTATCTCGCTGAACATCCGTTCAAAGAAGGTTCGCCGTGTGGCGTCGGAAAAATCAGATTTCTCGAGCATCAAAACATTTACGACGGAATTGATTTTGATCCGCAACTTGCGATTCCCGACTGGATGACGCGTGTTCCCGCAGTAGGAAAGGCACTCAAGAATTATAGACAAGGACTAAATGAATTCGCGCGTGAACTTGCATGGGAAAGCAAAGTACCTCTCATACCGGGCTCAAACGCGCATCGTTTTGAAGATATTGGTCTTGCCCATATTGAAGTACCGACCGCAGCACTCGATTTTTCAGTAGATACCTCACTCACGAAAACGCTCAAGAGCGCTCTGCGCGCAAACACATCCCATTCTCATTGCGCGTACGAATCATTACCTGCATGGTTCTCGTGGACACAAAAACTAAAGCAAGGTCTACAAAGAAAAAGCGACGAATAGCTATTTAAATTGCCTTCGAGTTACAGACCAATGCCTCAAGCGGTGACTCACATCCTCATTCCAATTATCGTACTCTCACTTGTTCGTGAAAAGATTTTATCGCGTAACTCAAAAGCACATTTCCCATTGCATTACGTGCTCATTGCAGGTCTCGCCGGAGGGTTACCTGATGTTGATATTCTTATTTCAATTTTCTTGAATGCGTGGGGCGTGTCTGATTGGTGGGTGCATAAAACATTCACACACAGTTTCTTTTTCCCTGCGTGCTTTCTTCTACTTTTCGGAGCATTCAGTTTCACCAACGCAAAAGCACGCATGTGCAATCTGGGCCGCCACAAACTAAAATTAAGTCTCATCTTTCTTATGATTACGGCCGGCACAACCATCCATCTTATACTGGACACGTTCGCCGGCGAAGCCTCGTATCTGTTGTATCCCTTTTCGCCCTACGATTTCGGTATCAATCTGTTTGCGCTAAGTCCGTTAGAGTGGTCAACTACGGCTGCATTGTTAGACGGAATTCTGTTGGTCATCTGGATTGCCTACCTCGAATTCAAGCATAAAATTAGCGACCTCATCTAATGAAACTCTCAAGAAAATACTTTCGACAGTTTGCAGAATTTTCGGGCATAGGAATCCTCGCGTTCCTCATAGATTTAGCCCTTCTTGCCTTTCTCACCGAAGTTATAGGTCTTTTCTATCTCATTTCCGCCTTTATCTCATTCATCTGCGCCACGTCAATGCATTACACAACAAGTAGATTTCTCGTATTCAAAACAACCTCACGTTCATTCAAAAAAGGATACGCGTACTTTATCGCCATTGCCGTATTCAATCTGTTCCTCATTTTGGTGCTTCTACGCCTCTTTGTAGAAAACGCAGGCGTTCATTACATGGTCGCACGTGTTATGGTGGGTGCCCTTGTGGGCGTATGGGACTTCCTCATCAACAAAAAAGTAACCTTTATCTGATCATGCCTCACGTTTTTTTTCGAGATGAACAACATGAAGAAAATAACTATCGAATTTGCGAGTCATGCGGTGCATGCATGCACGAAAGAGGATGCAAGATTCGATGTGAACGGTGCGGATATTTCAGAAGTTGCTCTGACTTATTCTAATCGGAAACGGCACCCCGAACAATAAACGATATTGCATATCGAGCCATTCCGGAGAAAGATGGGGCAGGGCTTCGTTATGCAACAGTACCATCCTCTGATAATCGCGAACCAAATCACCCAATCCGCATTTCAGGTCAATCATCGCTTGGTGCGCAGGATTACTATTAGGCGGTTCAGGATACCGCAAGTATACACCAACTGTTTCTCTCAAAGGGGACCGGAATGAAAGAGTTGACGGGCGTAGGAGCAAGGGTGCATAGCTCCGTTCCATATGCTTGTGACCGTCGTGAAATTCAAGATCCAACGCGATTTCTTGTGGGGCTTCAGTTTCGATATTGTCAACACGTGCGATTTCTCCAGCCCTCCAATTTTTAGGGTCTTTGATTAAAGCAACGAGTTCTTTTTTATAAACAGGCAACCGATGCCCTGCGTACCACGAGTCCATGCAACAAAAAACTTCTGTTCCTTTTTAAGGATTAACGTAGTGCAGTAACTGGCTCCGAGGGGAATCGAACCCATGCCCTCTCCACGTGAAAGAGATGTCCTACCATTAGACTACGGAGCCGTTCATTTCATCATAGTAGGGGGCTATTAAACTATTTCGCTCGATAATAGATGCAATTCGTACAATTTTCCCTATCTAAACACCACATCTGCAATGAAATAGGCTCACACGCATTGTATCGTTCGGATGAAGGAAGTTCGTCACCCAGCCCTTGAGTGCAGTAAGGTAACTTCTCGGCATCTTCAGCGAGGTGCGGACATCTATTTTCAATAGGTGTGTTCTTCAATAAAACAAGTGCAAGTTTATCTTCTTTACGTAACGAGCGAGTCATACCTTCTCTGAAAAAAGGGAGTTATATAAATTTTGTCTCTCGGTTTTTGCATCTTTTTTGTATTCTACTCGCGGAGAACGAGCAGTTTCGCCGAATTAACTAAAGTTATCAGCGTTCCAATCGTCTTCTTCAGCCCCTTGCTGTACGGCTTCAAACTTATCCCAATAGTCGGAACCCATCCCAACAATACCCTTATCTGTAAGTGTATATTCTATACTTTCCGTCCATTCTTCTCCATCTTCTGGTTCAACGGTGCTCACACGATTTACGCTTAGATAGCCTGTTTTTTCCAATTCTCTAATATAAGCACTATCCACTCTATCGGGGCGCGGAATACTAAAGTCTCCTTTCCTAAAGGGAAAATAATCGGATCTCCCGACAAGTCTCTTAAGCAAATCTTCGTTACTCATCAGATTGCGAGATATATTGTATAATTAAAGATTATGTCTCTAGACTTGAACACCTAATTTATGCAAAGAATCAACTAAATGTTCGTAGTTCTCGAATAAAATAGTTTTGATTCCTAGCTTCTTTGCTGCCATAATATTATCCTTATTATCGTCAATAAAAACAGCTTCGGCAGGTTTAATATTTAGTTTTTTCAGGACATCATAAAAGTAATCTGGGTCTGGCTTTGCTAAGCCCATATCGGAGGAAACGAATACTTCTTCTTTATCAAAAACCTTATCAAGCCCCCAGGCTGGAAACATTTGCCAGAAGGCGTCTCCAAAATTGGTCAATAGGGCGATTCTGTAATTCTTCTTAATATCGCTCGCTAATTTTTGATTATCAAGTTTAGGTTTGTAGGCGTTTAAGTGTATATCTGCAAACTCTTGGGGAGATTTATTAAACTTCCCATCTCTTAGTATTCTCTCATAAAATTCTGTTTGAGTTATTTTACCCTTATCTAAATCGACGACATGGGGTCCAAATAAATCAATCACTCTTTCTATTGTTATTCCAAGATAAACAGCAACTACCTTGTAAGTATTTTCTTTATCGTTTGTTGTAAGAACTCCGTTGTTGTCAAAAAGTATCGTTGTTATCATTATAGGGCGCAGTTTTATTTTATCAATTCACCCATGACATCTTGAAAGAAAACTTCAATCCCTTTATGAGTAATTGATTCTCTTCCCGTAAAATATGAGTGGTCGCCTTTCATCTCGAAGACATATCTAAAGTCGCCACGAGTGAACTCTTTAGGTCCTCTAAACGGCATAGAATCGTCCATATTCGTAAGAGCTTGCTTTAAGAAAGGAAACACATCATTTTGGAAAAATTCGCTAGGATATCCTTCGTTATGTTTTCCCTGATAACTCATCGCCCAAACAGGGTTGCCATTTAACAAAACAACTTCTCTTCCAGGAGCCCATTCGCTTCCTGCATACCCATCAAAATAGCTCCATTCACCATCCTTAAAAGAGTAACACTTATGCCCTGGCAGAAATGGAGTTTCTAATTTATGTTTCTTTCTTACTTCTGGGGGAGCTGCGTAAGTATTCCTGTGAGCTTTAGCTATGAATCCCAAAAGCTCAGACTCTGCTATTTTTTCTGTCATGTTGTGTATGGCCCTGAAGAGAATCGAACTCCTGACCCCTCGGTGTAAACGAGGTGTTTTGCCACTAGACTACAGGGCCCTAAAACCGTATCACATAAATCCTTTTAAAGCTTAGTGCCCGATGAGATAGATCGTATGAGCGACTCTCCTTCAATTGAACGCGCAAGACCAAAGCCCTATTCTCAAAGTCAGCAAGAGTATGCTCCGGCCCCACCGCGTGCGCTTGCTCGTCAAGTATGGGCTCGCGTGGTCGAGGGTATGCGCACGAGAAGCACTTTTTCAACCATTGAAATCGAAGGAAATTTTGTCGGGGTAAAGATGGGAACGCAAATAAACTACTCGCATGCTCATTGGAGAGATGGAATTCAAAAAGGAGGGATGGCCGTTGTACAAGGAGTTAGAACCCTATCAGAAAAAAGGATGCAGTATACCCTCACGTTTAACACAGGGCAAGACTGTTCTGCCCTCGTGTACGGAGGCATATCTCCTTCGGTTGAAATTAGTCACACTTTTATAAAAGCTCCCTCTCCAAGGCAGCAACATCCTACAAAGGTCCCTACTCTTCCATACGTTGCCTCTTCCGAACCGACCGCATTGCATCCTCGCGTGGATCTCGAGGAGTCATTGTCTGCTCATCCTCCAAAAGAAAAGAGGAGTCAAGAAGAGCTCGAGGCTATTGCAAGAAGAGCAGGCTGGATTAAATAAGCCATAGGAATTTTTAAAAACTCGGCCGTGACGTATGAAGGTGCTTGCCAGTCGTGTTTTCCCACAAAATGTAGAAGGGTTTGACTCAGAAGGTCTCAAATCTCTGATTGCGTATCTGCACGATGAATTATGCACGCACCTGACTATGGAGAGAAAGGCCGACCCGTTTGTATTTATTACTAAAAAGTACCTGGACGATGATGAACGAGCCTATGCTGATGTAATCGGAGACGAATGGTCGGTCTCACTCGACGCCTCATTCGACCGCCCTCATTGTCGCATACCCTTGGGCACTTTTTTCTGTGTGTATGCGCCCGGAACGCAGGGAGGAATGGACCCCGAAATCAGAAGAGAATGCCTTTTTTCCAAAGAAGATGATGGTGACAGACTGGGGTTTTATTTCTTGCCCGATTCAAGATTTGATCCTCACAATGCCCTCTCTGCTGAGCAATTACATTATAAAATTATCATAACGAACTGTGCAGAAGGCAGAGGACACGCTTCAGATTTTCTTAGCCCTTCCTTTTTCAGTGATTTAGAATCCAAACTAAGAGAAAAAAGAACAAGGGCCCTAGAGGATTTTACGGGTTTTTATTTCCCCACAGGAAAATGTCGTAAAAATCTCAACGGGGTCGAAGACGATATTGCCCGAGGGATAGCCGAACTCGAAGAAGAAGGCCGTAAAAACGGATGGCTCAAATAAACCTCAAAGCGAACTTTTAAATAACAAATTAAAGTCAAAACAACAACGCGGCCATAGTATATCGGTTAGTACATCTCGTTGCCAACGAGGGGGGTCGGGTTCGATTCCCGATGGCCGCATAGAGCATTTCCGAACAGTTTATATTTCTGAGAAGGATAGTTTGACCATGGATGATGGCTTTTCAATAGACTCGAGCGAGTTAAACAAGAAAGAAATCGAAGAAGGCAGGCAACTTGCTGAAAGCTATTTCGAGACAAGTAACGATCCTGATCAAATGCCAACTAATGAAGAGAATTCAACCTGGATAAGGAAAGAAATACCGACCTGTCTTTCAATTATCCGTCATAAAAAGAGGATTATAGGATTCGCGCTCGTTATACCCTGTACTAAAGCATTGATGAATCAATTTATTTCAAAAAAGATAACTGAGGCACAATTGTTTGATAAAGTTAAGAGCTCTGAGGCATACAAAACGAGAGAAGCAATTTATTTTTGTTCAGTGTTCGTAAAACCTGAGTTTAGAGGAAAAGGACTTGCACTAAAATCATTAACCTTCACAATAGAGAATAGCTTTGATTTGTCTAAAAGCCCTCCTCTCTTCTATTGGGCTTATTCGAAAGAAGGAGATGCCCTTGCAAAGAGGCTTGCACACGACTTGAAGTTACCCTTGTATAAAAGAAAATAATTATCCTCCCGAGTATCCCTAGCCATACATGATGTCGCGAGCAGCTCGTTCAAGTTCACGATACGATCGCTCTAAGGGCATCCGTACGGACGTATCAAAGGCACTCATGAGTATACGTTCAAGCTCTTCGCGATCATCTCGGCCCGAATATCGAACATCTTCAACGAGCAATAAACAATTGCGCATGTACCATCCCTCAGGGTCGTCCCTGATCGGCATATATGATGCTTGTCCCCAATCGATTATAACCGGCTTGTTGTCTGGCGTAACTACGACATTATCTGAATGTAAGTGTCCATGCATAACGCCATAACGAGAAATACTACCCGCAGACGTCCCTAATATACGATAAACTTCTCGGGCAATCGGCGTAGTAAATCGTTCTTCTTTCAGCAACTGCCCCAATCGGGGCCCCGGTACCTCTTCCAACGTGAGAACTTCGCCTCCCTCTACACTCATAACGAATGGAGTAACTCCCTGTTTTCCAAAATAAATAAGCAACGGCGTTACAAGCTCGCTGGTTATGTCTTGAATCGTATCATCCATACAACCGAGGCTTGGAGATGCTATAAAAACCTTAGCAACAGCTCTATTTAGCGTAAGCTATAAACATCGAAAATCGAAGATTTTCGTGACTTAAAAGTTCTTTTTTTCAATGGGGGAACTTTTAAAAACCCTTAAAAAATAATCTCGCTATGGCACCGGAATTTGACAAAATCCGTCAGGACATTCGAGACTTCAATACACGTATTCGCTCGTGGAACACCGATCAGTTATCTGACGAGGAATCTGACGAAGTATCAGATATGCTCGAAGAAACTATGGCACTTCTCGCAGGAGAAGAGGGTATGGAAGACGAAGACGATTACCCGGACGACACCGACGAAGAGTAGTTATTTCGTTTGCTTCTTTTTTTGCATCCCTAAAGAACCGCCCAACGTGCACGCGCGATATTTCAATCCAAAATAAGCCGTTGTTCCCACGAGGAGCAGCACCAATACCCATGCAGTCCATGGATTACGAAGGAACGAAATACTCATCTCAGTTTTAACCTCGGGCGCAGGAGCTAAAAACCGATAGGCCACAATGGTGTTATTATGAACAGAACCTACAATAACGCGTCGTCCTCCCGTCGCATAGGGTACGTTTGTAGTCGTATCAACACCAGGAGTTATATCCGAAGATTCACACAGTCGCGTATAATCGGTTCTAGAGTCAGCACCCCATAAACCTCCGACCGTACAGAAAGCGACCGTTTCTTCAAAAGGGTTACACAAAAATTCTTCCGCATTACATTCACGACCTGCACACATAAGATTGTAGAGGGGAGCGTCCTCCGAGGCATCCCATCCTCCCTCAACACAGGTTTCTACCATCTTTCGTTCAAAATTACATCGTTGACTCTGTTCATCACAAAGAGATACAGGAGTGAGACAATACAATTCAAACGGATCAAATCGTTGCTGCTCCTGCTCTTCATCGCCCGGAATAATCTGTGTTTCGAGAGTATGCCAATACGCGCTCAGAGGGTCAAAGGGGTCACGCAATTCACACTGCGTCACCGTTTCCCGAGCAAAGTCGCACATCATTTGACCCCAATCACACACTTGTTGTTGACAACTTGCACTAGGCGCGGCACCGGTCGTCCACTCATTATTAGTACCACATATATACAGACTATTTTCAAAACAGTAACTTTCTCCCGATTCGCAGCCCTCTTGCGAGCAGTGCATCGTATACAAAGAGTCAAGAATTACGTTATCGCCCCATTGACCGTCGAGCAAGCACTCTCGCACGCCACGTTGCTGGTGGTCGCAGAGGAACGTTCTCGGAGTACACACACCTGGCTCATCGCAATAGAGGTCGTAGCCACCCGCTACATTTGACCAAAACCCGCTAATACAGATGCTAACGGAACGTGTTACCGCATCACACAACGGAGGATTAAGTGGATTGCACTCTTCTTGAGGTATGCAAACGTTGGGGATACAGGTAGGACATGAACCTCCACAATCAACATCTTGTTCATCAGAATCACGTACTCCGTTCACACAGTGATCAACATAAGTGCACGCAGGGCAATACGCTCCTCCACAATCAACATCTTGTTCATCAGAATCACGTACTCCGTTCACATGGCAGGAAGGGGGAGTATAGGACGAATTTATCGTTTTAGTTGTACGAAAACTCGCATTGGTACTCAAATCAATGCCTACATAAGTTCCGTTACGTGCACGCGCATATACGGGCGCAACCTGCACGGTAAATGTTTGCCCCGGAATGGCGAATGAACTTAACTCATATACAATAAGCAAGGTCACACTTTCATTCCTAGTTCCGTTGAGCTCCATCGTGGGCATAAGGCGCATCGAAAAGCTCCCATCATCAAGGTTATACGTTCCTCGTGCCCATTGATATTCATTGGGTGTGTAACGTCCATCAAGATTCATATCTTCTGCAAGATACACTCGACGAATGCCTTGCAAATCATCCCCCGTTCCACTCGCATGTATCGAAATAAACTCCACACGCACCGGCGCGTTTCGTGCCGTCAAAACAAGTTGCATCATCGTATTATTAGGATTATTACCTATGTTCCAGACATGATTTCCAGGGTTACGCGGACCAAGGGCCACCTCAAATGTAGGAGTGGGTTCTTCCGGTAGGGCGAGGCATACTCCCCCATTACACACACTACTTTCACAGTCAGACGAAATGCTGCACGTCTGTCCTCCTTCACAAGGATCACAACTAAATCCCCCACAATCAACATCAGTCTCTTGTCCATTCAGCACTCCATCAGAACACGTTGCCGAGCCATAGCACGCCCCATTCGAACAGCCAGTGTATCCTTGAGCAAGACAATCGATGAGCGTACTGTTAACCGTCCAGACGGGATTTGAACCGCCACAATAATATTCCATAAGAGAAGTACCGCTCTGACAGCTATCATTGGCCTGCATAATCTCATGCTGTTGCGGGACGCTTACATAACTATAATCAACATGCCCGAACGTACTTGCCGTCTGTCCACCATCAGAATCAACGCAATACAAATACGTATCAGCACTCACGATAGGAACAAAAACAAAAACGAGAAAGAGGAAAACCCCTAACCACCTCATCGCACATATACAGAAAACGAGTTTATATACGTTTCCTAACGATTAGTCAAGTATATCTTCCTTTGGCACGGCATCACTTGGTTTGTCAGAGGAGATTAACACATCATCAATGCGCAAAATCATCGTCGCAACTTCGGTTGCTGCGCTAATCGCTTGTTGTTTGACTTGTAAAGGTTCAACAATACCTGCATCATAACAGTTTTCAATACTATCTTTTAGCAAATTAAGCCCTTCGTGCATATTCCCCGCTTCATGACGTCGTCGTAATTCAGCAACCACTTCAATAGGGTCGAGCCCCGCATTTTCCGCGAGTGTCGCTGGAATAGTCTCGAGTACACTGGCAAACTCTTCCATCGCTAATTGTTCTCGTCCGGTAAGCGTGCGTGCAATCCCTCGCAATCGTCGTGCAACTTCAATTTCAACCGCCCCTCCGCCCGAAACCGCTTTTCCACTACGTATCGCAGACGCTACAACTCCTAATCCATCGCGCACGGCGCGTTCAATCTCATCAAGAAAGTGGTCGCTCGTCCCATATACTAACAGCGTAACTGCTTTAGGATTCTTGCACTGTTGCACATAGACAAGAGAATCATCACCCTTAACGATTTCGCTTACTTCTCCTGCATATCCCAAATAATCAGCGCGCAGCTCATGAATCGTTGAGACTATTTTCCCCCCCGTCGCTTTAGCAAGTCGTTCCATATCCGAGCGGGGAACGCGTCGAAATGCCATGATACCTGCTTGAGCCAAATAATACTGAACCACATCATCAATCCCCTTCTGACAGAAGAGCACTCGTGCTCCTGTCGAAATGAGTTGTTCGGTCATCTCCTTCAAATAACGTTCTTCGGAGTCAAGAAACCCTCTAAGCTGTTCGGGGCTTGAAATAGAAATGCTGGTTTCAGTCTCAGGACTGCGCATTTCAAGGGCTACATCAACAAGCGCGACACGCGCGTCACGTATGCTTCGGGGCATATCCGCATGCGCAATCTCTTTCTCAAGCACCATTCCCTGTATAAGCTGGCTCTGTTCCACGCGTTCGCCACGCGTCTTTACTATCTTAATCGCATTCATGTCAAAGGTCGTTCCTTCAGCAACTTGTGTGACGGCCTGCACAATCAAATCCGCAAAATGGGCTCGGTTGCCCTCCGCACCTTTACCGGTCATGGCAGTCATGGCAATTGTACGCAACGCTTCAGGGGTTCGCGCGGAAAATGCAATATCTTCAAGAATTTTTTGAGCGTGTAACGCCGCAGTCCGGTATCCTTTGATAATCGCCGTAGGATGAATGCGCCTATCGAGCAGTTTTTCAGCATGTTCAAGCAACACGCCCGCAAGCAACGCCACGCTGGTCGTCCCGTCACCTACTTCACGTTCCTGTGTTTTAGCAATATCTACAATGAGCTTAGCAGCAGGGTGGTCAAATTGCATCTCCTCGAGAATGGTTGCTCCATCATTGGTAATTGTCATCGTTCCTGCAGAATCGACCAGCATCTTGTCCATCCCTTTCGGACCAAGCGTGGTCTTCAAAATATCAGCGACAACGCGTGCGGCGAGAATATTATTACGCTGCGCTTCGCGCCCCAGCGTACGAGAAACCGAACCAGAAACAACACTGTCTTGAGGAGCCATAACGAGCGAGATATACCTCGGTTTTTAATGATTATGGCAGTCGAAGACGTCTGCATGAGGCTCGTTATAGAGTAACTTAATCCCACAATCTTAAAATACCTCGCAAGCCTTCCAAAACCGATGTTTAAGAGAGTAGCCGTGGGCGATGTTATGACTCGAAATTTCTCTGCGGTTACTCCTTCTACCGATTTGCTTGCGTGCGCGCGTAAAATGGTCAAGGATGATATAACCTCGCTACTGGTAGTAGAAGGTAAAAAGCTTAAAGGAATTATAACACAAACCGGTCTTCTTTGGGCAATTACTAAAAAACCGGGGCTTGATTTACGCACGGTCCAAGCCATAGACGTTGCCGTGCGCAAAGTAGCGGTTATTAAGCCGTCCGCCGATCTCGCGCAAGCCTTCCAAAAAATGAAACGATTAGGTTTCCGGCGGCTCCCCGTGCTTTCAAAAGGAGAAGTCATTGGCCTTCTAACCATAAAAGACATTCTTAAAGTTGAGCCAGAATTTTATACCAAGGTAAATTCAATGTTTAACATACGTGAAGAGTCTCAAAAGATGAGGAGAATAACGGCCGTCGAAGAACTCGAATCAGAAGGATTTTGTGATAGCTGCGGTGCGTTTAGCGATTTGTTACACGTCGAAGGAAAGAACCTCTGCCCAGACTGCCGTGAAGAAATGTACTAACTTTAAATCTATGTCAAAAACGTTTAAATACGACAACTGAGTATCAAAGGATAAGAAGATGGTCGAGAAAGACACAGTCGTAAAAGAGAAATTAAAATACGCAGGGCTATTTGATCTTGAGCAAGCGTATAAGTTTGCGTATGAATGGCTCAAGAAGGAAGACCTGAATGTCATCGAAGACAGTTATAGTGAAAAAATAAAAGCAAATGGCAAGGAACTTGAAATCGAATGGACTGCGTCAAAAAAAGTGACGGATTATTTCAAAATAACAGTCAAAATAAAGTGGCGTATTCTTGGTTTGACCGATGTTGAAGTAGAAATCGACGGACGCAAGAAGAAGATGAATAAGGCTGCGGACCTAAGCATAGAACTTAAAGGCTTACTTGAAAAAGATTACAGCAATAAGTGGGAAGGCTCGGCCTTTAACAAGTTCATAAAAGAAGTATATAACAAATATGTCATCCCGCAACGCACTGACAAGAAAGAAGATGACACGCAAAACCTTGTCCAGAACTTCAAAGAAGAAATGAAGGCGTTTCTCGAGCTCACGGGTAGAAAATAGCCCGTTCTAGGGATATAGATAGCTCAAACTACACAAATCTTTAAACATGAAATTTCGGGAGAAATGAATGGTAAAGATGGTTCAAACTACACAAATCTTTAAATAGAAAAAAACGCTCGCCCCACTATGAAAAAAGTTCTATTCCTCTGTATGCTTCTCTGTATGGTGCCGTTCATATCTGCTGCAGTCACCATTGAAGCTCCCGAAGACGTCCCCGTGCTCATCGTGGGCAGCGACAACGAGTCAGTTACCTATGCATTAAAACTCACCAACACCGGAGAGTCAGATGAATTCCAAATCTATTCTTTGGTGGGCGTCGAATTGAGTCCGAACACCATCAATCTTGAAGCGGACACGCCTACAACTGTTACTATAACCGCAAAACCCGTGCGACGCCTGCTTGATAACACGAAAGGCTTGGTGAAATTCCAATATGAGATATTTAGCACACGAGAAGGACTTTCACAAGGAGAGTTGTTCATGGACCTTGTCACCCTGAAAGACGCACTATTCATTCGCCCCGTATCGGTAGAAGTTGGAGACAATGAAGCTACAATCATGGTCCAAAATCTTAAAGGCACTAGATTCAACAATATTGATTTAGCCTTCAAGTCAAAGCTCTTTGACACGGCCTCAAAAGTAACCATCGGCCCGTTCGAAACTATTCCAGTCACAATTCAGATTGACGCTGACGCCATGAAGAAACTTGTTGCAGACACCTATCCTCTTGAGATGCGCGTATCCTACCAAGGAGCAGACGACACGATACATTCAAACGTAAAATATCTTGAACAAGGAGGCATTGCCGTCGCAGAGTCGTCAGAGGGATTCGTTATTCACACAAAAACCACTGAAAAAGTGAATGAGGGAAACGTGCCTGTTACTGCCACGATTTCTGAAAAGCGTGACATATTTACGCGTCTTTTAACGAATCATGACCCTGCACCTGAAACATCTTCAAAGCGAGGATTCTATGTGATTTACACCTGGCAAGAGCAACTCGAACCTTCTGAAAAACTTGTCGTACAGTCAAAAACTAATTATACGCTTCCTCTTATCTTGCTCATAATCATCGCAGTGATAGTCATAGTCGTTAAATTCTTGATGCGCTCAGGGCTTTCACTCGTTAAGCGCGTTTCGTTCGTGCGCACTAAAGGCGGCGAATTTGCTTTGAAAGTCACCCTACATGCCAAGGCCCATGGAAACCTCCAGAACGTTGTGCTTACGGATCGCGTGCCTCATGCGATGAAGCTGTACGAATCGTATGGCCTCAAACCGCATGCCATTGATGAGGCTACACGCACGATTACCTGGAACCTCCCACATCTCAACGCAGGGGAAGAACGCGTGTTCTCGTATATCATATATTCAAAAATACGAGTGGTCGGTTCATTCGAATTGCCCGTGGCACACGCGCGATATACCCAGAAAGGTAAACAAACGTCGGTGTTCTCAAATAAAACTTCGTTTGCCGCAGAAATTAGCCATACGCGAGATTAAGACGCGTTCTTAGGCGAATGAATAATTTGTATCAACGTCTCAAACTTTCGTGAAGCGCGATGTGCGGTTGCAAGGTGGTGTGCAGATAAAGCAAGGAGAAATCTATCATACCGTCCCGAATCGTCACGTGCCTGTTGCTCTAAGTAGGTGGCGCGTTCTTCAAGAATGTCGGCCACGTTCCTTTGAGTGCCCCTCGCTTTGCTATACATAGTCCTAATCATTGCCGCGTGCTTCGCGGGCGTAATCACTTGAGGATGCTTAGCAAGGCGAGACTCGGGCATGAAATCGGGCAGTTCTATTAAGTCATATCCTCTCCGGTCAACAATCTCAAGGGAATGCATGGCAGAGGATAACGCAAGTCGTAATTCTTGCAGATGGTCAGAAATAGTGTCTTGGTCATGCAATGCGTCAAGCGCATATTCCCCATAGCCGTTTCGGTCAAGATGTGTTCGCAGTTCAGCCAGTTTTCCCGAATAGGTTGTTCTCGAACCCAGCAAGAAATCGTGCACTGCGTTGTAAGCGTGCATGGCACTTGCTACACAAAACCTGCGTGGCTCCTCTGACTCAAAATGGGTATTAGACATCATCGACGCGAAGCACGCCAAAGAAAAAATGCTTTTTAAATCTAATGGCGCAATCCTTATAAGATGCTCTGCGTTCTAGGTGCATGGACAATATACAACGCGTGTCATACAGTAGCATTGCGATGTTTCTCTGGTCGATGGCATGGTTGCTCGTCCCTATTGTGCCTGCGTGGCTCTTTTTCTCCAACGTTATCTTTTTTTGTCTACTTCTGGTAGTATATAACAATATAATGATGCGCCGCCAGACCAAACAAACATTTAAAAGATAAGAGCTAGTTTTTCAGTCAGCCCCTCATAGCTCAATGGTAGAGCACGCGGCTGTAGTCACCTGACTAGCACAGACATTCCCGCTTGGGATAAGGATGAAGTGCGACAAGACCGTATTCATGAGAATACGGGCGTTCGACAGAACCCGCGGAACCCAAGTTCGATTCTCGGTGAGGGGATATTATCTCTTTAAATGACAAAAGAAAATACTAGGGCTACAGTTAAAGAAGGTTTTTCAATATTTCTTTCACTGTTAGGAGTTCCTTCGCTTCTTGCAATATTCGGGGGAATTCTCATAATTTGGGGTAAAGAGAATCAACAATCGCTTGTAGTTTTAATAGGCATTTTTTGGATTATGGCCGATTGTTTAATCTTTAGAGAAAAAATAAAAAAATTCTATGAAGAAATTGCAAATTTCTTTTAGATAGATAATCGCTTTTTACTTATCGTTTCACAAAAGTATTCTTAACTCGTTCGGAATTAATTAAATAAAGAGTAAATATAACTGCTCCTGCAAGCGGCATTCCGATATACCCAAAAATAAGGGGCAAAATGGTGTCGAGGTCAACCCCAGGTAAGGGCGCCGTAAGAGACGGGATTAATCCCCACAAGTAACTGAAGAAACTTATCCAAATAACTGCAATGGCCACAATCTTAAATTTTTTAGAACAACTATAAAATAAATATATCAAATAAGAGGATATCAACAAAGAAGCAATGCTCTGGCTTAATAAAAGCCCGCTAACTCTAGAAGGGTCATGTATCTTTGTTGATATTATCCAAACCCCAGAAAAAAATCCAATCCAATAGGTTACTTGAAAAAATATAAGGAATCCCCCAAGACCTATAATCTTCTTTTCAGATGACGCTCTTTTTTCCATAAGGATATAACCTAGAGAGGATTAAGACGGTTTAAATAATTATTCCTTTCGATATACCGTCGGAGTCCAACACATGTCATGTCCGAACGGGTTGTACTCTCGTTCTAACATTCGAGCCTCATGCGTTAAATCATTATCAATAGCAAGTACTTTTTCAGGCAATGCGAGTGTGTCTACGGCAGAGTAAATAAGCCCTCCCGAAGATAACGTGTTCGCAATAGTCGCTAAAAAATTAGTCCGTACATGACCTGCACTTTGCCCATCAGAAGGACTTCCCATAACATTCGAGAGATACACTTTGTTAAAATATCCGCGAGGCAATAGTAAAGCCGTTTCGGTAACATCCGCGGGACCCATAATCGCAAGCCGTTCTAATTTGCATGCAATGCGTTCCAATCGTCCTTCAACAGAGAAGTACTTATTTCGAGCTATCTTGAGTCCTCCAATCTCTTCTAGGCAAGGCCCCGGTTTCCATATAAATCTCTCGTATGCGCCTTCTTTAAGTGCAGCCGCCCGTTTTCTCATAAGCGCAATTTGTTCTTGATTAGTGTCGATAGATAAAACGTGCTGTGCGCCCTCAAGCAGTGCAAAGGCTTGGTCGCCCGAGCCCGCAACTGCAAGAATATAATCACTCTTTTCAACAGCCAACCCCGCAACAATGGCATACAAAGATTCATTACTTATCTCAAAAACCATGTACGCCACAAAATTAATTGTTTTATAAATGTTGGGTGTAATTTTCCCCAAATACTTTTATACCTTGCAGTTCGCAGGACTTCATGCGAGAAAAAAGAGAGATGTCTGACTTAGAACTCTGGGTGCGCCACAAAGGGGCATGGGCAGCCTGTGTGACCTCAGGTGTAAGCACGTGTGCTTCGCTCCTTCCCTTCTGCGTCGGTGCGTATGTATGCCAAGACGATCAAACCATGGGGCTCTCACTTCTGCTCGGAGGACTAGCTCTCGGCGCAGTAGGCACCCAAGGAGCGAACTATTTCCTAGACGTCGCGCAAGAATATAGATTTGAACGAGACAAACGTCGACATAACGAATGCATTTGATAACTTTAAAAACCCTCGAAAAATCTTTTTCTATGGAAAGAATAAAAATCTTAAGAGAGAAAAGCACCGCTGGTTTGCAGGCACTCATACGCTATGAAATAGAACAGGGACTCGTATTTCAACAAGATCACCCTGAATCAGCAGATGACTACCGAAATCACCTCGGGCTTGAAGATATTGCAAAAAAATATGGCGTTGCAGAAGCCTATGCCCAAAAGGCAGGTAACCGAACAGCGTGCGCTCGATGTATTGTTGGTTTTAGTCTCAGAGGCAATCCCTTTTCAGAATTAGGGCCCGTATATGAATGGAAGATTCCCGAATCAGAGCTCAATAACATTCAGAAAGCGCGCGCGCAAGAGCGGATGAAAATCATTCTAAAAAGGCTTTCTACGGAAACTTTGCGGAAGGGAGGCAGAAAAGGTGCGCGTGCAATAGGGCACACGCTTTGGACAGAGGCAGAAATAACTGATTTGAATATGATGAACGATGATCCAAGATATTATAACAACCGCGGAGAGTTCTTGAACGCCCGCGCAGCAGGGGATT
>CAYHBQ010000004.1:0-32481 GCA_964354995.1 Candidatus Woesearchaeota archaeon | reverse complement strand
ACGGAAGAAGAAATTGCGTTTTTGGCGCGACATTTGCCTATTCAAATTTCCGGCGAACCCACCGAAGACAGAGAGGTTTCGAATTACAAGGACCTGCCACGTATCGATACTAATTTTATCAGAGGAGGCATGTGCCTCATTTTTTCGGAAGGTCTTGCACAGAAAGCACAAAAGGGGCTTCGTCTTTTGAAAAAAGCCCAGGAGCGCGGATTTCAAGCGACAGGATGGAATTTTTTGGATGATTATGTGACTTTGCATAAGAAACGAGAGAAAGGTACCGGGGACACGTCACCTACTTATATTAAGGATCTCGTTGCTGGTCGACCTGTATACGGACATCCCTCACGTTCTGGAACTTTCCGTTTTAGGTACGGCCTTACCAGAACTAACGGTTTTTCTGCAACTTCCGTGCATCCGGCTACTATGGCCATAACTGACTCATTTATTTCGTTTGGAACGCAACTCAAAATAGAGAAACCTACCAAAGGCTGTGCTGTGTCGAGTTGCGATTACATTGATGGCCCCATTGTGAAGCTTCTTGATGGAAGCGTCAGGGTTGTGCGTTCATTTGAAGAAGGAAAGAAACTATATCCCCACGTATCTGAAATCATTTACCTAGGAGATATTCTTGTTTCTTTCGGTGACGTTGTTAATCGAAATTATGAGCTTCTCAAACCGGGATACGTTGAAGAATGGTGGGGGTTACAGCTCGCGCGTGTTCTTCCTGCCGATTTTTCAGTGGTTGACCCGCGTGTGGTTTCTTTTTCGGAAGCTCTCGCATTCTCCCGCGAGTATGGTGTTCCTCTTCATCCTTATTATATTTATTATTGGACTCAAATCTCTTCAGAAGATTTATTCGCTCTTGTTGACTGGGTTGCTCATGGCTCTTTTCTTGGAGATCGTCTTGTTCTTCCCTATACTACTTCTGAACGTGAACGTTTTGCTCGTGGAAAGCGCGCGCTTGAAATCATCGGATGCGAACACTCAGTAAGCCTCGAGCACGTAATTATTTCCAATGTTTCTGCGCAAGCGCTTCTTGCTAATTTGGGAATTGATGCTTCGAAGGAAATTGATTTCGAATCAATGGTTAATAAGGTCGAAAAGCACGCCACGCTTCCTGTTTTAGAAATTATTAATGCTCTCGCTCTCGCTCCTGTTAAAGATAAAGCGGGGACCTTTATTGGCGCTCGTATGGGTCGACCTGAGAAAGCAAAGTTACGTAAGCTTCCTGGAAGCCCTCACGCCCTCTTTCCCGTGGGAGAAGAAGGCGGGCGATTACGTAGTGTACAAGCTGCGCTCGAAGTTGGTTCCGTTAATTCAGACTTCCCCCTTTTCTTTTGTGCTTCTTGTCAAATTTCTTCAGTTTATGGACGCTGTCATCGTTGTCAAGGGTTAACTGAACGCAGATTTTATTGCTCCGATTGTGACCGAGTTATGACTCAAGTTTGCCCGGATCATGGAAAGGGGCTCCCTTATCAAAAACAGACTGTCGTGCTTACAGATTATTTCGAGGCTGCTCGCTCATTGAGCGGTATGCGACGTGAAGAAGTTCCTCTTCTTAAAGGGGTACGCGGAACGTCCAATAAGGATCACTTATGTGAGCCGCTTGTTAAGGGATTTTTGCGAGCAAAATATAATCTTCATGTAAACAAAGACGGCACTATTCGTTACGACTTTACTGAAATGCCCCTCAATCATTTTAGGCCGTTCGAAATTCGTACCAGCGTAGAACGTTTGCGCGAATTGGGTTATACACATGACATTCACGATTTCCCTCTTGAACGCGACGATCAAGTGCTTGAACTCTTCCCTCACGATGTTGTTCTCGCATCCTGCCCCGATTCGGATGATGAACGCGCAGATGACGTCTTTGTCAGAATCTGCGGTTTCGTTGATGAAGAGCTTGAAAAGCTATACGGTCTTCCTCGGTTTTATAACGTTAAGCGGCGTGAAGACCTTATAGGGCACCTATGCGTTTGTATTGCTCCCCACATTTGTACAGCAACGGTTGGGCGCATTATCGGTTTTTCTAAAACTCAATCTCTTCTTGCGTCCCCCTATATGCATGCGGCCATGCGTAGGGACTGCGATGGCGACGAAGCGGCGACGTTGCTTCTTATGGACATGCTTCTTAACTTTTCTCGTTCTTATCTTCCCGCACATCGCGGCGGGACCCAAGATGCGCCCTTGGTTCTTAATACAAAGATAAGCGCAGGAGAAGTGGATGATCAAATTCTTGACTTCGAACTTGGAACTTATCCTTTGGAACTTTACGAACTCGCCGAGCAGGGAAAACACTCTTCCGAAGTTAAGGTTGATACCGTTAAATCTCGTCTTAAGGCGGGCAGGGACCCCTTCATTAATAAGAAATTTACTCACGACTGTTCAGATTTTAATCATGGCGTTATTAATTCTTCATATAAACGGTTACCTACTATGGATGAAAAAGTCAGTTCTATGATGAATCTCTGTAGCAAGATTCGCGCAGTTGATGTTACTGACGTTGCTCGCCTTGTTATAGAAAGACATTTTATTAGAGACATTCGTGGTAACTTGAGAAAGTTCTCCATGCAAGTCTTTCGCTGCGTGGCCTGTAACGAAAAGTTTCGACGTCCTCCTCTCGCGGGCAAGTGTGTGAAATGTGGGGGAAAACTGATTTTTACTATTTCTGAGGGAAGTATTGTTAAATATCTCGCGAGCGCCTTACAGCTGGCTCGCACCTATGGGGTGAGCCCGTATTTACTAGAGTCTCTGGAGATTGTTGAGCGGGATATACAAGGAATATTTGGTAAACCCTTTGACAAACAGGAGCAGCTTCGTAAGTGGTTTTAACATAGGTATTAAAACTCTCGATTCGATTCTTTCTTATGCGGGTGGTTCCTCGTTCAAGGGTTCTTTTTTTCCTAGTTCTCGGGCTTTTTCTCATAACTGGTGTTTTTGCCGCCCATATAGCCACTAATGTTCTTACTGGAAACACTAGTTTTGGTACCGTAAATGAGGAGGTTTCTGTTTTGTATAACCTTACACTCAATAATACCGATTCGGGTCTTGCTGCCAACATAACCCACGTCAACGTAAGCCTTCCTACTAATTTTAGCTTTACCTCTGGGACCGTAGGCACCAGTTTTTCTTATGTTTCTTTGACCGAGATCGGTTCTTTGATAAGCTTTGTAAATGTATCTGGGCTTGTCCTCAATGCTAGTTGGGGGCAGATTTGGTTCAACGCGACCGCGCTCGTTCCCGGGACGAATTTTAACATAACTGTTTCCACGACAAACTTTAGTGGCTCTCAGCATCAAAATCTCACAATTTCCGTTAATGACACGACTTCTCCTTCGATTCTCTTTGTAGCCCCCGGGTTAACAACGCAGTCAAATTTATCTCGGGAATCTATTGCAGTTAACGTCTCCGCGTACGATGAAGGTTCTTTGGCAGTTATCAACGTAAGCCTTTACAATCTTACAACTATTCTCAATTCAAGTAACGGATCTTATGGCGCAGGTTCTCTCTTTGTTAATTTTTCTAATCTCTCTGATGGGGTTTACCTTGTGAACGTTACTGTTAACGATACGAACAACAATTTGAATAGAACTATTGCCGCCTTTCGAGTTATTCTGGATCATATTGCCCCGTCGGTTGCGTTGTCTCTAGTGTCCAACAATCAAA
This sequence comes from Candidatus Woesearchaeota archaeon, assembly GCA_964354995.1. Classification (GTDB taxonomy): domain Archaea; phylum Nanobdellota; class Nanobdellia; order Pacearchaeales; family GW2011-AR1; genus JBBSZK01. Next base: position 28,815 of record CAYHBQ010000004.1, on the reverse strand, counting down.
CCTCGATTAATATTTCGATTAGCGTTACTGAAGCTCACACGAGTTTAAGCGGTTCTTGTTCGGTTGTGAGCGGAGGCGGAACGGTTAGTGGAAGTGGGTCTACTCAATCTCTTCTTCGAAATGGGCTTGATTGCGAAGAGGGGTATACGTTCAATGTTAGCTGTACAGACACTGCTTCAAACGTGGGGTATGGCGCGGGTTCTTTTTCTACTGATGATTGTGATTCTAGTTCAGGTAGTGGCGGTAGTAGCGGAGGCGGAAGTAGTGGAAGTGGGTCTACTTATTGGGATCGAACTATAAGTGTTTCATCGAGCGACTTCGACGAGGGTTATTCGACCGTTCTTCAACAACGCGAACGTTTGCGCATTTCTGTGGGCGGGCTTGATCATCACGTAGGTATCATCGATATAGACAGCGACGATATTACTGTAAACGTTTCTTCAATACCTCAACAGGCCGTTTTGAAGATCAATGCATCTAAACTTTTTGAAGTTAGCGAAGACAGCTATTACGATCTTTCGGTTACACTCAATAGTGTCAACTCTTCCGAAACGGGAGCAAATATCACTCTTTACTCTGTTCACGAGCTTACTCCCGCTGGTGCTGCCGCGCTCGCGGCTTCCAATCTAAGCGCACAAAACGTAAGTTCCAATGAAAGCAACTCATCGGCTGCTCTTGGTGCTCTCTTTTCCGAGGGTTCTTGGTGGATTTGGGTCGTTATTGCGCTCGTTCTTGTTGCGGTTGTGCTTGTCGCATGGAAATTGTACGATCGCCATCAACGTTCCCAAGGGATGAGAGTTAGTTCTGGTTCATCCTAAATAATACACTATTGTTGGGATGATGAGACAACCCATAAGATGCATTCTTTTTACTTTTGACAATATTGTATATATTCCTAATGCGCCGCCGGTTATTAGAACTACGATTCCTCTCGGTCCCGAAATAATTAACACACTCGCACCTATAAACAAAAGGGCTATTCCCGATAATTTGCCATAGTTTATTTTGTTTATCATTTTGCTGCATGTGGCGGATATCTTTTTTGCAAGGAGACATGCACCCAGTGCGACTACCACAAATGCACCCACAAGGGCAATTATTTTGCTGAACGATAGTTGTGGTATGAGTGAAACTATGTTTGCTGCCGTCCCCGTTCTCGACTTTCCTGTTGCGTACACCACCAAAAGACTCGTTGCCATGACATAGGTGCTCATTGCGCTCGCAATGGCAATGAATCTCCTATTAGTTGGCTTTGTTACTTCCGAAGCCACCAGAGAAGCGTATCCTGAACCTAATGCGGGGAGGATCGTACAGAATGGGCCTATGAAGACTACTTCTCCCAATGTTTTTAACCAGTCTCTTTTTTGCAAGGTGCTTGTTACTTTGATTTCGCTTTGCTGTAAGGGGATTTCTGTTTTTTGTTTCGTTGCAAGCATGAGCCCTGACGCTCCGAAGAGTCCGCTAAGGAGTGGAAAGAGCGGTTCCTTAATCGGAAGATTGAGTGTGGCATACCCTAAGAATCCTGCCGAAATAAAACAAATCAATGCGCGCAGAGGTTTCCCTTCTCTTAAGATCATATACAACGATATCCCTATTAAGGTTAAAGGGATTATTTTGATTAGTGCCTTTTCGATGGAAGGGAGTATATAAAAAAAGAACGGCGCCGTGATCAAGAGACCTGCTAAGGCAGCCATAACTCCTCCGATTACAAGTAGCGTGGCTTCGTGTCCTTTTCCCTCGAGTAGAAGTTGGTGTGCTGGAAGTACCGAAAGCGCCGTCTCTTCTTCGGGAGCCCCCAAGTAAATGGACGGAATGAAGTCAAGTACCGTGTGTGTCGCCGCGAGTGCAACAATTCCAAGAGTAATTATAAAGGGTTCAATTGTAAGAGAAGAAACAAGCAAGGGGACAAAGACAGTCATCACAAGATTGATATGGATTCCAGGTAAGAGGCCTGTGAACACTCCGCCCGCTACTCCGGCCAGAAGGGCGAGTAGAATTTCAAGGATCATTCTTCGGACAATACGGGCCGTTTTACTTTATAATTTTATTTCTTTCTTTATTATTTCGGTACGATGGCCGCCGTACTAAACTCTTTTATTTTTCCCATCTTTTTCACTTCTTCCAAGGTTACTCTCTCTATTTCCTTTTCATATTCGTAATACTTTTCGACATTTGAACAAAACTCTGCGTGCATAAGGTCATTCATCACCTCGACACTTTCTTCTCGGGAAATTTGCTTAAGCCCTATGAGTCTTTCTTTTGCTTCCTTAAGATCTCTTTCAGTTATTTTTTCTGTGTTCTTGAAGCCTTCTAGAATTAATTTTTCTACTTCGGGTATCGCTTCCTTTGTCGTGCCTACATAAATGGCATAATATGAATAATCTTTCTTTGCGTCGAGCGTGCTTTTAACGCTATATGCAAGACCCTTCTCTTCTCGGATAGTTAGGAAGAGTTTTGAAGACATCCCATTTGCAAGGTATGCATCTAAAACTTCGAGCGCGTACACTTCTTTTTCTGTTATAAGTGGGGCATGTATTGCGAAAAGGTAATGGGCTTGGTCGAGGCCTGGTCTCTCTTCTGTGCTCTTCGCGTTTCTTTTTATTATTGGAATTATTTTACTCTTCTTTTTTTCTGATTTAAACTCTTTTTCAAGGCACCCACAGAGTTTTTCGGGGTCAATGTTTCCCACAAAAGTAGCTATATAGTCTTCAGGAGCATACTTCTCCTTGAAGTAGTTCGCTACGAAATCTCTTTTGAGGGCACTTACTGTTTCTTTTGTTCCAATAACCCCTATTCCAAAGGGCTTTTCATACAGATTTTCGTTTATTTTTTCATATACATGGTACTGGGGAGAATCGTGATACATCTTAATCTCTTCTAGAATAACTTTTTTTTCTTTTTCGAACTTTGTCTTATCAAAAAGAGGATTTTTTAGAAGGTCTATTAGTATATCAAGTCCCGCGAATGCGTGTTTGCTTGGTAATTTAAACCAAAAACTGGTTACACTATCGCTGGTAAACGCGTTGATGACTCCTCCTTTCTTTTCTATCTCTCGTGAGATTTCTTCATGCGTTCTGGTTTTTGTACCTGTAAACACAAGATGTTCCATCGCGTGAGCTATTCCCTTTATTTCTGCCGTTTCATGCGATGCTCCGAATTTGTTAGTAATGCTCAACGAGATAACGGGAAGATTTCTTTGTTCTCCTATGACTGTTACCCCATTTTTTAATATTCTTTTGAATCTGTTCATAATGGGTTGATTTGTAAAAACTTAATAAAGGTTGTGTCTACACGTTCTCATGCCTATTAATGCAAATTACGAATATTTTGATGCTGAAAAAAAGTATCTTGATGCTCAAACCCTTGATGAAAAAATTGGCGCTCTTGAAGGAATGATAAAGGCGGCCCCGAAGCATAAGGGAAGTGAAAATCTTCTTGCAGAACTTAAGACGCGTCTTAAAAAATTTAAAGAAAAATCTGAGAAAGCTAAAAAGAGCGGTGGTGGAAAAAAGGGGATCAAAAAAGAAGGGTATCAGGTCGTTCTTATAGGCCCGACTAATTCTGGGAAGAGCGCACTTCTCGCTGCACTTACCAACGCTAAGCCTCTCGTTTCAGCCCACCCTTATACCACCTTTGAGCCCGTTCTCGGCACGATGGATTACGAAGGCGTTAAAGCACAGGTTGTTGACCAACCCAGTATTGGGAATGTGGCCTTCGATATTGGTCTTGTGAACAATGCCAATTGTGTTCTTGAAGTTGTTGAAAAACTTGATGATGTCCCCACAATTGGAAGGTTTCTTGTAAAATCGGTTGCTCGTAAGATTATCGTTTTTAACAAAATAGACCTGCTTTCTGGGTTCGAGCGTAGAAAAATCGAAGAGCGATGTAAAAGTAAACGTTTAGACTATGTCCTTGTTTCTGCATTTTCAGGGGTAGGCGTACTTGAACTTAAGAAAAAGATTTTTGAAGGAATGGGCGTTATACGTGTATACATGAAGGAGCCAGGTAAGGCCGCGACCACGATTCCTGCCGTTTTACCTGTTGGGAGCAACGTGAAAGATGTTGCTGAAGGCATTTTTCATGGGTTCTTTCGAACCGTGAGAGAAACGCGCGTGACGGGGCCGAGCGCGAAATTCGCAAATCAGAAAGTTGGATTAACCCATGTTTTAAAGGATAGGGACGTAATTGAGTTCCACACTAACTGATTTTTTTTCTTAGGGGCGCGATTATTTTATTGAGCTCTGACGCAAGGGCTTTTTTTAGATCTGCCGGATGTATCTTTGTTTCTGCATATTTTTTTTCAAGTTCTTCGTAGGCCTTACACGAGATATCTCCTCCGAATTCAACGGGACGAACTATTTTGAAGGTTTTTATTCGAGGAAAAACAATATATTTCAGTATCTGTAGCACGGGGTTGTCTTTTGTTTCCTTTTGAGGGCAGTAAGCATTATTTAGTGCTTTTTTTATTTCTTCTTCGTTATCTTCTAATGAAATTCCTGATCCTGGAACCGATTTTGACATTTTTTGCCCTGGTCCTCTTAAAGAGGTTATAAGAGGGGTATGAATTGCGATGAATCTGTGACCTATTGTTTGAGCCTCATCTTTACCAATCATATGTACTTTGCGTTGTTCAAGACCACCAACGGCAAGATCTACGCCTAGGTATTTGATATCTATGGCTTGCATGAGGGGGTACCATAATTGAGAAACCGTCGCGTTTTCTATATCTCTTGCAATTTCCTGCATACTTTTAAGGCCGCGGCTTAAGGTGATATGTTGCGCCAGTTTCATAACATCTATTTGGTATTCTTTTGTGAATTGAAATTCGCTTCCCAATACAATTTCTGCCTTCATACCCAAGGCACTAATTGTTTTTCTCCAACGAATTTCCTCTTTTTTTATTTCTTCTTCCGAGCCCTTTCGGTTTAACGCCGAGTGTACGTCAGCGAGAAGTATCTTAATTTTACAACCTGCTTTCTCAAGGTCAGACAGTTTTGTTAAGGTAACTAAATGACCGAGATGAACCGCGCCGCTCAGTTCGTAACCGCAGTAGGCTACAGGTTTCTTTTTCTTTTCAAGCAACTCTTCGAGTTCTTTTTCAGTTACGATTTCCTCGGTGTTTTGTTTAATTAATTCTATTCTTTCTTGTGCGTCCATAAATGTACTAGGGAAAGCTTAATTTAAACCTTTTTCTTATAAGTTCATGCGGGTCATTGCTTTGGTTATCTTCTTGTTTGGTCTTTTCGCTCTTTACGGAGGGTTTCTTTTCAAACCTACCTCTTACGATTCTTCAGATTCTTCATTCGTTCGCACCTCTGTCTATCTTTCAGGAGTTGTTGACTCGGAGCGCGTAGTTTCTTCTGATTTTCGAGTTTTGTACATCAATAATGTCTCGGTTGTTTGTCCATGCACGCGTTCGTATCTTGGATTTCGGATATTTATTGTGGGGATCAAGGAAGTTTACGAGGGCAAGCAGCAAGTTCGTGCGCTTTCAGTTAGAGTTTTAGACTAATAGCTCGCGTTCATTAGTTGTATAAATTTATCTGCCTTTTTTCCGAGACAGAGCCTTATTTCTGACTCTGGGGCGTTTAAAAGGTTTCGCAACGTTTTGAATTTTAACAGCAGCTTTTTTGCGGCCACAGGACCGATTCCTGGAAATCCTTCTAAAATGAATTCCTGCCGCTCTTTATCCGTTAGTTCATCTCTTGTTGGTCGCAGACTGCTTTCTCTTTCCTCTCTTTTGTTTCCAAGGAGACATAAATATCTCGCAGTTTCTTCTTCGTTTTCGGTATATATAATCGGTATTTTATGATTAAAAATAATTGAAATTATTTTTCCTCGCAACGCATTTTCATGGAGTCTTGTTTTGATTTTTAGAATAGCCCCTTCTATTACTATCAAGGGATATTTGCATTTTTTTAGCCCCTCTAGTTGGCTTTCGATACGTTTGTCTATTATTGAACTTTGTAGATCGTTCCAGGTTTTTCTTTCAATCGTTTTATCTTTTACCAGATAGTCCCCCACTTCGAGTTGTTCGAGGCTCACACTGCATCCTTTTTTTATTAGTTCTGCGATTACTAATGAATTTTTCTCTCTGTTATCAGCAATTACGATTATTCTCTCTTTTTTTTGTTCCTGTGCGTTTGAGAATATATCAAAGAAAGTCATAGATACTTTTTGAGTGTGTTTGGTTTGTCCTTTATATCTTCCTTAATTGCTTCTATCGTTTTATACATTTTCTTTTCTCTTGCATTTGATGCGTAATGGCTTATCTCATCTTTGGTGTTTTTGGTTAGAAGGATGAATAGTTTTCCTGGTGCGTGACGAGCAGTTCTTCCCGCCCTTTGAATTTTTCGTATTGCGCTGGGTATTGGCTCGTAGAATACGACTGCATTTACTTCAGGGATGTCGAGTCCCTCTTCTCCAATTGAGGTCGCGCACAGTACGTTTATTTCTCCTGTCTTAAACTGTTCAATGACGTTTTTTTGTTCTTTTTGGGACATTCCTCCGCTCTCTTTTTTTGCTTGACCAATGAAAAGGGAAGGTCTTGCCAAACTCCCTTTTTTCAGCGTTTCAACAATCTGGTTTGCGGTCTCTCTGAACTGTGTAAAGAGGAGGAGTTTTGCTTCTCGGTTTTTCTCAAGTTCCTCATTTACGAGCTCTGCTATTTTTTCTATTTTGGGGTGTTCTTTGCCAGATTCTTTTAGTTTGGTTATTGAAAGATATGCAGCTTGGAATTCTGGAGTCTTCACTAGACGTTGTACTCCCTTGGTCTTCTTTTCTTCTGCTTGCTTAAGGAGCCCTTCTAGGTAGGTTTTGGTTCCCGTGAGCGTCTGGGTTTCGATAAGCTCAATTGCGTGTGCTATTTTTATCGCTTGAGCGCAGAGGGACATGCCATACATCGCGTTTCCGTTTCCGCCATTTGCTTGGCGGGCGAGATTAGTTTGTAATTTAAGCAATGATATTTTATTTGCTGGTCCGAAAAGCAGACTTCGTGATTTGAGTTCGTCTACAAATCCTTGATGGAGTCTTTTTAACAAGGTTTTCGGTTCAATGAACTCGGGGGGAAAGGCAATTTCTATTTTGTTAAAGGTTAATTCGTGTACGTAGGGCTTTACATCATTCGATTCGCGTGAACGGACCTCGACTTCTTCTATTGCGAGGTTTTCGCATATCTTTTTTACGATGTCGTAATCCGAGCCGGGGGATGCGGTAAGCCCCAGGATTCTTTGGTTAATCGCCTGATTTTTATAGTAATTGACTACGGTAGTATAGTCATAGTTTTTGAGACAGCGATGCGCTTCGTCTATAACGAGGAGTGATACTTCGCTTAAGTCATAAAGCCCCCTTTTTAGATCATTGGCTACACATTGGGGGGTTGAAAAAATGAGATCCGAGGTTCTCCAGAGTTTCTTGCGTTCTTTTGCCGGAACTTCACCAGTGAACAGGTTGAGCTCGGCGAACAGTTCTGGCAAGTTCTTTTTGAACGTTGCGTAATGTTGTTCTACTAAGGGTCTTGTGGGGGCGAGGACGAGTGCTTTGCTTGGACGATGTTCTCCTAAGCGGTGCATAGTAAGAAGGAGCGCAATGAGTGTTTTTCCGATTCCCGTTGGAAGTACTACTAACGTGTTTGCTCTTTTTGTTGTTTCAAGAATCGTTTTTTGATAATCTCTGGGGGTGAGTGGCTCCATGGGATTTCACTTCTTCCAGTCTATAAAAGGATTAGTATCTTTTTATAAGCGAGCGTGATTCGGTTACTTGCTCAAGGGCAGGCTTTTTTTGTAAGAATTTTCGTACAATCCAGATACAAATTACTATTACAATAACTGTCCCACCTATTTCCCAAAGGAGAGTTATCACGGAATCACCAATGCGGTAGCTGTCATTGCCAAGGTCACAAGCCCCAGTGCAGTGTAGAGCACTCTAGAACCCATAAAGATTTGTGCCCCGTCTAGTTTTGACCAGGGAATCATGTTCCAAAAAGCATAGTAAATTGCAATGGAAGGGAGCCCGTCTATGGCGCTGGCGTAAGCAACTATTGCTAGAAGCAGCACCCCCGTAATTCCTGCTGCGCCTACTAGTGCGTTATGCCAATCAGTCATTTCCGTGAAACTGTAATATCCGAATCGTTTTGCAGCTCTTCTTTTCAGAGCGGACGTTTGATACGTCAACAGAGTCATGCATTTTGCTGTGCCCAACGAAAACACGCTTACAAATAAAGGGAGGATAATTCCGAGAGGGGCATGTTTTGTGAGGTGCCCTCCTGGTTTAAATCCGTACCTAGAAGCGTACCAAATATCATGTTCAACGTCGGCGTCAAGGGCCCTTGCAGCTATTTTTTTCGAAACTCCATTGGCGGCCAAAATTAAAAATGCAAAAAGAAGAGAAGCCCCTAACGAATCCAGGTTAAATTTAATTATATCTCCGAATCCAATAACTATTGTAAGCGTCACAAACGCAAGTGCCCACGCAATTATCTCTCGGTTTTGCATAAAGTATGCCTGGTTCTGTTTTATATAAGTGTTTCTTTTTACTTTGGAACTATATTTTTTATCACCGCAACCTATAAATAGGGATTTGCATAGTTTTTCTGCATGCTTCGTATACATAAGGCGCTTGAAATAGTGGGCAAGCACGCATATACTTCTGAGGGAGATTATTTTGGACTTGTAGAAGAGGTTAATCTTCTCGATAATAAAATTGATGGGTGGAAGGTTCGTGTGAGTGGCGGTTTTGCAGGTTTGCTTGGTGGCGCTCGGGGAGTCATTATCCCACATCAATTTGTTAAGGCTATTGGTGATGTCCTCATTGTCAACAAGGCTTCGTTGCCGGTGCGTGACGAAGGTAGCGTCGTGGATGTTGCGGCGAGTGCGAGTGGTTCTCCCGATGCAAGCGCATCTTTGGGTAAATCTTCGTTTTGACGGAATATTTAAATAGATTCAACTTTTCTGAGCGCTATGGCTTGGACGATTCTCTCTCACCCCTTGTTCGTTGAAATTGTTTTGCCCTTTATTCTTGTTTTCGTCGTCATCTTTGCCGTACTTCAGAAAAGCAAGATTTTGGGAGAAGGGAAGAAGCAGATTGACGCCCTTGTCGCTTTAGTTATTGGTCTTCTTGTTGTCTCTTTTAGTCGTGCAACGGGCGTTATTGTTTCACTTATGCCTCTTTTAGCGGTGGGCACGGTGATTATTCTCGTGTTTATGCTTTTATATGGTATGGCTTTCGTAAAGAAGGATAGCTTTGATTTGCCCAATTGGACAAAGGGCTTGATTGGGATTCTTGCAGCGATTGCCGTTATTATCTCTGTGCTTGTCGCTACAGGAGGTTGGGAATACCTAGTCGATCTTTATGAGGGGTCTGACGATGGTTCATTTTGGATTTCCAATGCGTTGGTTATTGCGTTGGTTATTGGAGCGTTCTTTGCTTTGACACGTAAAGGTGGCGAGGACAAGAAAGATAAGTAAACAGAAACGTATTTAAATAGCCGTCATGTTTTTATTGAATGATAAGCAGTTTTGTTGGTGCGACGGGGCTCTTCTTGGAAACTCTTTCTCTTCGCGATTTGTATTTTCAGTGGCATACTACTGGCATCTTTGAGTTTTTGCTTCCTACCATTCTTATCTTTGCAGTTGTCTTTGGAATTTTAACTTCAACCAATATTCTTGGCGGTCAGCGAGGAGTTAATTTTATTATTGCTACCGCGGTTGCTCTTTTGGCTATGCAGTATCCCTTCATTTCAGAGTTCTTTTCGCTTATATTCCCTAATCTTGGTGTGGGATTGGCTATTCTGCTTGTAGTCCTTATAATGGTCGGCCTCTTTATAGGTGAAGAAAATCGTCGTGAGTGGGGTAACATTCTAGGTTATGGAGGCCTTGGCGTTGGCGCTATTGTAGCTATTGTTACCTTGAATCAACTTGATTGGTTTGGGTCTGCTTGGTGGATTGAAAATTGGGTTAGTGCCCTTTGGATACTTATTCTTATTTTGGTGATTGCGCCTTTAGTTGTACCTAAGACCGATTCTAGTAAAAAAGATAAGCCCCTCACGCTTGGCCCCATGCGTCCATAATCTATGGCTGCAGATTTATCTGGTGTGACCTACTTTGCTCCGATTGTGGCTTTTTTGATCGTGTTCCTTGTGTGCGCTTTACTCTTTCTCAAGGTGAAAATTTTAGGGGACAATAAATGGATGGCCATTTTTGTTTCGTTACTTATTGCCGCGTTGTTTGTGTCTTTTGGAAGTGTACGTCGTTATGTTGAGGTTGTGACTCCTTGGTTTGCGGTATTTATGATTTCTCTTTTCTTCATATTGATGATCGTTGCTTTTAGCTTTCAAGGGAAAATCCCCGAGGGCTTTCAAAAGGGTCTTGGGCTTCTGTTTGTACTCGGCCTTCTAGCCGCGTTTATTATATCCGGTGTAACTATTTTTTCAAGCGAACTTGGGTTTTGGCTTCCTGGTTCGATAGAATCTTTTGATAATCCTCTTTATGCATGGATTTCCTCGCCCCCTATACTTGGAGCCATTATTCTTATCGTTTTGACTGCTGCCGTTAGTTGGGTGTTAGTTAAGAAAGGATAATTTTATTTTCGGTGTTCGTGGTGGTGCTGGTTTCCGTGGGGTTGATGGTGCCCATGTAGTTGCGATTGATTCTTCGGTTTGCTCTCTGACATAGAAAGGAGTTTTGCAAATGTTTTTTGAGTTTCCATCATTTCTCGTTTGATGTCTTCCACATTTGTTACGTAATCTCCTACCTTGCGAAGAACTGATGATTGGAGCGTGTCCATTATTTTCTCAATTCGTTTTAGTCGTTCGTCCAGGTATTCTATGCGAGATTCGACGGTCGTTTTCATGTCAGCTATTTTTTCTATATGCTTTCGTAGCTCGCTTAGTCTTTCGGCAACGACTTGTTCGGCAATTTCGGTTGTGAGGTCAGGGCTTGTCGTGTAACCTGCGTATGTTCCTTCGGAATACTGTTGAGGTGCGCTATAGTCTTGTGGTTGTTGTACTACATACCCTTGGGGTGTTTGAGGAGTGTATCCTGCACCCGGTGTCGGGGGAATGATTTCAGGTTCTTGTTGATTCATAATTGAACGCTCCATTCCGTCTTGTGGTTCTGTTCTTGCTTCCGATGTCCCAGGATATATGCTAAGGGGTTCGGTATCGGGCTGTTCTACGGCTGCCTTTATTCTACTCTGAGCGAGTGAATCTGCAATGTCTTTATAGTCTACCCCTCTTTCGCGAAGGTTTTGAATTATCTGCTCATCTCCAATCCCTTGCTGCTGCATTTTTTTTACTTCTTCCAGTGTGGTCATGTTAGTTGTGTGTTGCTATCTTTAGGGTATCGAATTGTCTTTGAAGCATGAGGACTTCTTCTTTTCGTGCAAGGGTCGCGGTATATTCTGATGTCCTTTGTGCAAACTCTTTAAGCCTTATTACGTCTTCCTTGAGTTGCATGAGTGTTTTTTTTATTTCTTGTAATGTTGCTGATGTTTCTTCTCGTTCCGCAATCATGTTTTGCCCAATCATTAAAATTCTTTCTTTCAGCAACCTCTGTTTTTCTTCAACATCTCGTAGTCTGGCTCCCGCATCTGGCATGGTTTGTTGCATGTAATAATCTTCAGCCATAATGCGTTAGGGCGATACGAGTTTAAATAGCTTCTGTATAGAAATTTATATAACTCTCTTTCTTTGTTGTTTGGCATGATGTTTAAGCAGAATGCTCCTCTTTTTAGTGCCGAACTGGAGCGTAAAGAAGGTGAGACTATTCTTTATATTAATTATATGGGTGCGCCCTACGTGCCTTCTCTCGCAGAGTCTCCAGAAGTAATGGCTCGAACTATTGATAGCATTTCGGATAATGCAGGAGTTTCTCGAATCGTTTTTGTACAACAACGGAATTATCATTATCCCTTTGAGCAGGTCGCCTTACTTGAGGAGTTTGGCTCGCTTTATCGATATTTGTTGCAGCAGGAACGTATGCTTTCACCAGAGAGGTTGGCTCTTTTTGGAGATGTTGCTCGCGCACATGAATATCTTTCTTATGTTATTGAACTCATTCGACAAGATCCTATTGGTTCTTATCTTGAACTTAAACGTCTTCTTCGCACACTCCGTTCGTCGGCTGACGAATCTGACAAGAGCCGCTTGAATTTTATTAGGGCGCTCGAGCGAATACAATCTCTTTTTGAGAAGACTACGATTATTTCGAAAATTGCTGACGTTGTGGATGGCTATGCCTTTGGAGATAGGTCTCCCTATGCCTCTTTTTTCCGTCCGGATATTATGCCTAATTTTACTTTTACCCGATTAGTTTCACAGATTCCTGATAATGCGGAACTTATTGATCAATATGATATTCTTGCTGACGATGAAACAATTACCGTTACTATTTTGCGACGTCCGCACGAAACTACGCATCTTTATCATATTGTTCCCCCCGAATATGCTCTTCCTGAGGAACATCATCTTTTGCTGAACTTGGCTCGTGGCGTACTTGTGGAGCATCAACCCAAGGCCGAAGAATTTATCGATGCGGAACGGACGAGGGCGGTCTTTTTCAATGTTGCTCGTGATTTGTTGAATGAACTTGCTCAGAGCAAAAAGATGGTGCTCTCTTATCGAGAACTTCGTACCCTTGCTAGAATTCTTGTTAGGCAGACTATTGGGTTTGGGCTTATAGAAGTGCTTCTTCTCGATAATAAACTCCAAGACATCTACTTGAATGCACCCATTGGGCAGACTCCTGTCTATCTTAGACATTCGGACTATGGCGAATGTACGACAAATATCATCCCCAGTTATGAAGATGCTGACTCGTGGGCAGCGAAGTTACGTTTACAATCGGGTCGTCCTCTTGATGAAGCAAATCCTATTTTAGACACTGATTTGTTCTATGGAAAAGTGCGTGCTCGTGTTGCTGCTATTCAACGCCCCCTCTCCCCTCAGGGGATTGCCTATGCAATCCGTCGTCCTCGAGATGAACCTTGGACGTTGCCCCTTTTTATTAATAATAAAATGATTAACTCTTTTACCGCAGGACTTTTGAGTTTTCTTATTGATGGTTCACGCACCTTGCTTGTTGCGGGTACGAGGGGTTCGGGTAAAACCTCTCTTTTAGGCAGTCTTTTGCTCGAAATCTTGCCGAAATACAGGGTTCTGGTTATTGAAGACACACTTGAACTCCCTGTAGACTCACTTCGTAAGCTTGGATTCAATGTGCAACGTATGAAGGTGCGTAGCGCGCTTCTCGAATCGACGAGCGAAATTGAAGCTGCAGAGGGTATACGAGCCAGCTTGCGTTTGGGAGACTCTGCACTTATTGTTGGTGAAGTGCGTAGCGCAGAGGCAAAGGCGCTTTACGAGGCCATGCGTGTTGGTGCTCTTGCGAATGTTGTTGCAGGAACCATTCATGGGGCTTCCCCCTATGGTGTTTTTGATAGACTTGTTAATGATCTTGGCGTGCCCGTGACTAGTTTCAAGGCTACCGATCTTGTGCTTGTTGCGAATCCGATTAAGACTCCCGACGGATTACACTCGATGAAACGCGTTGTGCAACTTTCTGAGGTTCGTAAACATTGGTCTCATGATCCTCTTGAAGAAAAGGGATTTGTTGATCTTTTACGTTACAATGTAGAACGGGATGAGCTTGAACCAAGCGACGAACTTATGAATGGCGAATCTGAAATTATAAAATCGGTTGCAGCGGGCGTGAAAGGATGGGCTGGTAATTGGGACGCTATCTACGATAACATCCTTCTTCGAGCTAATGTCAAGCAAGAAATTGTTCAAATGGCTCGAACGCACAACCTGCCTCACTTGTTAGAAGCACCCTTCAACGTGCAATCAAATCACGTGTTTCACTTAATTTCAGATAAGATTTCTCGTGAACGAGGGCTACCCGTTTCTGAAGCTGTTTTTTCTTTGTGGAAACAATGGCTTATTGAGCAGACTAAGTCTTTTTAACTCGCCATACTTCCAAGGGCCACTGCTGCGAGTATCGACAACGTTCCTATGGCAAGTGCGGCAGTCGCTATGTAAAGATACATGCTTCTTTTGAGGTTCTTAGCAAGTTCGTGCCTTTCTCGTAGGGGGTCACGACCCGAATCAACTGTTACGAGCGCGGCAGTCAGGATAAACGCAACTTGCAGGATGTATATCCCTATGGCTACTTGAAGGAAATAAGGAGGAATCATTTTATTTATCTCAAAAATAGTTACAATGTCGCTTAGCGATCCTAATCCTGCAAGTTCACTTTCGGATTCTAATTGTGTAAATGCTTGAAGCTTGTTAAGGATTGCTGCAATCATTGCTCCAAGCCCGACAACGATGCCCGCCAGTAGTGGAGCGAGAAAAGTCATGTTTGATTTCATGTCCGAGACTACTTCTGCTAACAAGTCGTGGAGTCGTTCGTCAATTTTGTGCATGTTCTTTACATATTCTGATATGGACATGAGAGAACGCGCTGCAATCGATAAACCCTTTTTTACTGACTCAGAAAGAATCTGCATGCTCGTGGCAATGATTGCCGAAGGATAAAATATAATTGCCCCTCTCTTCTTATTAAAAATTGCATCTTCTACGGACATACCTGCTTGCTGGATGTTCTGATTGACCAATGCGAAAAAGCTTTGTGTTCGTTGGCCTTGGGTTGTGCTTGCTACTTTGGCGAATGCGATTTCTGCAGGCGTTCCGTCTCCTAGACGGTTTCCTAATTGGAAGAGCGAATTGGTAAATTCTTCTTCGAGCAATCGCGTTTCATTTCTGGCTTTGATTAAGTCCTTTGTTTTCATTTTATATGCGAGCGAAAAGAAGAGGGCAAGTGAAAGTGGGATGAATAGGCTCAGAAGAATTGCTCCCGGACCATAAGGGCCCACCGTTGAACCGTCTTCCGCTTGCTTGAAGTCGAATATTTTGATGTCTGACTCGGGAAATAAACCAAATGCAATTTCACTGACAAAATAATCGTTTTGTAGGCCGAGCGGTTTTGTGATAAACTCTACCTGAAATAGAAAGGGCAAGGTGCCGATAAGGAAGAGGGGGAAACATAGAATAAATGCGATTATCCATGGTTTTTTAGACGCAAATTTATAATAATCTGGGTTGAGTTCGAGTACTGACGTTTCTCCGTGGCCCCCCGGTCGTTTGAATAACACTTCAGACGTCATGTAAAATACAAAGAACGGAATTATGACATTAAAGATTACAAAGATATGATTCCATTTGAGCGCCCCCCCGATGAGCACCGATGCAAGAGGAAGTAATGCAAGGCCCAATGTTGGAAGAATTATTCCTAACATGTATAAATTGGTAAGTGGTGCTCTGATTTCTCTCGTATATTTGAGCATTTTTTCATAGACCCCATCGAGGATAACCTGTAACGATTTTTCAAGCGTTTGTACTCGGCGTGATTCGTCCGGTTCGAAAAGACTCGATTCAATCAGGTGAAAAGCTTCGGCGAATTCTGGCGCATAATCTCTCCAATTTTCAAGGTAATGGTCTAATGACTGCTTTATTGTTGAAAACTTTCCGATTTCTACATCCCAAAATAATTTTCTAAAATCGAGTGCGAGGGGTGCTTCGAGATTACGCGCTGCAAATTCAACTGCTTTTTCAAGATTCGAGGTGTGTTTCATGTACACGACGACGTACAGAATAGCGGGCACCATTTGGGATGATGCTTTAAGGCGCCAGATATTTGCAAGTCGCTGCGGTAGTGTGTACACGTAATAAAATACAAAGATACTCGTTACTAGTCCTAAAAAGAAAAACAGGAATTGAAACTTTTCAGTTATTAAGAATATGGATAAAACGGTGAGTGTTGTAACAAGAAATGTTAGAAGAAATGCAATTACCGCAAGCGTTATGGTTTGACTGGGTGTAACGTCGAGGTGTGCCATGGAAAGCTGTTTTTGCACTTTCTGTTCTTCTTTTTGACCCAACTTTAGTTTTATTATTGAACCGAGCGCTTGGCACCAGCGTTGGTAACGTGAGTTTGCAGGCAGCATGTCTTGCTTGAACTGTTGATACTCATGTGTGAACTGCGTTTGCGATTCGCCTATTTGGGACTCTATTTTTGCCCCGTATTTTCGCAAGATATCTTCTGTTGTTGGCATGCTACACCTCTTTCTGGTTAGTGTAGTGGACGACGATTATAAACGTTCCGAGCAGTATGTTTATTAATTGCTTTTTTGTTGGAAGGTTATGTATATCAAGGGGTTGATTTGGGATGAGTGGATTTGTTGGATTCTTGCTTTGCTCGTTCTTGTTATTGGACTTATTGCGTATAGTATTTTGAGCGGTCAGGAGAATGCGGCACTTGAGTTTATGGGCAATCTGCTGCGATTTGGACGATGATGAATCGACGCGGGGATGAAACCGACTCTCGCACGGGGTGGTTACCTGCGATACTTGCCGTTTTGGTTTTGGTCGCGCTTGTTATTATTGCGGTTCGGTTTGATGTGATTGGTAAATTGCAAACGCTCAGACAGGGGTTTAATCAGACTATCGAGCCTAATACCGGCGGCGAAGCCCTTATCGCGTATAATCTTGAGGATGGCAAGCTCTATTACTATAGCGGGTCTTCGTTTGTTGCCTTCGGCGCAGGGGCTGCGACTATTTTTGGGAAAACTTTTGTTCCTGCAACATTGACACAAGAGTTTAGAAATTATCTGCATCAGCCTCGAGATGCCTCGGTTTTGGACAGGGTTCTATTAGAGAATATACGTCGCGATTTTTATGAGGATGGGGAGACACGTCTCTTTGGAGGCAAAGGGCCTGAGCATTCAGGGAATTCCAAGTTTGTGGCGGGTTTTCCCGATCTTGCCGCAGTCATTTTGAAATTTCGTTCTTTGGATCATTCTGTTCTTCAAGTAGATATGGGTTCGTATACGCAGCCTAAATGTGTCCCTCCTGCCGAACGAGGTTACGAATTTATTTCGGGCGTGTTTGGTCATAAGGAGCAAGTTATACAAAGGAAGCTATTTCCTTCAAGCACATTCATTTATTCTACATCTAAACCTCTTAGCGATGAACAAAAATATTCTGCCAGTTACGGTTACTTTTACATTACTCCTCACGATGAGCTTTATCTTTGTTTAATTATAGGATCTAATGGAGGGGATTTGCCTCCTCTTTCTAAACCCGTTGATTTGCAACTGGATTCTTCGAAGAAATTGCGTGGCCTGGCGATTGCATGGCGGGACAGCATTTTTGTAGGAGGAAGTAATCCGCAGAACATTACACTCTCTTATACGGACACTAAAACAAAGCAGGCTCTGTCTCAGACGGTTCTTGTCGAGAAGAAAGACCTCTACATTTTTGCGCGTGTGCGTTAGGAATGTTTAATAATTTCGTTTTTCTTGCCTCTTTATGAAACGAGGGATGGTTGATGAAGCGGTGATTCGCTGGATTTTGTGGATTTTGATATATGTACTGGCCATTGGGGCCCTAGGGTACTTGTTTTATCGTCTAACGTAACGATTATAAATCGTCTGACTCTTGATATCTTATGCATAAACGAGGGGATTCTATCGTCGGCCCATTTGTGATAGGGTTTATTTTTCTGCTTGTTGGGTTTATTTTACTTGCAGTCACCGTGCTTCCTAAAATTTTTGGAACTACGAGCATCGCTGATAGAGAAGCTTGTCATTTGTCTGTTTTGGCGCGTGGCAGTTTACCTCTTGGTAAGGAAGCCTTGCCATTACAATGTGCCCCTGAGAAAGTCTGTATCACGGGGGCTCTTCTTGGAGAATGCGCTCAGTTTGCGGGAGAGACGGGCGTTCGACGGGTGCGTGTTGATGGGTCCGATGCTTCTCGAGACTCTGAGATTATCGAGAAAGAGATTGCAAACGCTATGCTTGATTGTTGGACCATGATGGGTGAAGGGAAAGTAGATATCATCTCCAAACCCCGCCTCTTTGGGGAGGCAGGGAATACTTGTGTTGTCTGTACGCGGGTTGCGATTGATGCTTCGACGGTATCTGATTCGGTGTTACGGGACGTGAATGTTAATGATTATCTTCTTACTGAACAAGCGCCCGGCTCTTCGTTAAAATATATAGAACGTTTTCTCGATAAGGGTATCGCCTCGTATACGGGTCAAAGCGAGGCCGGCACGACTGATATTTCCACAGGTACGAAATCTTTTGCGAACAGAGATTTAGTTATTTTATTCTCTCAGATTCGTACCAATGATGAAAAAGAAGCGGCTAAAATGATTGCGCTCGGGGGTCTCTCTTTGGGCGCGGGTGGGTTGCTTACTTCAACGGGTCGTGCGGTGGCCACGTCGGCGTTCCGTCTCGCCGCGCCCCTCGCCATTGCGTATCTTGTGGTTGTTGGGGCCGGAACACTTTTGGCGCATCAAACTGCGCTCGAGGGTCAAGCAGTGGCAATGGGATACTGCGGCGAGGTCAAAAGTTCTGAAAAAGAGGCAATGGCGGGGTGCTCTCTCGTTAAAACGGCAACGTTTGAGGCCAACGCGATTAATGCGTTTTGTACGGGAGGATTGGAAGGCAATTTATGAAGCGTATAGGCTCGATCCCGATGCTCAACCTTGAAGAATTTCTTAGGATTGTGCTTGCAGTTATTATTGTTGCTGGCATCGTTTTTGCGGGGTTTCTTCTTGTTGGAAAATTTCGTGAGAATAATGAACAACGTAATGCACAGAAATTTATCGATTCGGTATTAGATAGGTACGCGCGCCTTGAGATAGGGGAAAATAACACGTTTATCTTTCAGGGATTTAGGGGAGGAGGTAATTGGTATTTGACTGGTTGGTCTGATTCGAATCCTTCACGCCCCCAAAAATGTTTCTTTGCCTCTTGTTTGTGTGTATGTAAAGGGGGGCCGTCTGCGTCAAATTGTCAACTTGATGGATTTTGTCGTAACCTTTCTGAATCTCCTGTTGTCTCTGCGGCAGCCATTACTATTAGGGTGCCCGATACTCGGAGTACGCGCGAGGCCGCACAAAAATCGGTTCTCGGATATCCTTCTTGTATCTCAGTGGGCGATGGTGTGATTGCACTTAATCTGTCTAGAACTGAAACTTCGTTTTCGGTTTATTCATCGGTGGAAAACTCTGCGAATGCTTTTTGTGCGTACTGAGCGGTAGTTTTATATTGCGTTTTGCTCTGTTTTGATTATGGATTCACGGGGAGAAAGTCTTTTGCAAAACGAATGGATTATGATTCTTATTGCGCTTTTGCTTTGCGTTGGAGGTCTTTTTTTGGCAAACAGCTATCGGAATAATGCCTCTCTTTGGGAGGAGTTTTATGCTGCCGAGCTTGCACGCCAAATTAACCTCGCTGAACCGGGTACTGAACTCGTTTTCGATGTAACGACTGCGCTCAACGTCGCGGGAGAAGCACGCAAAGATCCTCAATCTCTTTTTTATTTTGATAACGAGAAGAATCTTGTTGTCGTTTCCCTTCGAGAGGGGGGCGGACATTCTTTTTCTTTTTTTACTAGTGTGGAGGTCGTAAATGAAGGAGTTGCTCTGCCCGGCAACACACTTCGTTTGCGCATAACATAATGACTCTACGTACCGGAAGCGGAGATGCATTACTCATTGCGACGGCTCTTGTGGTTATAGCACTCACGCTTATAGGCATTAGATTTGGCATTGGTGCTTTTTTTGGAGAAGGGTATGACGCTCGCGCGAGTGATGCCGAAACTCTGCGCTTTGTTATAGGGCGTTGCCTTGAACGTGAAAATATGTTTGATCCTCTTTTTACGCTTGAACAGTGTGGGCTTGATGCGGCCGTGCTGAATTCGGAACACGTCGTGCTTTTACATCGCGAGGACGGGCTCAATTTCAGTCATGGAGTTACGAGTTACGCTACGACTTGTCTTTTGCGTGGCGCTGCAGAAAAAAAGAGCTTTCCTCTTTGTGTTTCGTTTTCGGGCACGTTTGATGGCCAAACCGTAACGGGTGTTGTGGGTAGTGCACAGCGTGCGCGGAGGACTCGTTAATGCAACGAAGAGGCGTCGTAGGGGAAGGGATTGTTATCCCTCTTGTTATTTTAGTCACGCTGGTTAGTTCTGCGGCGTTTGTGTTTGCGGTTTCAACAACTGTTTTTGTTAAAGCCACTCCTTCGTGGTCGAGTGCTTCTTCGTTGGAATCCTCTTCGGATTCTCGCATGCTTCTTGATCTTTTTCTCTCTGATACTTTAAATGGCGTCCATGTCAAAGAAGTGCTTGTTAATCTTCCTGATCGTGAAAGTCGCGAGCAAGATGCGCTCGCGCTTGAGAAACTTTTCTCTGAGCGTTATGGATGTGGAGGCAAAAACTCTTTTGTTGTTCTCTATTTGGGTGCTGAGAAAACCGATACGCGGTCGGATAGTTCGTCAACGGCGATTCGGTTTTCTTTAGGATATCCTGAACGGCTCTATTCTGGTAAGGGGTTTACGACGGCTAGCCGTGTGTACGATGATGGGGGCGTCTCGGTTTTCGGGAGTTACGCATCTACGCATCCGAGACTTGCTTCTTCGATTGTTGGTTCTGCGTTCATCGCGGTCGATGGGAGAGCGATATGTTAGCGCGTCGCGCCCAACTGGGCTGGGCGTTTCTGATTATTATTGTGCCTGTGCTCTTTGCAGCCACCTATTTGGTTGTTCTCAGTTTTCGGGATGATTATGAGGCAAATTCGGTTTCTTTTGCAGAGGTCGCCTCGTCTTCAGTTTACGCCCGGCAGTATGCCGAAACTGTTTTGCGGTTTGTTGTTAAACGAGCCGTGCAAGAATCGGACGCGGTACCCTTCAGAGAACGTTTTGAGGAACGATTTGTTGCACTCATGCGCCAGTACGATTCTGGTGACCCTCGGTTTGGTACGTTTTTCAAAGATGTGACGGAACGGAAGCGGTACACGCTTACTGAAGCGGGGGACGTTTACACGCTCGTAGTCTCCGGCATTCAACAAACTTCTCGCTCGACTGATGGAAAGCATCAGATTACTCGTACGTTCGATCTTGAAGTGCGCTTTACTCGCGACGGGTTGTTGTGAAAAGCTTTATAAACAATTGTCTTCTTTAGCTCTTATGCGCAGTGTGCTTTCAAAAAGAGGTCAAGAGATGTCGATATCGACGCTCGTCCTTATTGTTTTGGCTATTATCGTTTTAGTTTTAGTTGTTATTGGGTTTACGGGTGGATGGAGTAATCTATGGGATCGTATTTCTAATCTGGGTGGTAGCAAGGAGAATGTGCAACTCGTTGTGCAGGCCTGTGAAATCGCATGTAGTTCCGATTCACAATACGACTATTGTTCAAGGTTACGAGAAGTTAATTTCGGAAAAGGTAATGTTCCCTCTGGGTTCGCTACTATTGATGCCGATGGCGATGGCAAGATAAAGGCAACGTGCGGTTCACTAGCCAAAGCGAATGTTGGAGGGTTAGTATGTGATTCGTTTGCTTCGACTTCGGGTTGTGAACAGGTAGCCGATGATCAGGCAAGCACGACGACTCCTTCTACTGAGTGATGGTTCTTTTGTCTCGACGCGGGATTGAACTTGCGATATCTACGTTGGTTGTGCTTGTGATTGCGATTTTGCTTCTGATAGGGCTCGCGTTCTTTTTGACAGGCGGATTTGCGCGTTTCAAAGAGGCTACGAAACCCTTTGCAGATACGACCGAATCTACAGCTCTACGGGAAGCGTGCAGGCTCGCGTGTACGGCTGAAAACTATCCTTCGTTTTGTTGCACTCGTTACGCTCTAGGTGATGAACGCGTGCTTTGTACGGATAGCCGATTGGATGTTGAATGTGCGGCTGCTCAATGTGAACAAGTCTTTTGTCAATAACGCAATTGTTATAAATGGTTCTTATCTTTTTAGGATATGAGTGATTATGTGTATCCTGAACGGCGGAAGAACAAGAATGATAAACGAGCAAAGCGGCGCGTTCGCGTATACAAACAAGGTGGAACGTTCAGGGGAACTGAAGTTACAGAGGGGAAAAGCCACTAGGGTTATAAACTATCTTTCTCTTTGACAGGTATGCAGGAGTATTATTTTCTTTTTGGGCTAGGGCTTGTTTGGCTTTGTTTTGCGGTGGTGCAGGATTTGCGTACCCGTGAAATCTCTAATTGGCTAAATTTTTCTCTTTTGGGTTTGGCGCTTTTTTACCGAGGGTTTGTTGCGTTTAACAGTGGCAAAGCGCAGTTCTTTTGGTGGGGTATTGCTGGGACGTTATTCTTTATTGCTCTTGCGTATTTGCTTTACTATGGGAAAGCATTTGCGGGTGGAGATGCCAAACTTCTCATGGCGTTAGGGCCTCTTATTCCCTTTGAATGGTTCAATGATTTCATTGTGCTTGGGTTGGGTTTTGTGTTTGTCCTCTTTTTAGGAGGTTCGATTTATAGTTTGATTTATACGGTTGCTTATTTGCCTACTCGGTGGAAGCAGTTTAGGAAATGCTTTGCAGTCCGATGGCAGTCTTCTCACTTTTTTGTTTATCTCTGTTTTGTTTTAGGAGTTGTTATTGGTCTTTCTATGGCTCTCCTTGATGTTGTCGCAGGTTTGCTTTTCTTGGCTGCGTTTGTGTTGCTTCCGTTTCTTTACCTCTACGGGAAAACCGTAGAATCTTGCTTTTTTATCAAACAAGTTCCTGCTTCGAAGCTTACCGAAGGAGATTGGTTGGTACACGATGTTTCTGTTGGCGCTCAGGTTATTCGGGCGCGTGTTCACGGATTAACTCTGAAAGAAATTGCGATGCTTCGAAGGGCCAAAAAATCAGTAATCATCAAAGAGGGCATTCCATTTAGTCCTGCTTTCCTACTGGCTTTTCTTTTTATGGTATTCTACGTTTTAAGATAATCGTATCTCTTTTTTGAGAGAGTGTTTGTTTATCGGTCTTTTTCTTTATACGAGGTTTTCGCTCTTTTGCGGCTAAGAGTTTTTGCATTTTATCAAGTTCCTCCGGGGTTGCTTCGTAACGTGGAGACGTTATCGAGAGGGGCTTTTCGTAACAGGGAATCACATTGATTACTTGCTCTTTGAATTTTGTTTCGGTTTGGATTTCAATTCCCTCCGGCGTTAACTTAGATTTCATCCTTTTTGCTATTTTC
This sequence comes from Candidatus Woesearchaeota archaeon, assembly GCA_964354995.1. Taxonomy (GTDB): domain Archaea; phylum Nanobdellota; class Nanobdellia; order Pacearchaeales; family GW2011-AR1; genus JBBSZK01. The sequence goes on along the minus strand of CAYHBQ010000004.1, from coordinate 5,762 downwards.
TTTGCAAGTGTGAACGCTTGTGTTGGTATCTGTTGCTTTGCCGTTACCGCGCTTAGCGGAATGATAAGCACGTGGCCTTGGCTCACGGGCCGTATGTCTAATACGGCGAGGGCGTACTTGTTTGTATCTATCTTCCTGCTTGGTAGAGCGCCCTCTATGATGAGCCTCATAATGCTCTTTTCAGTTTGTTTAACTTTTTGTTGGTTAAGCATAAGCTCTAATGCCTCGGGGGACATTTCATCTATCTGTTGTTGCGCCTCTTCACGTTGGTCTTGTGGCAGGTGTTGAATTTGAGACGAAAGTTGTTTCTTTAATTCCTGTATCTCTTGCGGCGTAAGGGCCATGGTTGTTTAAGCGTGTGCTCGTTTAAGAGGTTTTTGTTTTATAATAAATGTTTTGAGGACCATTGAACCATCTACCACTAATCCTGCAAGGGCGATCACTAATATTACAATGGCATTTATTTTTGTAAGTGGCGTATTTGTCGTGAGATGGTATATTGCCAGTATTGTGAAGTAGCTGAATACCGCAAGTCCAAATATATCGTAGAAAACGGGGTTTTTGAGAAGAGATGCAAAGGCCATTAGCCGAACGCTCGGCGATAGTCTTCAATGGTTACTGAAGAGACGTTTTGTATTGTGGCGAGGCCTGATTCAATGAGGTCCGTACCTTTTTCTTCGGGTAGCGCACATTTAATTATGAGGGCTTTAAGTCCAAAGGCTACATCTTGCTCATCAATTGAAAGACTCTTTGCGCCGTGCTTCTCCATAAAATTACGGATATGATTTTTCATGTCATGAAGTGGTGCCTGAGGTGAATCGGGCATCACCTTTATTGATAAAATTACGGTCGCTCCCATTACTCGTTTTGGAACTAATGGTTTTTAAATGTAGCTCTTTCATCTGTTTTGTCGTGGCATAATCCTTTTAAACTTGAAATTTAGTGAGTGTTAATGGCTAATTATGATGCACTTCTTGATAGAATCGCTAAGGCGGCGAATGTTGCTCGTGATGAGGTTGAGCGTCGAATCGAAGGGAAGCGCGCTAAGCTTTCTGGTTTAATCTCTAAAGAAGGTGCTGCGCAGATTATTGCTGCCGAGTTGGGGATTAGTTTTGATAACGAGCTGATGAAAATTAATGAGCTTGTTGAGGGTATGAAGCGTGCACACGTTGTTGGCAAAATAACTCAGATTTTTCCCGTTCGTTCGTATTCAAAAAATGGTCGCGAAGGCCAGATAGGCAGCTTTTTATTGGGCGATGAAACTTCTAATTTGCGTGTTGTACTCTGGGACGCGCATCATATCGATCTTTTGAACTCGGGTGCGCTTAAGGAAGGATCTGTTGTTGAAATTTTAAACGCTTCTATGCGTAATGGCGAGTTGCATCTTGGTGCATTTTCTGACTTAAAACAGAGCTCTGAAGTCCTTGCCCAGGTACACACAAGCAGAGTCCTTATCGAAGGGAGTCTTCTTGACGCTAAGCCTGGAGCGTATCTTAAGATACGGGGCACCATTGTGCAAATTTTTGATCCTAAAATTTTTGAAGACAAGAAAAATCCTGGTCAGCAGCGTGCCCTTGTGAATTTTGTGTTGGATGATGGGTCAGAAACAATTCGCGCACTCGTTAATGAACGCACGCTTGAGCAGTTTGGTATTCCTTCCGCCGATGTTTTTTCGCTTGACTCTTTTGTTCGTCATAAGGAAGCACTGTTAGGGGAAGAAATGTTTTTTGTTGGTTCGTGTAAGACTAACACTTATTTTAACCGTGTTGAAATGAATATTGAGAAAGTTGAACGTCTTAATCCTGAAGAATTGATTGTATCGCTCGGGCGCAACTGATTTAAAGCTTGCTTCGTTCTTTTTATTATGATGTTTAGAACTCATGTCGCCCTTACTCTTTTTTCTATTTTTTTCTTGATTCAACACGTGCACTATAAATTCGCTTTTTTCGTTGTGGCTTTAATTGCAGGCATATTTCCCGACATTGGTGCGGGGTTCTCTTTGTTTGGAGGAAAGCGTTTGGTTGGCACTTCACGCATTACTCCTTACATTCACGGATTTTTTCATAGCTTGACTTTTGTGCTGGTTGTTTCTGCGTTGCTCGCAATCTATCTTCCCATTTACGCTCTGCCTTTCTTTTTAGGGTATAGCTTGCATCTCTTTGCCGATTCGTTTACGGTCGAGGGCATTAGGCCCTTTTGGCCATTACGTTATGAATCAAAAGGGCCCCTTAGGTCAGGTAGTTCTGTCGAATCTATGCTTTTTATCGGCTTTTGTATTGTTGATTTTGTGCTCCTGATTAATTTCTTTCTCTAACTCGACATGTATTTTTCATTAGCACGATATTTATAAAGAACTTCGGAATCGTTTTGATATGGTAAAGGAAGAGGAAGAGGGTGTTGCTGTTTCTGAAAATCCTGAAGAGCGTAAACTGACTGATCTGCCTGGAATTGGCCCCGGTATTGCTACTAAGCTTGAATCTGCTGGTATTTACGATTTGATGGGTCTTGCGGTAATGGGTCCGAGCGCTCTTGCAGAGATCGCAGGGGTAGGCGAGGGTGTTGCTCGTAAGGCTATTCAGGCTGCTCGTGGTATGCTTAACTTGGGTTTTATTGATGGTAGCGAGTTTGAACGTCGTCGTAAAGATGTACATTATATTACCACGGGGAGTAAGAATTTTGATGCGCTTCTGGGAGGAAAGGGGGTTGAATCACGGGCGATTACTGAAGCATATGGCGCCTTTGGTTCAGGAAAGACACAGCTGGGGTTAACACTGGCTGTGCATGTTCAGTTGCCTAAGGAGCAGGGGGGTGCTAATGGCAAAGCCGTGTTCATCGATACGGAAGGGACGTTTAGACCCGAGCGTATTAAACAGATTGCAGAAGGTATTGGAGCGAATCCGGAGAAGGTGCTTAAAAATATTCTTGTTGCTCGGGCTTTTAACTCCGATCACCAAATGTTACTTCTTGATAGAATTGGAGAACTTATTAAGGAGGGTGAACCCATCAAGCTTATGATTATTGATTCGCTTACTGCCCATTTTCGCGCCGAATTTTCGGGGCGAGGCCAGCTTGCAGATAGACAACAGCGGTTGAATCGATATCTTCATCAACTTATGAAGCTCGCAGAGCAGCACAACATTGTGGTATATGTTACTAATCAGGTTATGGCAAATCCTGCCATGATGTTTGGAGATCCGACTACGGCGATAGGGGGAAATATTGTAGGTCACGCTTCAACGTATCGTATCTATTTGCGTCGGGGTAAGGCGGGAAGCCGTGTTGCTAAACTTATAGACTCTCCTAACTTGCCTGACAATGAGGCGCAGTTTTTTGTTACTACGAAAGGTTTGCGTGACGAAGGCGCCGAAGAGTAACAGATAAATAGACTCCTTCGCTTGTTTTTCTATGACCTTTCTTGTTCCCTCTTTTTTTAGCAGACGGCATTTTTATTGGTACTTTGGCATCGTTATCGTATGTTTCTTTTTAGGGATTCTGATTGGACTTCTTTATTCGGAGGGTATGGCTCTTTTAACTTCTCCCCCTATAGAAGACTTTATCACTCAATCGCGCGAATCTGCTATGGGCAAATCCTTCCTTGAGCTCGGGCTTTTCATCTTTGTTCACAATCTTGTTGTTTCTGCTATTGCCGTGGTGTTTGGTCTTTTTTTTGGAATTATCCCCCTTTTAGCAGCGTTGGGCAACGGGTATATGTTCGGATATCTTGCAAGTGGATACGACTCCCTTGTCCCTATTGCGCAAACACTTATGTTCGCGATTCCCGAGATTCTCGCGCTTATCTTTGCATGGGCTCTCGGATTGCAGATTGGTATGGAACACTTACGACAGAAGTTACGAGAAAAACATGGCTTTAATTCGTGGGCTTCTCTCTTTCTTGCGATTACGGGTTTTCTTGGCGTATCTTTAGCTTTTTTTCTTTTCTATAGGGGAGGAACTTCTCTTTTGACAAACGGCTCTCTTTTTTTTATAGGTCTTGCTCTTATGGCTCCTTCTATCAAGACTTTTTTTGCAGAATCTGCTTTTCGTAGGCACGAACGGCGCGTTGTTTTGAAGAAGACGCTCCTGCTTTATGTTAGGGTTTCGGTGCCTCTTTTGGTTGTGGGAGCGTTGCTTGAAGTGGTCACGATTGCGCTTTGGGGTTGAGGGCGTGTTAACCGTATGCCCTGTTTTCAGGAGTTGCGGGTGCAAGCCCCAGTTCTTCACGACCCAATTGCAGAATAATATCTAAACGAGCAATTTTTCCTTCGGCATATTCTCTTAAAAACTTTTCCGCATTTCCGTTGTATCTTGTTTCAACGATTTCGACACAGGTTAGTTGAGCTCTTCGTGCACTCTCTGTGGGGTCATCGCCCGGCGTTGAAAGTGCAAGCATTGCTGCTTCACGAGCACCGTTGGGATGGTTTCTCAGAATGTCGTAAATTCGTCTTTGTTCTGTTGTTAGTGCTTCAGTAGTCAGAGTCATGGTATAGGTCCTTCTTTTTTTGGTTTTTAAAGCTATGTTATTCTTCTTGGAGCCTCAATTTTCCAGGGTTTCCGTTATACTTGTTCAAGAATTACGCCCCCGCGAGGAATTGAACCCCGGTCCCAACCTCCGCAAGGTCGTATTCTATCCGTTAAACTACGGGGGCGTGCTATTGGGGGGAGTTGAGGGTTTTTAAACGTTGATTAGAAGTGCTTGTCAAGTTCTTTTGAATAGTCGTGAATCTCTTTTTTTGTAAACCAGAGTGCAATTTCTCGTTCGGCGGTTTTTGGCGAGTCTGAAGCGTGTACGAGGTTTCTCAAGACGCGTTCTTTGGTGTTTGCGAGGGCATAGGATTCGATCATGGCGTAGTCTCCTCGGATTGTCCCCGGGGTAGCTTGGCGTGGCTCGGTGCTGCCCACCATTTTTCTTACAGTCTCAATGGCGTGCGGACCTTGAAGGACTAGTGCTACAACGGGGCCTTCCTGTAAGAAGGTCGCATTCCACGATTGAATCAGTCCTCCGTATTCCATGTGGTTTTTGTAGGGGAACGGTTTACCTTCTGCTTCTTTCGCTTTTTTTGTTTTTTCAAACACATTCTTTGCCCATTGTTCGTCTAAAAAATAATGCTTTTTTGCAAAGGTTTCGTCTACCCAGACCATTTTCATTGCGGCTATCTTCAGGCCCGTTTTCTCGAAGCGAGTGATAAGTTCTCCTACCAAGCTTCTTGATACGCTATCGGGTTTTAGTACTACAAGGGTTTGTTCTTTGACCATACTGTTCTCTGATTGAAGGTGTTTTAAAGATTATGGTCTCATATATAAACTATTAAAAATAACTTTTTCTATTCTTTTTTATGGAAGATTATAAATCCCTTGCTTTGCATACAGACATTTGTAAAGCATGCACGAATGTTGTTGTTGGCAAAGGCAATCTGAAGGCGAAGATACTTTTTGTCGGAGAGGCTCCTGGTCGCAACGAAGATGAACAGGGATTACCCTTTGTAGGGGCTGCGGGGAAGAATCTCGATAAGCTCCTTGCGTCGGTTGGCTTGAGTCTTGATGATATCTACATTACTAATATCCTCAAATGTCGTCCTCCTGAGAATAGAAATCCACTTCCTGAAGAAATTCGTGCTCATACGCCTTGGCTTATTGAACAGATACGCGAGATGAAACCTCTTGTCGTTTGTTCTCTTGGCAACTATGCTACGAAGTTTTTTCTTGCGCGGGGGAATGTTGATGCGATGGATGACCAAGAGGGAATTACTAACTTGCACGGAAAG
>CAYHBQ010000003.1:0-37698 GCA_964354995.1 Candidatus Woesearchaeota archaeon | reverse complement strand
TTTCCAGAAGCAGTCACGGCGGTCGGTATTTTCACAATCACGCCTGTCCGTCTGGGCAAGGCAATCTTGCCAACGATTAACTCGACATGCGGCTTGCGCAAACGGCCCGTACGTTGTTTCAATGCTGTCTTCCACGCATTCTTCCGCTCTAAAGTCCTCACACGGCTCGGTGATAACATCTCCGTTAACACAAATGCGTTTAAAGAATCGACTTCCTACACTATTTTCTCCAGGGAGCTTACGTCGTTCGTCACTCAAACACCAACTTTCACCATGCTTGCGTGCCTTCCCACTTTCGTCAACACAATTCAAATCTGCACAAATAAAATCACCATAACTGGCACGTGTCTGCGTGAACGACGCACTTCGACAGAAACTTCCAAGAAGATAATTACAATTTCCACATGACTTGCTATCTGCGTTTCCACTCAACGGACTACAACTTGCATCTTTGTCTTTAACGTTTGTCCAATAGTCTTTATCATTCCACCTGGATGCGTCATAAATATTAGCTGGATTACCGCACGTATCCAGCCAGTACACCTCGTCTTTTCCTGGAATACACATTGTTTTTCGACTTGGCCCACAAATAGTACCTAACTCTTCCGCGGAACAGAGTTTATCTTTGTAAAATACGCCGTCTTGTATCGACCCGTTTGATGACTTGCTGCTCCCTTCACATTCGGCGCGCGTGGTAAAGGTACACGTCTTCTGGAACTCAAATTCATAGATGCAAGCGCCCTTGTCTTGTAGTTGAACTTGAGCAATGCACGCAAGTTCATTCCCAATTGAAGGATCGTAGTTGGTCTTTAATCCTAAAAATCCCGATAGTTTTTTGCAACGTACGAGCGAAACAAACGCGGCTTGATCCCCTAACATACAACACCCGAGCTCGCATTGCGCAGGCCGTTCGGAGCTCCAAATCCCTCCGTTAGCATTACATACAATCTGGGGCGTGTTGTCCAAACACGTACCTTCATTCGAATCATAACATGTTCCAGGCTTACAATAACTCGTGGATTCACATGCTGTTGGCGTTTGTCGTGCGTCACTTGCACACACTTCGGAGGGCACGTTTTGACAAAAAGCGCCTGTCTGCGTTTTCTCGCAACACACGGTCGCACTAAAGTTCGTGGCGGCGCTCGCAAAAGCAATTGCGCTGAACAGTACAAATAATCCTAAGAAAAGAATTCGCTTCATGACGAGCCCCCGTATCCTTGCGGCCAGACAAGGCTACGCGTCGCAAATCTGAAACTATCGTCGGTCACCACGTTTGTTAACGTATAAATGGTGTCATCATCCTTTTTGAGCTTTTCTATCTTCAAATCAGGATAAAATTGCATGTAATACGTCGTCTCTGAATCACCCAACGTAGACTCAAATTCAATAATGCTAGTGGCCGTCATCAACAAGTCATAGAGTTCACTCGACTGACTAACGCCAAACTGTCTAAACGTTTGAGCATTTTCCTTTGAAACGGTCAGAGGAGCCGTAAAAACAACATCAATAGAACCAGGAACAATGCTCACCTTAACGGAACGAGGAGCACTATCTACCGAGTATCCCTGCTGTTCATAACGGGCAACAAGCGCATCCATACAGGACCTCGCTTTTGGTTCAATCTCACGTTTAATCTCTTGTGCAACATGCGTAGTAAGGAGCGGTTGTTGAACCGTGCAAGGTACATAGTCCTCTGACGTATAACACAGATATTGAACATTCGTTCCTTCGTACGTCATAAAATTGTCAGGAACAAGCGAGCCGCCTTGCGCACTCAGTTCTGAAATCATCGGAGGGAGTTCGGCTCGAAGGCAATCGCGCAGGTACGCGGAAGGATTAACGTCCGCTCCGCCTAACGAGGGAGGTAATCGAGGTCGAATCACAAACCACACGAACACGGCAATGATAACCACTGCAACCAAAACGAATATCGCAATCTGTCCTCTCTTGTTCATGTCCTCCAAACTCTCAGATTGTTTATAATGGTTTCGTATTCGTCGCATTAGAGCGTACCTCCGCGCACCGTTACACATCCACTCGGGTTACCAAATTGGTCTTGACAGTAAATATAATTGTTCACATCTTTACTAAAGGGCGTGCTATGTTCAAATCGTTCGCCGTCCATAAGCGTGCCGTTCGCAAATGCAAATGAGCACGAGGTTGTCTTAAACGCGCATCGCGCGTGCTCGTTGGTTATAATCGTGAGACGATTGTTACTGTTATACACACGAGTAATAGCCGGCCCTTGGTCATCTACGACCAACTCAAATCTAATCTCTGATGAGGCGCTATTACCAACCGAATCCTCACATGCAATCGGATAGCTATAGTTGCCTTCGCTTACAAGTGTGAGGCCGGGCTGTCTATGCGTATCACCTCCCGTTTCAAAGAATCGTATAAAATCATTGTTATTCTTGTAAGAGCAGTATCGTGCTTGACCGCTCGCCCCGCCCGCGGTCGTGACCGTAAAGTTGAGGCGGTACGGCAAGCCGAGCACAAAAATTGTATCATTATCGGGTGCCACCGAATTAATTTGCAGAGCATCGAGTGTCGGCTTAATAATGTAGTTGACGCCTTGATTGTTTGTATTACGCGCCCCATTTGAACCGCTCTCTGATTCGTTTATCCACGGTTGGTCTTTACATCTAACGTAGAACGAACGCTCATTTACCCCCGATGCGGGAGTCGGCAACGTTGCGTTACAGGCCCACCCCTGTGGCGTGCCATCCGAAAGACTGGTAGCACAGGTCGCTTCATTCGTCATAGTCGCATAATCTTGGTCGGTACTCTCACTCCAACGGCATTCTGCAGGCTCGTTCAACCAAAAGTGTATTCTGCGTTCGGTCGCACCCAGCGCACTATATGCAGGGCTTGCAGGGCTGAACTGACGTATGACGGGAGGAGTCATATCAGGTTCATCAGTCACACAGAAATTAATGGCATACTCTTGAAGATTTTTGTTTCCATTCGCATCCGTGCAACGTACATAGAGGTTAACATTTCCACTTCCGTCAGGAAGGAACAAGTTGCTGTAATGCATTGCTTGTTCATCAGAACCATCTTCATCAAATTCTTCATCAATCGCTTGTTCGTTTTCTATTGCTTCATTGCTTGGCACCGAGAAAATCATCGTATGGTTACGTCTAAACAACGGATTTTCATTGCCATTGAATCGCGCAAAATATTCTTCCATCACATCAAAACTTTCCGTATGCACGCGAGCCACTTTACACTGCGATAGTTCATTTGTCGCGATGCCTAACTGTACGCGTTCAAATCGAGGGATACATCCATCCGCAGGACCTTCCAAGTGATATCCTCGTTCGGATAGTTGTGTATAGCGGTAATTCGTCAAGAGCACCGCGGCATCCTCACGTATGACAGGTGCAGAAACGTCGTCAATTCCCGCATTAACACACTGCTCTTCTGCACTATCTTCCACATATCGACACGCCTGCCCTAAACTCTGACACGCGTATTTGGTGCACGGCAATCCCTCTGCACCACACGCATTACAGTTAGCCCCTCCCAAAGGTGGCTGCCAGGGCAAGCACTGAAAGTTTATTGTAGTTTCTTTCTTCTTTCCAATACCCAAAAAGTAAAAGATAGCGATAATCACTACAAGGGCGACGAGACCCCACGCGCCTAGGACCCACGGGGCTGCACCAAGGAGCGTACCTCCGCCCCCTCCAAGACTCCATCCAATTGCTGCGCCCGAAAACGCACCTAATCCTATAAGCGCATATGTAATTGCAGGATCAAGTCCTGCCGTAATTCCCAAGGCATCAAGGATGTACGCAACGCCTGCTGCTCCGATGAGAATCCCTGCAGCAGCACCGCCATATGCACCAAGAACAGGATAGTCTCCGACTGCAGTTATGATTGCCCCCGTTCCAGAAGTTCCAAGCCCTAGTCCAGATCCAATAGAAATAAGCGTCGCTTCAGGCGCAAGATAAATCAAAGAGGCGAGTAAAATTCCACTGGCTCCACTAATCATCATCATACTATCAAAAATCTTTTTTTGAGTCTCTTCAGGACTTGCGCTCGCATCACTAGGCAGCCCATAGAGGGACACAAGTTCAGTTTCACTTAACGGTTCAACCTTCTGATTAACGGCAGGGTTTTCAAGCAACTTAAGCCCTGCAATATATCCCGATGTAATTCCTGGAGCATCACCTCGGCTTGTAGAAACTCTAAATCCTTTGCCAGAATAGTCTCCTTCGAGGTTAATGTGCGCCCCACAGTCGCCAAGACTCATGCAAAAGTTGTTCATTGCTTCGGCGCCTGAACTATCAACACATCCTGCATTGTACTTCTTCTTGCTTCCAAATAGTTTTTTGACAGTCACATATTTACATTGAACCGTTCCGAGGCTACAGAGCGCTTGGGCTTCATCCCCATTCGCGCTCGATTGTAAATCAAATCCAGGGGGATACTTGGGTACACATGTACTAAATGCAAACGTGCCACGTCCACTCGTTAAGTCAATATTTGTCATGGTGCAATCGGTATGTTTTTCACATTCTTCTGTAACTGCTTGTGTCGCTTCAGCAGGGTCATCAAGACCCTCCGCTTGCTGATTCGCTGCAAGGCATAACTGCCATTGATTGAGGCGACATGCAGCCTCCGAGAAATCTTTACCGCCGGGAACATCAACGATCGACTCGACACAAATCTGGTTACGGAAACTGCCGCACGTTTCAGTCGTTATCTTTCCATTCGCGCACGTCTTGCGGTAGTGCTGGCTACCGGGAACATCAACGCTTCGTTGGAGATTAGTTTTACTTTCATCTTCTACTCCGATGCGCGAATCAAATGCACACCAACTTTCACCGTGGCTACGTCGCGTGCCGGTTTCGTCTATGCAACTAATATCCCGACAAACGACGTCGCCTATAGATGCGAATTCTGCAGTGGTCTTTGGCCCACATCGACTCCCTTGAAGATAATTACAATTTCCACAGCTTTTTTGTTGAACGGAAAACCGATTGGGCTCTCGAGCAGGGTCGACAAGGTCGCAACTTTGATTTTTGGACAACAACAATCCTCCATTGAAACTTATCGGTTTGAGTGAACTGTAAATATTCTCGCGGTTACCACAGCTATCGAACCAATACACTTCATCTTTTCCTGAAACGCAATCAGTAGTTGCTTGCGGTTCACAAGTCGTATTAAGCGCAGGATGTGAACACAAAAATCCACTATAAAACGTTCCACTTAACCCATTACATTGCTCTTTTGTGCCAAACTTACATTCACGTAAACCAAACTCACTTTCCCCGAGCACACACGCACCCTCTTCCTGACCATTGGCTTTAGCGAGACATTCGAGTTCGCTTCCAACGGGTTCAAAGATAGCGCCAACTTCATCGTCTTCAAGGCCAAGATCTGCACGCCATGCATCGCATCCAACTTGAGACATAAATTGTGCTTCAGAACCAATGATACAACACCCCGGTCGACAGGCAGGAATGTCGGATAACGGGGTCTCTGTCCACGAAGCGTTGCAGTTTCGTTGCGGGCTCGGCATACAGGTGCCTTTGGACGCATCGACACACGTCCCTATACGACAATCACTAGTGAACTCGCGGCGCGCCTGAACACAACTGGTTGTGCAATTTCCATCGCATACCTGATATCCATACTCTTGGCAATAGACTCCGTTTTTATCAAGAGGACATGTCCACAACACTTCTTCCGCTGAAACGAGATTATGTCCAAAAAATGCAATAAACATACCGCGCACCGTAACAATAAATGCATGCTCGGAGTCTTTTCCGTATAACGTCAATCCTTGGCTCGCATCATTCATGATAGAAGAAAACGCGACGCTCGCGCTCACCAACAACACTAACTCGAACCATGCAATCGATTTTTTGTGTGTCATGTTAAATACCTGCAGGAATTACGCACCCCCGTATTGCAAATTGTAGCGTCTTATCGGTTGGTAGATGGGTAACACTATACACCTTCGTGGTATCAGACAACGTCTTTACACGAATGTCATACGAAGGATAAAGAAGCATATAACCTACATACTCAGAATAACAAAATCGGGCCTCTTGTGAAACCAGCTCGTTTGCAACACGTCCTAAGTTATAAAGAGGTATGCGAAGACTTGTGTCAAGTTGTGAGATTCGTTGTACTACGTCATTTTTTGTAAGCGTTAATTCAATCGGAATGGAAACATCAACAATCTCAGGTTTAAGCGTAACCTTAGCGTCATACTCTCCTAATTGCACGTCATAATTGCGTCGTTCGAGCTCCGTTTTAAGTGAATCAAGACAAGAAGGAATGTCGTTTACAAGCTGGGCACGTAATTCTTCTTGTAATTCCGAAAGATAGGCGGGATGCTGCGCGATACAGCTTTCGTAATAATTAATATTTTTACACAAATAGGTCACCGTTGTGCCATTAGAAACGACGGCATTTTTAGGATTGACAAATCCTCCCTGCGTAAGCATCAGATCGGTTGTTTCTCGCAATGATTGCCGGACACAGCTGCCCATAAACCTCTCTGGACCAAATTCAGTTCCCGTCGGCAGTGTTACCTCGGTGTCTCGCACAAGAAAAAACACGGTGAGTGAAACAAAAATAAGCACACCCACGATGATAAATATCGCAATCTGACCTTTATTGTTCATAGCCTTTTTTCTCCTCGAAGAATTTGAGTGCCTCTTCTATAGCATGGGACTTGTTGCGATAGCGTCCCTCTTTCATAATTCGTTCAAGTGATTTAGATGTACTCTGATCTATAGTCGCTGAAATACGCTCTTTCACTTATTACTTAATCAGACAGAGTATTTAAAAGTTGATATTATATATTTAATAATACAAAGTATTACGATTAATCGCCTTGCTCGACACGAGGCGCTAACACGAATGAAAGCATGACTTTTCCTGTAGGAAAGTTAATGCGCATAGGATGATTATCTGAAAAGTTAAGTTCGACTTTATTCGCAATCTTCGCTCCCTTGATAAACTTGCCCAAATACTCCAAAGAAAAACGAGCCGTGCTATGGTCGGAATAGATTTCAACTTCATCACTCGAGAACTCGGCTCGTGCAGAGTTAAGCCCTCGCGCTTCAACAATGAACCTATTAGGTTCTGCAATAAATGTACACGCATCAGACACAACAAGACAGTCATCAATGACCTCTACAAAAACTTGCGCATCCATTTTAATAACGCTCTTAAACTCCCACGTCGGAAGTTCACGTTCTTCACCCTCAACACTAATCAATGCCAGTGCAAAGTCTCGTTTAATCCTATCCTGAATAGTCAACTTGAGAAGGTTTTCTTCTCGAGAGAGTATTAATGAGCTACCCATACCGCAACGCTTAAGCACCTGACTCAAATTTTGCAAATTCACTCCAAGTATTTCTTCTTTTTCTAGCTCAAAGGTCGAAAATAATTCGGCAGGAATATGGAAGTACACCATCGCAACGTTTGCAGGGTCGAGTGCAACGAGGCGCATACCTTCTTTAGTTATCTTGAGACGAACTTCTGTGACAAGCTCTGAAATAATGCTTATGAGGGTGCCAAAAAACCGAGGGTCATCAAGTTTCAATAACATAGTTGTTCACCGACGTGAGAGCTTATAAGGTTTGTTATGCTAAAACACACGCATTCAGATTAAACCGAGAACCACGTCGTTCTTTCGTTGTTATTTTCATTTGACTCCACAACAATCAGGGTCTGGTCAGCCTTAGAGTAGACTCTCCAACTTCCTTTTTAACAGGCCATACAAAATCATAAAAAGCCCGCTCATTCTTGAAACGCGTGGAAGAAAAAGAAGAGGCCTCGCCCTCAGAACTGCGCATTCGTGCACTCACGCGTATGTACTATTCAAAACCGGCAATTCAACAAGCATTGCTCTCGTTTGCGCAGGGTCGAGAAGTAGTCCCTCGATATTATGAGGGATTTGGTAAACGCCCTGATACACTACAATATCCTGCAGACATCATGGCGCTCGTATCTCGGGGAGCCACCTCGTTTCACGGTTCAGAAGAGATATGGTCTGATCCGTTACAAATACAGAGCGACATGCATCCTTCAAAGCTCGCAGAACTACGCATTTCATGGGATTTGCTTATCGATATAGACTCCCCTTACCTAGACTATGCGAAAATTGCAGCCCGTCTCGTGTTCGATCTTCTGGAGCGTCAAGGGGTAAAACATTATGGAGTTAAGTTCTCGGGAAGCAAGGGGTTTCATATTATTGTTCCGGGCGAGGCTTTTCCCGAAGAATTCGAAGGAACGCTCAGAAAAGATGCATTTCCTGAATGGCCTCGAGCCATCGTAGAGTACATCCTCGAAGATATAAAGCCGATGTATAATCGAGCGGTAACCGCATTAGGGGTAAATATCGAAGCCTTACAAAGAAAAACAAAACTTTCGAAAGAGGAACTAGTACAAACGACTTGCCCGAACTGCAATCACGCCGTGAAGACGCATACCCTCGTAAAGATGTGCTGCGATCGATGTAAAACGCTCTATGAACGCCCTGATTTTAAAGTGACCAAAAAACGGATTAAATGCACAAATGAAACGTGCCCAGGGTTTTTCGATGTTCTCGAAGAAAAAGAATTCTGGAAATGCCCTCATTGCGGAGTTTCTAACAGAAAAGATGAACACGCTTCTTCAAATAAGACTATTTACGCAAATAAACCTGCAACATACGCCGAGAAGGCGGACCAAGAAATCGCAGGCGATAAACTTGGTTCTCTTGACCTTGTACTCGTCTCTCCTCGTCATTTATTTCGCATGCCCTATTCTCTCCATGAAAAAACTTCTCTTGCAAGCGTTGTCTTAACTAAATCGCAAGTAGCTACTTTCACTCCCCGAGATGCAGACCCTCTACGAGCGATTCCTCAACTATACGCCCCTATTCCAGTTCCTGGGGAAGCAACTGATTTGTTGCGCATAGCACTCCAACGCAAATCCGCACAAAAATCGGTTACAGAGCGGGCACGCACCTATGCTCGAGAGTTCGAACCCACAACGCTCACGGGGGTAACAGAGGACATGTTCCCCTCTTCAATCAAAATATTACTGAAGGGGCTTGTAGATGGCAAGAAACGGGGACTTTTCATACTCATAACGTTTTTACGTTGTGCAGGGTTTAGCGATGAAGCGACCACTGCTCGCGTTTTCGAATGGAATGAAAAAAATCAGCCTCCACTCAAGGAGGGATATGTGCGTAGCCAACTCAATTGGCACTTTAAACAGAAGAAGAAAATCCTCCCACCGAATTATGAAAATCAAAGTTTTTACAAAGATATCGGTCTTATTGAAAAAGATCCTGATGCAAAAAACCCGCTCGTCGAAGTTTCTCGCGCACTCAAAAAAAAGAACGCTTCTTCGTGACTGCTCTAAATCTTTATAAACACCGTGGGCTTGTATTCTTTATGAATGTAAAAAGCGGTGTCCTCATTTTTATTTTGTGCATCACCTTGGTTTCGTTGGTTTCTGCAGAAGAAAATGATACCGAAGAATTCAAAATTTCTAAAGCCTATACCTGTCTCGAGAACGGAATAAATAACAAAACTACGGTGACGCTCTCTTTACAGGAATCTATATTCGGTGTGCTCGCACTGGGAAATAATGCAAAAGCCGTGCAAAAGCTCGACAGCGAGAATCGTTCAATGACTTCTAATCAGACCTGTTGGCCACGCTCAGCATGTACTATTAAAGAGACGGCCCAAGCCTTGCTCGCATATCGAGTATTGGGAAGGGATACTAAGAAAATAGAAAACTGGCTTCTTTCCAAGTCGGGTGCGACAACGGGCTTGACCTGGTTTTTAGAGATTGATGTAGAAAACCACGAGGCTGCAGTCTGCCACATCAAATATAGCTCAACAGATTACACGCTTGCGATAGGTTCTGATATGAAATTAACGAGCGATCTTCTTGGTCCCTGCCTTTCAATCGTTCCTTCAGGCTATTGGCTTGAAATCGCACCTTCTTGCTTAGACTACTCGTATGAAGTTTCATGCAACAAGGATTTTCTCACCACACTGCTGTATAAACAGTCCGATTCGGATACGCTCTTTGTCTCGCCAAACACCCAGTCAAAGCCCGCAGACGGAACCACGAACGAATCAATCACTTCCCGTTGTTTCAAAAACGATGCTTCTTCCGATTGTGACTACGAGGGCTCGCTCTGGGCTACCACCGCACTTGACGCTGCAGGCACGAGAGTAACAAGTTATGTGCCGTATCTCGCCGCATTTGCAGAGAGTCAGGAAGAATATTTCCCTGAAGCATTTCTTTTCAAACTTACCGGAGGTCAAGATTATTACACGAGGCTTATAGAAGCGCAACGTTCTCGTCAGTTCTGGGAAGCGGCAGGGAGCGAATACAATAGGTTCTACGATACCGCTCTAGCTCTTTTAGCATTACAAAAGAAAACGTCTGTTGCAGAAGTATCCAATGCGAAAAACTATTTACTCGAAGTGCAAGGTGCGAACGGCTGTTGGGACAACAACAATTTCAGAAGCACCGCGTTTATTTTGTACGCGGGCTGGCCAGGAGGAAGACCAGGCGGATCGAATGGTGGCTCGGGAGACACACCGGGTCCAGGTTCAAATGCGAGTTCGGTCGAATCCTGTATTGACGCAAGTCCGGCGTATTCTTGTGTCGAATCTATCTTACAATGTATTGACGCGCAGGGTGAAGAGCTTCGCAATTACGACTGTCCCGGCACGCTCTTCTGCTGTTCTAAAACCCCTGTACAGCCCTCATGTGCCTCGTTAAATGGCAACAAATGCAGTTTGAGTGAAGAATGCACAGGGACGCCACGCGATTCTGCGGACGGTCAATGTTGCATAGGCTCCTGCGTTCCACGCACACAACCTTCAGTGAATGAGTGTGAAGATAATAATGGCTTCTGTACGACGGGCTCGTGCGAAGCGGGAGAAACTGAAGAGAACTACGCATGTGTTTCCTCAAGCGAGACGTGTTGCGTGCCCGAAGGTACAGGCACCGACAATTCGAGCTCTTCAAATCTCTGGCTCTGGATTGGTCTGCTTCTTATACTCATACTAATCGTTGTATTAGCAATTGTGTATCGAAAGAAGTTGCAAATGATGTTCCACAAGGGGCGTCGACCAGAAACCTCAAGTTCTTCACCCATTATGGTTCGCAGACCGTCCTTCCCTCCAAGTTCTCCCGCACAATCATACGGAGTACGACCACAGCCCGCAGCCCAAGCACGTAGACCGACGTCGCAGGTAGATAAAGAGATGGAAGAGACACTTCGCAAGTTGCGTGAGATGAGCAAGTAGTAAACCTTTATATAACTCCGCACCATTTTTCAAACATGCAGCAAAAACTATTTCTTGCCCTCTTTATTGCATCTCTTTCTGTTTCGTCCGCCAGTGCGCTTTCCCTTTCTCTCTCCCAATCGTATGCACAGGGAGAAACAATGATTGCAGAGCTCTCCGGTTCAATTTTTGGTTCTCTTTCTGCGTCGGATATAGAATTTACCCGAGGTCATGTACAAGTCGGTTCTTTTGAGTACGATCTTAAACGTCTGGGCGATCGCTATTTTCTCTACGCAGTAGCCCCTTTCGCACCCAATAATTATACACTCCTCATTCACAACGTTGAAACGCTCATAAATGGGCAACAAGTCGTTATCGACTTCATGCAAAATTTTACGGTTACTAACGAAACAGCCCCGTACACCCTACGTCCTGGATTGATTATAACGGGTCAAGATTTTGATATCTCATTTACCTCGTATGCAGAGCTACCGCAGGAAATTTCATTGGAAGTCGCTGGTAACACCACGCTCGTGCTGGCGCCAGGAGTAACAACCCGCGAAGTAGAGATAGAAGAGTTTACCTACGGTTTTCACACTCTGTCACTAGGAAGATACGAGTTCCCTCTTTACAGCACATATGTTGCTCCCACAGGTAATAGTTCTTCTTCAGGGCCGCCTCGAATCATAGAACTCTCTCCAGGGAGATTTGACCATCGATTTATTCGAGGCACGGAACCCCACGTAGTGACCTTTATCATACGGAACACTGCCGAGCGCGATTTGTCGGGGTTTGAGTTTACCTATGACGATGATCGTTTCAAGTTAGAACCTTCTCGTTTGCGCAAATTGAAAGCAAACGAAACCGCAACGTTTAATCTCACCGTACTTTCCGAAGAGTCCATTTCAGATCTTTTTACCATTCTTGTCGATGACGAAGAATTTGAGTTGCCACTCGAGCTCCTCTTTGATGAAGAAAACGCCTCAACAGTCGTTGCCCCATCGTCAAACGCAACTACTTCCAACGTAACGGGGCAGTATTCGTGTAACGAGCTTAACGGGCGTGTTTGTCTCACGAGTCAGCAGTGTTCAGGAGAAACCGTGACCACAAAAGAAGGTGCATGTTGCAGAGGTTCGTGTATCGATGTAAAAAAGACCACAAGTCTTGTATGGTTAGGGTATGTAATCGGATTAATTGTCTTACTTATCCTGATTATTATAGGGGGAAGGTATCTCAAAACCCGTTCTCGCATGAAAGAGGAGAACGTATTGCATAAACAAATTAAGAAGCTTGAAAAACCGTTCTAACGTTTTTTGGAAGCTTTCTTCTTCTTAGAAGGCGTCTTCTTTTCCTTTTCTGTCGCAGGTGCAGGGGGCACTTGTTGTGGGAATGTTACTCCCATCGATTTTAATTTATTCATAAGCACATCTCTATCGCTCACTAATTTTTTAGTGACTGACTCATAAAGGTGCAATCGACTTACAAGTGTGTTTCCCAACGTGGTGACTTCTTCATTAGTAAACTTAAGGCTGCCTGGAGAAATGACTTCTATATTTGAAGGCATATATGCAAAGATAATCCCAAAAAATACGTTTATCGATTCAAAACGCGCTTCGACCTCCGCAAACGTCGTAAAGAGCCCCTTGTTCTCCGGCACGGCCTTAGGTTCGTGTACGATGCGACCCGTCACAGAAACGCCTTTCTCTTGGGCGAGTCTGTCAAGAAGCATATGCATCGTACTCGACACGTGAGCAGCAGGCTTACCTAAAATCTCAATAATAAATCGAACGTGTAACGGTTCCATGACAAGATACAGAATAGAGGTTTAAAAATATGTGGTCTAATCCGAAAGCCCCTCACTCAACTGTGCTGGGCAAATATTCTCGAGAATGTTTGGTACTCAACAGAGACTTCATCTCAGGAGTATATCCATCAGGAAGAGTTCTCGGCGAATGATACGAGGGATTTTCAGAAGACATAGGGCGACTCTGCGAAGGAGAACTATAACCCTCGTCTACAGAAGCCAAACGACACCTCGCTGGACTCTTTCGAGAAATAACTCTTTCCCATCCTTCGGAAGGAAGACAAACTGTTCCGCGCTCATGATGAATCATTGGTGTTCTAAGAACATCCAGAACCTCAGGAGAAACATCCCTCAAATCCATAATCTTTTTACTCTTTAGAGGTATTTAAACTTTATACTTTTTTCAAAACGATCAAAAAAGTGAGTACAATGCAGAATCCCGCAAAAGCGTAGATAACCGTTTGACGTATTTTTCCTTCAGACGTGAGATATATTTCGCTCGCCCTTTCATCAAGAAGAGCGTTATTCGTCGACGAAAGAGTTATTTTCTTTTTATCTTTGATTTCAGAGGTAGTCTCTGATGACCGACTCGATGAATTAGAATATAAAGGGATGAAACTTGGCGGAGGTTCAGGAGATACTTTTTTAGATTTAGGTTTTTCATCTTTATCATCCTGCGAATCGTCATCCGAAGAATCATTTTGCGGAGGATCGTCATCTGAATCGTTTTGAGAACTACCCGCAGAATTTTCTTGCCCAGGAGTACCATCAATGTCTGCGCTCGGCAAGAAGTCTCCTCCTCTCCATTCGAGGCTAAATCCAGGTTCGGCGCCCCCCGCGTAGACAACTTCATCTATAGTTTCATTATCAGCAGAAATACTAATTGTATCTCCCTCGTTTGCAAGACCTCCGCATATGCTTGAGGCATCAACGTGAAATGCACGTGCGCCTGCAGGAATATCATAATTAGTATACACTTCACCCCCGCTTCCTCCATCAGTAATAATCGCGTACGCTTCAGACGCAAGAAAAAAATCTTCTTCATTGTGCACTTCTCCCGAGCGATCTATATAGCCCGATCCGAGAGCTTTACCACAGATCGTAATGTTGGTTAAATCAATCGGCTCGTCATCTTCATTGTATAATTCAATCCATTCATTATAATTCTCATTGTATTGCGGATCATACATGATTTCATTAATTCGAAGAGCAAGAACGAGCGAACTAATGCCCATAAGTACTATACAAAACAAGAAGCTGATTTTCATCACGAACGAAAAGCGAGTCTCGGTCGTCATTCCATACATTTCCGCGCCCCCAATACTTCGCATCTTTACTCGAGTTTCCTTCTCTTGACCAGAGGGTAAACGTGGTTGCAATCTCTCCGTCAAGCACATAACGATGCGTCGTTTCATCCTTAATTGTCCAGTTGTCAAGAGTCGACGCACACATTGACGTAAAGACCACGTATTCATCCTTTTTATCAATTTCTGCGTCCAAACATCCGTAATAAGGGGAATGTGCCCACACCCCTGCGTTAGTACGAACGGCTTTCTCTTGAACGGTAAAAAAGAGTTTCTCTTCTTCATCAGAAACAAGAAACGTATGGGCTAATCCGTTCCGTACCAACTCGAGATTCAAATAGCGTTCATCAGCGTATAATGCCCCGAGCAATCGACCATATTTTTCAGTCCCTCGCACATCCAAAAGGACGGCTTCACCTTCGTACGTTTGGAGAAATTGTTTCGCTTCTTCGTATCCCCTTTCTTTTTTCTCAGGAGTATTTATGTTAATAAGACGCACCGTGCGATTATCGGCCAGTTTAACGGTGTCACCATCAATCGCTTGAATGATAATAACTTGTTCCCTTGTATCTTCTTTTTCGGAGCTGAAAAAATAATAATTCCCCATCACTAAAAAAACAATCGATACCGTTGTAAAAATAGCCGCTCGTGAGTTCATCAGAATACGATGAAAAGGTTATTAAAATGCTTTTACCCTTCCTACAGATGGCCGACATTCTTCCCGGTATTAATACAACCGTTTTCGGGGAATTAATCTGGAGTTCAATGCCTCCTGCTATCTTGAGCAATTTCACTTTTTTGTTGAATATCGCAAAAGCAGTAGGTGTTCTATTTATCATCTACCTCGCTTTTCTGATTCTAAAGGTCATCGTTCAAACGCGTCAAGCCTTACGTATTAAATCGATTGAAAGCCACGTAACGTCCATAGACCAAAAATTGGACCGTATTCTACAACACAAGAAAGAATCTGTGCACGACAAGGGAAAAAAAGAGAAATAATCACAAAGCCACTATCTTTTTAGTATTTGGAATAGTCTCAAAAAAACGTTCAAGCGCGTGGTGCGTTAGTTCGAGTGTCTCCGTGTTAACATTCGGATGAAAACATACCTGTTGTGCTTGCCATACCTCTTCGTCAAGAACAAGTATAATCGAGCTGTTTTGAAATACTCCAAAAATGCTTACACTGCCAGGTACCAGCCCCGTTTCCCGCAGTAATGTCTCTTGCGAACCCATGGTCAATTTTTTCACTCCAAGGCTTGTTTGTAACTTCTTAAAATCAAGCCGCTTCACCCCAGGCATTCCGACGAGGTAATACTGGTTCGATTCATCAACCAGAAAGAGTGTTTTGCATCGAAGGCCCGGTATGCGCATAATCGTTTCATCCGCGTGCGATTCGGCTACGGTATGCACCGCGGCGTGCCGATGAAGTATGTAATGTATATCGTTTTTTTGTAGGTATCTTTCAAGCGCAGGTTCCATAAAAAAGAATTGTCGAGCATGTATAAAAACGTTTATAAAAAGCACTCGGCTTCCGACGTCATGCCTGCTAAAAAGCGCCCTGCAAAACCAAAGGTGCTCGTGTATTCAACAGACTATTGCCCGTGGTGCATAAAGGCGAAAGAGTTTTTGCGCGAAAACAAGATTGCGTTTACGTCAATCAACGTAGGTACAAGCACCAAAGCCGCGCAAGAAATGATTAAAAAGTCAGGCCAACAAGGCGTTCCGGTCATTGATGCACGAGGAACTATCATCGTAGGATTCGATGAGCGTGCCGTGCGAAAAGCACTCGGGATGAAACCAAAAAAATTTAAGTTATGGTAAAAAAAGAATACGATTTCGGGATTATTGGTGCAGGAGGCACCGGACTAGCGGCCGCCATGTACGCCGCCCGTCTAGGGCTTAACACCATTTGTTTTGGCACGTCTCATGGCTCCGAGATGGCTATCGGAGGCGTTATTACTACGACCAATGTAGTCGAAAATTATCCCGGGTTTATTCGTCTTACCGGACAAGAGCTTGCAGACAATATTCGAAAGCACGCAGAGTCGTACGACCTTGTTACTATACGAGAAGAACGTGTCGAAAGCGTAAAGAAAGACAAAACCGGATTTAGTATACAGACTGCAGAAGATAGTTACAGTGCAAAAACAATACTTATTGCAACGGGAACTAAGTGGAGGAAGTTAACCGTGCCCGGTGCGTTTGAACTCGAAAACAAAGGAGTAGCCTATTGCGCCTTATGCGATGCCCCCCTCTACCGCAACAAGACAGTCGCCGTTGTCGGAGGAGCGGACACGGCAGCAAAAGACGCGCTCGTACTTGCCGAACACGCAAAAAAAGCGTATATCATCTACCGAGGCGATGAGATACGTGCAGAGCCTATTAACCGTATACGCATTAAGCAGAATAAAAAAATAGAGGTAATTACTAAAACAAATGTTGTCAAGGTTAACGGTTCCGATTGTGTGGAGTCCGTGACGCTTGATAAACTCTACAAGGGCACAAAAGAACTCAAGCTCGAAGGAGTGTTCGTCGCGATAGGTCACGACATTCTTTCCGAACTTGCGGTTCCTCTCGGAGTGAAACTTAATGAGAAAAAGGAGATTATAATCAATCACAAAACCTCAGAGACAAACGTCCTGGGCGTGTATGCCGCGGGCGATGTAGCCGATAAGCCGTTCAAACAAGCAATAACGGGCGTCGCAGAAGGATGTACGGCAGCATACAGTGCCTACGAATTTATTACACGAAATAGAATAACCTCAGACTAATAGCCTGCTTGCTTCTTATGTTTAACTTGTTGTTTGACTTCTCGATGTAATCGCTTCATCTCAAGCCGTTCAAACTTAATTCGTGCAACTCTGCTATGTCGTTTCATAGTAATCTTTAAACTTTCTTGTTTATAGTTCTTTTCACCAGGCTATCCTTCAAAGAACTGTGCGAATCGTTTTCCATTTGTTTTACAGTTCTCAAGCGATGCGACCCAGTTTGCGCCCGTATTTTCCAATTGACTCGTTTCTAAAAAATACCATCCTTCGCGGTTGAATCGCGCGGCAATAACCGTACGCAAGCCCATCATTTCTCCAAACAACATAAAGTCTTCAATTTGTTGGCGAGTTATGTAAATGCGCGTTTTCTTGCTCGATTTAGCTTCAACAACAACGCCCTTTTTTCCCAGTTTGCCTGCAAATAAGTCGCACGGAGAATTATCATTCACGCCACTTCCGGCAACACGTGCAGCGCGCCAGCCATGGTGTGTAAAGAGATCAACCAGTTCGCGCTCAGCTTTAGACCCCTTTGCTTTATTCGACATACGTAACCTATTGGTGAGGGGTATATAAAATTAAAGAAAAAAAGAAAAATAAAATAAAAAAAGACTCGTTAGTTTCCGAAGAGACGAGCCCAGAATCGCGTCCACGAACCAGGCGCTTGTGCAGCGTCTTCTGATTCGGTTGCGCTATCGGTATTAGCGGCGCCAGCTGAAGAGGGTATTCCCTTATTCAATCGTCCAACGCCATCATCAACTTCAATTTGGGTTTCGTCTGATGTGCTCTTGCGAACAGATCCGACCGTCTTAGTTATAAGAACAAGCGAACCAGATTCTGAGAGCTCAGCAGCATTTTCATCTGCAAGTGCAAATGAGAACGTTCCTTCAAAAACGCGTATAGAGCCAGATTCCTTAGTCACGTGGATTGTTGCCTCTCCGACTTCTGCCCCATTGTAAAGGAGCGTAAATCGATAGCTATCAGGAGACTCATCAGAGTTTTCCTGTGCAAGCGTAAGTTTGGTATTTCCAATCATAAGCGTGCCTCGGTGCAGTACGCTGGCTTCATTGACGCTCTGAGGGCTAACAAGCGAACGGCTTGCGAGCACAATCCGAGCTAATTCAAGTTGACCTTGCGTATTTTCAGCATATCCGTTCCCCACCGTAACGCGAGAGAACGCAGCCGCACGAAGCGAAGAGTCTGTATCTGCCTCAAGGGCCGCAAGCACTTCTTCAACATCGCTGCTCTGTATGCCTGCTGCAGAAGCAGCAACATCAATAGGTCTGACAGAACCTGTTACTTCCTGTACCGCAAATGCGTGAGGGCTGATTGCCTGGACACGCATAGGCTTGACCGAAATAGGGTTTGCATACCCTCTTTCAGGCTCTTGCTCTTGTGCAGCGGTAAACCCTGCGGTAATAACGCTTAACATAAGCAATCCGGCTATAAGTATAGCAGTTTTCATGTGTACAAACCTCCTTTCAGAGATAGTGTTTTTCATACGTTTCTTAGAAAGAGGGAGGTTATAAGCCCTGTCTGGAACCAGGAATGGAACCAAAACGGAACAATCACTTAACGGCTAATTCAACAAATTTATTCTTTCCTTCGCCCGAAAGCTTGACAAGTTTTTTCTTCACCAGTTCATGAATATGACGAGAAAACGAAGCTTTTGGAAGGTCGCAGCCTTTACGAAGATACGACATTTTTGTCTTGCCCGTTTCCCGTAACTTTTCAAGGATAAGGTTTTCACGCTCATTAAGCACAGAGCTAATAACCTCCAAGCGATGAACCTTTTTCCGCTTTGTCGGTACAGTACGCGTGTGTCTCTCCCTATTTCTATAATTGGCAATATAGGCGATTACAACAATCGCGATAAGCGCTCCGATAATTGTCACGAACGCACCGATACCATTGGAAGTCGTTTTCTTTTCGATAGAATACCTAATGGTCGTGCCGTTGACGGCGTACACGGCAATCTGCCCCTGTTCAAGGGTTATTTCACCACTCGAAATCGATTTTATAACAGCGCCTTCAGGAAGACTTATCACCATCTCGCTGGGCGCAAGTGCAAATGAGAACGTCCAAATGTCGCCCTCTTTTTGAGTGAGCGTTGACGTATATCCATTTATTCTTCCATTAGCAAGAGTTATTCCCGTAGGAAGAGCAGGACTCTCATCAGATACACCAAGAAAGAGCGCATCACCCACCGCATCAACGTAAATCGTAACTTGTGTCAATGCGCTCGCAGAGGAAAGCATGAGCCCCATAAAGATGAGCATAATCCACAATCGGTTCATACCAAACACAGAGCCTCACGCTTTAAATAGATTGACTGGAACCAAAACGGAACAAAAAATAAAAAATAATTTTTCTTTAGTTGCTTCCCGAGTTGCTACCTGAGCGATCTTCTCTTCCGAACAATCGCGCCCAGAATCCGCGTCGAGAGGTCGCTTCTACCGGAGTCGTCGCATCTTCAACAGAGGCAACGTCAGTAGTACGTGGTCGAATCGCCTTGACATTAGCACGTTCAAGGTTGCCTTTAATGGCACGCACTTGTGTGGCAATAGTCACATCCCAAGACTCTTCCCCAATCATAAGCGTCCCCGTTCGTACAGCAAATCCCGTATCATAGGCTGTGCCGGCATTAAGCGTCAACGTACCGATCGCATCACCTTCATCAATCACAGCAAAGGTAACAGTGTTCACAGGAAGTTGTTCTTCTAGTGCATTTACAGCTCGCGTAAGTTTGTATTCTTCTTTACCCACGCGAAGTGTTGCACGTGTGAAGCTTTGACTTACACGGTCCTCATTGACCGAGATAGTCGCTTTATGTACTCCCACAAGGGTTAGTAACACTCCAGTTTCACCTTGCAATGCATACCCGTGACCATAAAATCCGATGGTTGCTCGAAGGGTCTTACCCGATACATCGTCCTCGAGCTCAGATTCGTACTCTAATAAATCGTCAGAATCGTCTTCAGGGACGATATCCGACGTCGATGTGCTGTCATCATCACTATCGTCAGAAGAGTCATCCGAATCATCATCGTCAGAATCGTCAGATTCGTCATCATCGTCAGAACCGCTTTCAGCATAGGCCGCACCTGCAATCAGGAGAAAGGCTGCAAAAATAGCAAATCCATACAACAAATAAGTATATTTCATCATATCTACCCCCTTTCACGTTTCTAACGTCACTTGAGGAAGAAAGACAAGTTTAAGAGTTTTGCGGAGCCCTATAAGTCTCGTGCGTACAACGTTCGTCTGCCGTTGAGCTTTGCACGGTGAGCCGCATCTTCAAGGATTTTTAAAACTTTTTTGTTCAATGCTTCAGGAACTTCACTAGCTACACTCAATTCAGGCACTGCAGCCTTTATTTTGCTTTTTACAATCAGTTCAATATCATCAACCATTCTTCTTTACCTCGTGTTTTTCTTTAATTTCTTCTAGGGGACGCATCAGGGGAAAAATCACACACTCACGTATAGGCTTATTCTCAAAGAGTGAAAACAGCCGTTCTGAAACTCCAAATCCACATGTGGGAGGCATTCCATATTTTAAGGCTTCAACGAAACTTTCATCATGTTCCTGTGCTTCACTATCGCCCGCCTCTTTCATCTTCCGCTGTTCTTGAAAACGCTCTTCTTGGTCAAACGGGTCGTTTAATTCACTGTATCCGTTACCCATTTCGGTGCCTGCAAGAATAATCTGAAATTGCTCAACCTTACGAGAATCGCTCGGATTGCGTTTAGCCAAAGGAGAAACTTCAACAGGCTGCCCAGTCAGGAATACGGGTCCGGCAATTTTCTTACGACAGACTTTCCACAATAAGTCCATGAGCCTGCCTCTTTCAAGAGTAGGTGCAAATTCTTGTTTCAATTCTCGCAGCTTTTTTTCCATTTCTTGCTTTGTCGCGTTGAAAATATCTATCTTGAGTTCTTTCTTAATAGTGTCCGCATAATCAATAACGCTCCATTTCTTTCCTATATCAAACTCATGTTCCCCATAGGAAAACTTCGTCTTTCCGTATACTTCTTTCGCAAGTGTTTTGTATAGTTCTTCAACAAGTTTCATACCCATTTCGTAGTTGGCATATCCCCAGTAGAATTCCATCTGCGTATAATCTTGCAAATGCTCTGCATCCATACCTTCGTTTCTAAATTGTCGTCCAATCTCAAATGTTCTTGGATAACCTGCAACCATACATTTTTTTTGCCAGAGTTCACCCATCGAGATGCGCAGATATACATCTAAGTTAAGCGCATTATGATGGGTTGCAAACGGTGTTGCACTCGCTCCGCCCGCGCTATTTTCAAGCACCGGTGTTTCTACCTCGAGAAATCCACGCTCCTTCAGAAAAGAGCGCATAGTCTCCCAGAATTTAGATTTGCGCACAAACGTCTCTCGTGTTTCAGGGTTTGTGATAATCTCCAAGTATCTCTTACGTAATCGTTCTTCGTCATCAACAATTCCATGAAACTTATCGGGCAGAGGCAATATCGATTTCGTAAGCAATTCGAGTTTTTCAACCATCACCGAAAGTTCGCCGCGCTTCGTTCGAAACACGCTTCCTATAACGCCCACAAAATCACCCATATCGATAAATTCTTTGAAGAATTCTCGAACCTTTTCGGGAGTCTCTTTTTCTTGCAGAACGACTTGAATCGTTCCGACACCGTCATATAATGTGCCAAAGGCAATCTTTCCAAGGTCTCGCACACTCGTTAATCGTCCTGCGATTTTTACTGTGCCCTTCGCATAGGCTTCGTTTTTAAGTTTTGCATGTTTCTCGTGTAATGCTTTCGAAGAATCTTGTACATCAAAAGTGTTAGGGTAGGGATTAATTTTCAGTTTTCGTAACGCGTGCAATTTCTTTATTCGCTCAGCAACAATTTCATCTTGTCGTCCCATAGCCTAATGAGAAATGTGAGGTTTATAGAAGTTATGGCCTGAGGCTAGGCGAGGCCGTACAAAGGTTCTTTGCGTCTTCGCGAGCTAGTGCGCAACGTGCGCCTGTTGCAGGGTCTATAAGGGGACACTCTCCCGACTCGGATGCAAAACATACGTAATTCGAACCGCATAGGCAACACAACTCTCCGTTATCACACCCCGGAGAGAGATACACGTTATTTTTATCCAAAGGTGCATACAAAAGCCCTAAAACACCAACGCCCAAAATTAAAAGAGCCACAACACGGTACTGTAATATAACTCTTGCAGGGCGAGGAACTGCGACTTTCACCTTTTTTCGTTTCACGTCATTAAAGATGGCTTACTCTATTTAAATCTTCAGGACCCAGAAAAGCTTATATGGTTAATTGAACAGTTTACTTGATGCAGAAGAACTATTCTGAATGGGTCTTTAGCAGATGGTATTTTTGGGCTATTCTTTTGATAGGTATAATTAACTCTTTCATTACCAACGGCACGAACATTATTAGAGAAGAACCAGAGTTCACAATCGGTTTAATTATTGGAGATTTGATTGTATCCTCAATAATCCCACTATAACTTACTTCATCAAGAAAAGAAAGTCTAAGAATTCACATCATTAGAATCCTAAAATCCTTGAAGTCTGAAGGTTCGTAAGAACCGAAGATACAAGGATTTCATATCTTCATAATTCTAAAATCCTTGAAGTCTTGAAATCGAGCTTCTTGCATATCCACATTTTTTATCGTCGTGTTATACGGTCCTGTTTTACACTTGGGAATCATCTCATCAACAGCCTTTGCATCTCCTTCAAGAAAAACCTCAATGCGTTTATCTTCTAAGGTGCGCACAAATCCCCGAACATTGAGCAACGTCGCTTCATCCTTAAGATAGGGTGCAAAGAACATGGGTTGCACATTTCCCGTAAGAAACAAACGCACGCTTTTTTTCATAGTCTATTCAAGGAACTCGATTTAATATAATTACCGATGCCCTGCCTTGGCTTCATGTTGCTCCGCAAGTTCTTGCTTTTCTGCAATAGACTCTAGCGTTTCATCAAGCATACGCAAATATCCTATGCTGCGCCAGTCCATGCCCAGCAGTTTAGCGGCCTGTTTGTCCATTTCAAGAGGATGACCTGCAAGCAATACACCCTTATCACGTAGTTCAAGCAAAGCAAAGTTGGGCATCTTGCAGAGATTAATGTCATGAACTTGGTATTTGAGTGGATACGCGTCCAACTTATTTTTACGCTGTGAAAAGAACCCTTTATAATGTCGAGCCGGAAACGCCCCGAGCATACTGGTTAACGCACCCTGCAATTGCACGTCTTCTCGCGGCTTGACGACAGGCAAGCTGACAACAAAGGCGTGCTTTAGGATCGAGGGATACATAATCTGTTCAAACCCTACAAATTCATTCTTCCCGATCGACTCAGACTCGGTGTTATTGAGGTCAATCAAGCTAACGTTATACTTCTCTGCAAGCGCACGATAACCCTGTTCTTCGAATAAAAGCGAAGTATCTGCCCCATCAGCTCCCTCTGCAATATATACTTCGGCCCCCGGATTCTTATGTGCAGCACAAAACTTAACCACCTCTTCCACAAAGCTAAGGGGGGTGCCATGTGCCGCATCTTCGTGCACGCATGGTTTGAGCACAATCGCCTCATGTCGCTTAAGCTCTTGGTCGAATTTTATTAACTTAAACAGTTTGGGAATAGTTTCCTCATACGACGTTAATTTTATAGAAACCCCTTTGGTCATACTTCCCAACATAGTGCTCGGTTTTTAAGGATTATTATACTTGGAGTATAACAGCATGTTTACAGCTTCCCTTCATGTTCGCGCCGATCAAGTTCATTGTTCACAACGGCAATTGTTTGGGAAGCAAAATAAACATTCGGACCGATGGTAATAGGCGTGCACCACTGCTTGAGCCTCTTCAGTTCTTTGTCGGGAAGTCCGCGATGATCTCCCAAGATAAACACAGGGTCTTTTTGTATGTCCGCAGTACGTATATCTTCTCCGTCGGGGTCAAGCACGTACAAGTTGCGTCCCGCATCATACAATTCTTCAATAGTCGGAAGAAGGGCCTTTTTTTCAATCCAAAATCCGGGAAACACTTCTCGCTTTTCCCCTTCGCGATACTTGTAAAGCATCTTTTTTAACACGCCTGAAACGTCTTTCTTCGCAAGGTAAATCTTATCAATACCCGTCTTTCCTTCAGTAACCGGTTGTAGCTCAAGATGTTTGACAGGGTCGGGTGGACCCCCAAAGCTCAAATGGAGTTTCGCATCCGTTCGAATTTTATGGCTGAGAAAGAACGTAGCAATCACCGTATGTACCGCAATATCGATGCGACCCGACTCTTGCAAGTCGGCCCCAATCATATTTCCCGCAGTAGGTGCAGTTCGGGAGTAGTACACAAATTCTCTCATAAATCTCAATAGAATATGCCCTTTTAAGCCTTCGGGCGTTTCTTCACAGAAAGCCTAAAAAATTATCTTTTGAATCGCTCATATGAAACAAGGTCTTTTAAATCAAGTCTTTCCCGTTTTCGTTTAAATGCCCCTTTTTTTTCATAACCTAATCCAATCACCAAAGGAACCACATCTTCTTTTTTCACACCAAGCATTTTTTTGATACTCTGTTCGGGAGTGAGAATACATGACCCGATTCCTAATTCGGTTGCCTGCAGAGCCATGTGTTCAACCGCAATGCCCACACTCGCAAAGGTGTCGTGCATAGCTGAATCTTTTCCCCGAAAACATGCGTGCCCCGACCCAGCGCATCGTTTCTGGAGGAGTATTGCCGCAACAATTACCCGAGGATCGCCGTGAAAGAATCCGTAATTAACATGGTCCATCAACGCATCAATAGTTTTTTTATTTTTGATCACAATGAAATGCCATGGCTGCGAATTTGTACAACTCGGAGCCCAACGCGCTGCTTCAATCATCTTCACAATATGCGCATCACTTACATCCTTTTCGCTGAACTCGAACGTCGTTTTACGCATCTTCACCAGCTTTGAAAAATCCATTTATAGTATCTCTTCAAGAGGGTGTTTTTTCTTTATAAATGTTGGTCGTCTATTTCTCAAATAAAACTGCATCTACCTGCTCTCTAACCAAAGGCATCACTCGAGAAGAACACTCATTGTCTTTAGAAACAGCTACAAGATCAATCCCTCGCAACGCGAAGTGACTCTTAAGATAATAAAGAAATTTCTTGCAAACAGGAGGTTCATTCAAAATTGCTAAATCGCAAAAAGAATCGAAAAAGACCAAATCAAACGATTTCTTCTTCAATAGGTGGTCTATAATCTCTGAAAGTCGAGCAAGCGAGCAATACTCTTCCAAGAGAACGAATTGTTTGTAGGTCGAGGGACTTTTTCTTGCAACAATCGTGACATTATGTATTTCCTTGTCTAAACTCTCCTCTATTTCCGCAAGGCGTTTAAACAGGCTTATATAAAGGACATGCTTACGGACCAAAGATGCCTGTTTTATCAGCTCCCTTTCCCTGAGAGGGTAAATGTTCTCGGGAATAATATAAAATGTAACTGTGCTCACATAATCACCCCCCAAGGAGTGTTCTATTTTTATTTAAACGTTCCTACTCTAATTAAGTACAAATTCAGGTCGTGCAATAATATCTCCTTCATTAACAACGCGCGCAATTTCGATAAACTGTTCATTGCAAAACACAGCAAAAAACGCTCCTTTTACCAACGAAAGAGGTTTGAGAAAATCCTTTTGGTAAAATGGCTTGCCTGTAAGGAGCGTAGATAACGAGCTCTTTTTAACTAAAACGCAAGGCATCACACTTTCTATCACCTTTTCAGCAGGGATTAGCATCGCTCGTAAGAGAGATTCATCGCCTCGTGTATATGCATCAAGTGCTCTATCAAAGTCGTACAAACGTATCGATTCTGATTCGTCAAAGAGTCCTGCTTTTGTTCGCCGCAGTTCGAGCATATGTGCCCCTCCAATAGTTTTTCCTAAGTCGTTGACGAGCGTCCGAATATACGTCCCTGCTTCTACGTCAGTTTCGAAGAGCACATCTTTTTCACTACGTTCTAAAAAAGTAAACGCCGCCACGCTTCGTTGTCGTTCTGCACGTTTTACACTAGAACGCAACGGAGGCATTTGGGTAATGGTTCCAACAAATTTTTTCATCTCTTTTTTCAAGATATCGTCATCAATATTCTCGTGCAGTCGCATAATACCAACATAACTTTTTTCTTTTTTCATCAAATAAGGGGAAAGTTTACACGCACGATTAAGAGTTATCGGAAGCACACCCGAAACCGCAGGGTCTAACGTGCCCATATGACTGGTTTTACGTAATTCAAGTTTTTCTCGTATATAATCAGAAACTTGATAGCTCGTCGGTCCCGACGGTTTATCGATGTTAATAATAGAAAATTCCAAGAGCTCTTTTATTGGTTTCATATAGACCCCTCAAGATATCTTTTTCTTCTTTCAGAACTAAATCTTTCGATTGCATATCTCAACATAGTCCGCGGCATTTTCTTATAATGCATCGCTAAAAACGTTTCAAGATATTTTTCATTGCGTTTTCCAATTTCGCGCAACATCCATCCACAGGCCTTATGAATCAAGTCATGTTCGTCTTGCATAATGATCTCAACAATCTTGAACGTGGGCTCAAACTGTCTTTTCTTTATAAAATTAAACGTAGATACGACGGCTATGCGCCGTTCCCAAAGACTTCTCGATTGGGCTAGTCTGTAAAGATACGTTTTTTCTTTATCAAATAGATACTCTCCCAATAGCTTGTCCGCACTTAAGTCTACAAGGTCCCAATTGTTTACATGTTGCAAGTTATTGATATAAAATGAGACGATTTCTTTTTTATTTCCTCTCTTGTATTTTTCGACAAGTATGAGCAACGCAGTTAGCCTGTCTTCATGAATCTTTGATGTGATAAGAGATTCGATATCTGAAAAAGGCGCGTCTCTAAACTGCTTTGCGACCGCACGGCAGTTCGGAACGGTTACCCCAATAAATACATCTCCTTCGCCATACTGTCCCGGCCCCGTCTTAAAAAATCTTTTCGAAACATCGGCTCGTTCGGTACTTGAATATTGCCTCAGGGTTTTTGATATATCCATTCAGAAATAAAAGAAGTGCACTATAAAACTATTTCTTCAACGCCATGCGCTTGATTTGCGGCGTCTTCGCTTTAGTCGTATGCTTTTCAGCCCTCTGTTGCTGCTCAGCAAGGTTTTCGTTAGCAATAGCAGTCGCCTTTCCTTTCTCAGCTTCGTCCTTCTTTTCTTCTTCCGTCTTTTCTTCTTTCTTTTCCTCAGCCTTCGGAGCTTCCTTTTCAGCCTTCTTGTGGAACTTTCCATGCTTGGCTTGTGCAAACGTAACATGCTTTGGTATCTCTACAAATCCAACATGTACAATGTCTCCTTTCTTCACAGCCCTTACCGTAACGCGTGCAGGAGCATGATCGGGTCCGCGAGACCACATATCATTATTGAGATACATATCGAGCTTAACTTTCTCAACATCTCGATGAGGAACTTTCATATGGTGGGCAATAAATTCCTTGAGAGTCACGACGCCTTTACGTGCACGTTTGTAATGGGGAACTTTCATACAGGCACGCCTGAGCGGAACCGTATAAATGCGTTCAAGGGTAGTTGTTTCAGCCATTGTTTTATCCTAAATGAGACTTATGAGTTCGCCTCGGTTTTAACTTTAGTTTTGAACGTCTCCAATGTCTTCTCGTAGAGGTCAATTCTGAAGGGTGCTTTCGCTTTCCCTTACCATACGCACGAATAACTGCCCAAAAAGGAGCCCATTTCGTCTGGCGCACTTTAACGCCCAGCATAACTTTCTTGTGATAACTCTGTGTCATGATTACTGTATGCTCTCCACGAGTTGCTTTCCCTTTAAGGTGAGTTGACGTCCCGAATGTTTTCCCTTAATTTTTTCAACAAGGCCTGCAGATTCTGCTTGCTGTAACAAAAGGCGCACTATTTTTCCGCTTCCCTTATAGTGTCGAGCAGGCTTCATTCCTCTATTCTTACGATGACCGTACCGCGTTCTGAGACGACCAACACCCACAATGCCTCGTAAATGCATTTGTCGAAGAATACTTGCAGCACGCTTGTACCAAAAGTCAGGCTCTTCAATCGGACGCATCTTTCCCGCTCCCGACTTGACGAATGCAATCCACTCAGGGGACTTGAACTCGTCTATTTCTTTAAGCGCGACCGCTAGCGCGTTATTGTACTTTCCTGCATCTACAGAACGAATATCAGTCATAGCGAGGTATAAAAAAGACGCCTTATAAATCTTACTTTATGGCATTCGCACTCTTGCGAAGGATGATGGTAAATCCAACCGTCGTATAGCGATAATTTCCTCCCAGTTTCGCTACGAGCTCATCGGCGAGCGTTCGAACTTTATCTTTCGTGGGGGCATAATTCTGAAGCACCGAGATACGCACGCTTTTATGTGTTTTAAACGCAGCCTGTAAACTGGCGATAGTTCCTTCACCGACGCCGTTCTTTCCTATTTGAAACTTCATGTTCGTTTTTTCACGCCCCCCGCCGGTAATGCCGCAACAATTTCATCGTGTGCAAAACTATCTCCCAATTCAACACCAAACTGAGCGGCAATATCCACTTTATCAATAGTACCGGGTACAATGCACATGAGTGGACGCGTCGTTGTCTTCATAGGGGTTGCTCTAAGCGTACCTCGTTGCTTAATGAGCGCAAGCTCTAAAGGTACGCTAACACGCTTCGTTTTTCCACGCACCCGCCAGGTACCTGCCTTCATGTTCGGCTCTTTGGATAATTGGTCTGATTGAAAGACATCTACAAGTGCACGCCGCTTTCGAGCTTTCCACGCCTGACTAAAACACGCGGTGAAAATCGCACCTTCTTCGAGTTCGTCAGAAGTAACCTTAGAAGGTTCCCTAAGCAGGACTGCAAACGGGCTCCCTGGGGCGGAGGTGTGCATAACATAATATATCTTTCCCGAAGCAAGGATTTCCTTTAGAAGCACATCATTTTGTGCTGCATTTTTTCCGCCAACAACCATTGTTTTTCCAGAAGTTACAAACCAGCGATATTTCGTATGGTCAATCATGCCAAATCGAACCAGAAGCAGTTTTTAAATCTGTCTTAATCTGCTACAATATTAATTGTGAACTGTTCAGTATCGTAAGACTTTAAGGTCGTCCCGTCGTAATACTCTACTTTAATCTGATATGAAATCGAACACAGCGGGGCACTATTGCTCGGTTCAACACGCACAAAGAAGGCCTTGGTTTTTCCAGCCTCAATATTAATTCTATCGAGTTCATAATTCAGCTTAAGATACTGATTAGCTCGTTCAGGATCAAGGTTGCATCCCCGTTCAATATTCCCCTGACCGGGAACACTTATAACGTACTTAAAATCAGTCGACTCAGTATCTTCAACAAGATTTCTAATGCCAAACGAAATACCGAACCCCTCTCCTTTTTTGACATCGACTTCGTTGTCAGGGAGGTTGACAACTACCTTCTTGCTACTATCTGAACTAAACAATTCATTAATTTCATTCTTAACACCCTCATCAATAAGCTCTACACTTTCCGTTGCTGTACTAAAAATGGTTCGCACAAGCAAAATGCCCAATACGAGCATAGTCATTCCAATAACGAGAATAACAATCGTACCCACTGAAAGTTCAACCGCACCCTTTCGTTGCATTACTCTCATTGTATGCTCCCTGCCTGAAGTTGTGCGAGCAAATCAGGATTATTCTTGAAAAATAGATAAGTTGCCACGAAGAATACGACCGCAAGTACAATGCCTATAATATTCAAAATCATTCCCGCATGCGATAGACGCGTCTTCCCGCGCTTTTGTTGTATAACGGCAAATACGATGCCTACAATTCCCATAATAAATCCAAGCAATGGAATTAAGAACGAGAGGACAATGCTGACAATGCCCAAAACAAACGAAACAACACCATACGCGCCATCACTAGAGGAGCTCACTTCTTTTTTCATTACCTAATCATGCGGCGGGCTTTTATAAAGGTTATGCCGTCGTTAGAACCCTAAGAAGTAAGTGCTGATGACAAGTAAGATGTTAACCACATAAATACTCGTGCATACCACGCAGAACGTTTTAACCTTCACGTAAAGGGCATAGGCTAAGTACAAAGAGGCGAGCAAAGAAAGGCTCGAAATCAAAAACAAATACTGTATCTCGCCAAGGAGCGCAAGAATAACTGCAACAAGGTAAAAGAGTATTCCCCACGTGCCGTTAGAGACACCAAAGGTCTTACCATAAGCACTCAAGAAAGCCTTCGTGCATAACGAATGCTCGCCAAAATCACACGATGCATGGTATCCCTTTTTCTTACCTGCAAATTGCTCGACATGATAGGCATACCATGACAAACCAAATCCTGCGGCCGCAACCACGAGCGGAATCCATGCAATCATAAAAAAACCAACTAAAGGGCATATTTAAAGATTCGTAGTTCTCTAAACGCGTTCGATTCACAACAGGGATGGGAGTGGAGGGAATCGAACCCCCGACACCACGAGCTTCAGTCGTGTGCTCTCCCACTGAGCTACACTCCCATGAATTAACCAACCCAGAACCTCTTTTAAATGTTATCGATACCTGTTTCTCACTTCCCTCTGTAAGAGGCCGCAAACCATAAGAGCGGTTTTCCCGATAGAACCCACACAGCTTCTGCAAGATCTGCAGGACTATGTCGTTTTCGTTCGCGCAATCGATGAAATATTTCTATCTCCGGAGGAATACCAATTCCCCCCATAGGTGTTTCATACGGATTTTGGATAATTCCCCTATCCATGTAATTCGTTGCGCGATTAAGATGGCGAGAAGTAAATCCCAAATCGCATGCCGTCGCGCGGCTCAAGCTCAAAAGTTCATACAAACGTGCTGCCATCGGAGTGTTTTCGAGAAGAAATCTCTGCGGTTTCGAAAGAGTAACGAGCACACCAGGAGTTGTTATTCCTAAGAATCGCGACCCCTCTTCGAGATCGAACGTCATAGTATACCCTTCGCTAAAAAGGTAAGGCGAGTCATCTTCTCGCGCACGAGCATCTACTCTAAAATAAGGATGCCCTCGTTCAGCTATCCGAGTCGGCAACTGCGTTATTGCTTCTCGTAGGTTGCTTCGAACCATTCAAAAATTAAGACAGATTATTTTTAAAGATGTGTATGCTAGCAAAGAAAGGCTTAAAAACAGCCCCTCCGTCTATTTTAATGAGCTCCTCTTCTAACGAACGGGAAGTGTACCGTTCAGATCTTTCGGTAAGGTCAATTGGCATCTCTCTCGATAGCCTGCGCGTGCCACAAAAAGGACTCATCTTTACAGCATATGGCTCGCCATCCCTTCGAGTCAAAAAAGACCATAACGATCTGCGGATAAAGGCATTTTCAAATTTAACAGGATATCTGAAACTAACAAGCCCGTTTTGTTCGGTGCCCCCGCAACCTCAAACGAAGTATCGTCTTCTCGCGAGCGAGGATCCCCAAAGGCAAGGGATGCATAATTTTTTCAAGGCAGTTGTCTTCCGCGAGCTTAAACCCGATGAACCAACAAGTTTTGGATTTGTCGAGCCTGAAACTTTTGAAAAGATGGTTCGAATAGCGTATTATGGCGAGTCTGATCCAATTATCCGTGGTGTCAGTCTTGTGCATGATTTGCAACATCTGCGAACCGTTAATCAAAATGTTCTTGAAAGCTGGCTAAAATAAAAACGTGAGTCGGACATAGGCCAGATTCTGTCGGACCTCGTTTTCCTTTCGGTAACGAACGGTGCGTGCTGACATCTGACTACGCGTGCGGCTAAGGCACTTGCATACCACGAAGGCGCCAATGCTCTCGCGAGCACTTCACATCTCTGACGAGTGTGACGTTTCATCAAATCACACATCTCGTAGCTCCCCGCAGGGTTCATTGCTCAATGTGTGCTGTGTCGTTTCTGTTGCCACGGAAAATCTTTCTTACGTCGGATTTTCTATGCCCCAAAAACAGTGTGTTTTTGAGGGTTGCTCGACCTCGCGGCCGGCCGTCTTTCAACGGATCGTGATTGCATTGACGATATAACTCGCCAACGGATGTCCGGACCTTCCTCAGGAGAAAACGTATGTGCGTCTTTGCTCATCGAAGAGCACCCCCGGAGTCAGCTGTCCGACTCACCTCTAACTCGATAGACACGGCTTTTTAAACATTGGCACGCGCATGGCTTTGCACGGACATTAATGCTTAGTCCGGGCAACGTAGTTTTCTGCACAGACTAAAAAATCGATATTTATGTTCCGCATAAAGATTTCTTGGACTAAGACGCATAAGTTATGACACAAAACTTTCAGTAAGATTTCATTGTCTTGCGATTCTTCTTTCTTGCTTCTAATGTTGTTGCCGAACCGAGCCTTAATCATGCTAAAAGTAGACTCGATGTTGCTTCTCTTATGATAATGTCTCATAAACTCCTCATTGTTCTGCTGGAATTGTCTGTACATTCTTGCCCAAACTGTCGAACCTCGAGACTTAGCAGTAGTGTTGCTCTTGAACGGAATGTAAGGAGTACCTCCGAATTCAGAGACCAAACTCATGTTATCTCGAGATAGGTAACCTTTGTCAGCAGATACTTCTCTCATAGCAAAATTATTTGCGGTTCGTTTGACGAGCTTACCAAATTGGGTTGTATCATTCACATTACCCTCGGTAATCTCGATGCTAGTGACCACATTCGTGAGCACTCCACAAATAGCATGACACTTGCGCCAGACACGTTTCTTAGAGTCTCTTTGCATTCGAATATCAAACCAACGTTCGAATTTTGATGTAGAGAAACCTGTAGCGTCTGCAGCGAAGCATTCCTCAATATGTTTTAAAGGAAGGGCTGAGATCTCAACCAATTCTTTTACAATTGCCTTCAGCTCCGGATGCTGCATATGATCGGACATAGTATTGAAATGATAATCTCTGTCAATGTACTTAGCCTCCCGAGCTAATTTCAAATCGCTTTGGAACCTTCTTAAAGAATAATTAGAATAAACTCTTAAGGCTAGACCGAACACAACGTCCCTCATAGGTACGGCTTTTGGGTCAACTCTATACTTCGGGTCTTCGACTAAGTCGCACAGCTCTCGAAGCAAACGCATGAAAATGAGTTTCTCCCGCGTCTGACTCGCGTTATATTGAGCCCAATTGAACTTGGGAGCATATTCTGCTAAATTTGTTTGGATGTCCATGAGTATGTACCTATTAGGTATATAGTCAATATTTAAATATACCTATTGATAATATACTATAGATAATATGAGTAAGAGGAATCAAAGAGAAGGTGCTTTCGTTCTCATTGTAGGCCATAAGTGCTATAGATGCAGTCACACATGGAGGCCAACAAGCCTAACCGAAAAGCCGAAAGTGTGCCCTAAATGCAAATCTCCTTATTGGGACAAACCAAGGCAGCAAGGCAAAGGAAAGAATTAAAATGCCTTCTTTCGATTATAGTCCGACAGACAAGGGTTTTCACACCTCTACAAACGGTGTGTAGCCCGAGCCCGCGTCCCGCCCTCGTGACTTACTACGCACGTGTGGCGGGCGCGTACCCTATGTAGTAAATAAAGTACAATCTATAGGGGTCATGAACTTTCTCGCGAACTCTCTTTTATTTGTGCATTTCATCTGTTCGATAGTTTGAGCATTCTATTATTCAACTCTTCTTCCAAGATCTTTTTGTCTATATTACCACTAACTCTTACGATACGCCGAGGTGGAGCATCTTTTATTTTTTCTATGTCCAACTTACGTTTAATTAGACCATGTGTATCAAGATAATTCAGCACATAGTAAAACATCGTCGGTTTTATTTTCTCAACATTTAGTCCCTGATGAATCAAATCCAAGAAGGTTTTGTAAATAGCATCGGTAGTCTTTTCTTTGCTCTCCTCTATCGAAAAAAGCACTAAAAAGTCTCGATTACTAAGCCTACTAAGTTTGCTTCTTGCTATGTCATCGAGAGCCTTCGGAAATGCGCGAGTAACATCACTTTCTTCAATCGCACTTTTTCTCAAATTTTCAGCATTCTGTGCAGCATAAAGAAGTGCTTTAATTGCAACTCTACAATCTCCGTTATATTTGTCTGCGACTTCCGCGGCTATAAGACTAAGCAACGTACTTTGGATGTTAGTGTCATACTTGAAACCTGCCTTTGCTCTCAATTTCAATATGTTGCATAATTGGCCCTTGGAATAACGTTCGAATGATACCCTTCTCAATTGTAGAGAGCTCCTGACAGAAATGTCGAGTGAATTGTCCCAATTAGGATCATTAGATACCAATATGACACTAATCGAATGTGAAAAGATTTGAAGTTGTTCTCGCGGTCGCGATAAAAAGAAAAGAAGACTCTTTAGGTTGAGTCCCTTATCTACTTCATCTAAAATGATCAGGCAGTTGTTATTAAGACCGTTGAGAAACATATTCTTCAGTTTGTTTTCAGGCATCTGCCCGTCGATATTTCCGCCATTTATCAAAGAAAGTATAACTTGAGGGGTTTTGTCGCTACAATTAACATGACGAACGTCAAAATCAGGCCTTTTAGCAAGCTCACTTCGAATGTTGTTTAGGATAACAGTCTTTCCCGTTCCCGGAGGACCTATTAGCAATATGTTGTTTGGAATTCCGTATTTAACGAACTTTGCAATCTCGTTGTAGAGCTTGCTTGTTTCTCCACGCTCGACGATTTCCTCGTCAGACGGGCTGTAGGAATCAGTATCAAATACCTCTGGCTGAGAAATTATAGTATTTTCTATCTTCAAAAATTCTGAAAACTTTTTTACCATTTTCAGTAAACCCCATCTTCAGGACGTATCCCATTTTCAATGTACATCCCTTTATCAGTCCAAGGGAGTATTTAAATCTTACTTATGCGCGCCAGACACCAACAACGTGATGTCTTCTATTGGTTCTAAATGCAATAAAGACCCCGAGCAGCACGAGCCCTGCTAAGAGCACGAACAACGGTATTGCGGTTGGTGCGGAGCCAGGTGTGAGCGCTGCAGCAAGAAGTCCGAAAAATGCAATGTACACGCCGACAAACACAACTGCAATTCCCAGGAGACGTAATCCCCAAAATGCAAGGTCATCTGCCATGCTTACTCGATTAGCCCATCTGAATGCTTTCTTGTACAAGACCCATGCAAAATAAATCCATGCGCCAGCCTCAAGCACCAACGTGAGTGTGCTATTAAAATTATAAGCGAGGAAAAAGGTCGCGGCTGCAAGAACCAGAGCCTTAAAGAAAAGACTTATTCGTATTCGCGGCAATCTAAAGGTTGATCGAGAGCGAGGTTCATAATCGCTTCTATCCCAACGAGAGTTATGACGATTACTACGCCAACTGCTCTTTGACGATCGCCCCCATTCTCTTTTGTTTGACATACCAGTACAATTATGGTTTTCTGGAAGCAAGTGCTCATAGCAATGAACTTTACCACAATACCTACATTTATGCGGAAGACCATCTAATCTTGCATGGCAGAAAGAGCACCGCGCCCCATTATGATGTTTTCTTTTATATACCATAATCCACCTTCTTATGAGGTCAAGGGAATCTTAAAAACTTGCCGTTCGGGCAAATGGTTGTCCTGTCCGTACAAAATAGCTCAGTCCGTGCAAAGCCCACGCGCATAGTTTTTAAACCTCCATAGAGTATAAGATACAATGAAAAAAGAAAGTGATTCAAGAAACGATAGTTTTATTTCTT
This sequence comes from Candidatus Woesearchaeota archaeon, assembly GCA_964354995.1. Taxonomy (GTDB): domain Archaea; phylum Nanobdellota; class Nanobdellia; order Pacearchaeales; family GW2011-AR1; genus JBBSZK01. The sequence goes on along the minus strand of CAYHBQ010000003.1, from coordinate 1,821 downwards.
GGCTCATACCTTCAAAGAGCACGGTCGCACTGTTTGTATTTTTTTTACTCATTGTGGGACTGTTCCTCTTTTTCCTTGACAAAAAGACAGACGTCGGGTTTGGTATAATCGAGATAGCGTTCACTATAATTGCAGCATTCATTCTCGCAGCCCTCTTTGCGTGGATTAAGGTAATCATGAAAAAGAACCCTTATTTGGGGCTCGTATCGGGGATTCTTATTGCAGTGTTGCTGATAAATGCGCTCTTTATAAAATACAAAGGGCCGTACACAATGACGTTCGCAGGCATTGGAGCGCTCGGCACCGTAGGATATCTCATGTATCATTTTTTCATATACCGCGGAGAGGATAAACGTACGAGATAATGGTAAATCAAGACATACTCAATTATTTACTCGAAGGAAGAAAACGAGGATTTGGTCTCGCGGTGCTCAAACGGAAACTGCTCGAAGGAGGTTTTGACGTGGCCGATATAGATGAGGCCATTATGGCCTTGCCTGTTGAAAAGATGGAGTCAAAACCACTCCCCATTACCTCACAACCGACGATAAAACAATCGCTCCCCAGTGCACAAACAATATCTTCTTCTCAAGAGAAACTTTCATTCTTCAAGAAAATAGGCTATTCGATTTCTAAACCAAGGCTATTGTTCGAAAAAACGGACGAAGATTCTGTCGGACGCACATTACGGTTCCACGAGTTATTGCTCTTGATTCCGTTTGCCCTCTTGATTCTAATAAGCGCACTCTTCCTTTCACTCCTTGCTCAGTTTGCGCCACCTTATTTCACTATGATCTTCTTGTTGATTGCACCCACGGCTATCCTCTTTCTAATAGGAATGTTAGCAGGCATCTCATTTATTATCGCGCCACTTTTCGTTTTACTCATAGCAGGAATCACGCACCTATTTGTCATTCTTATGAAAGGCCAAGGCGGATACAAGGGAACATACAAAGGAATACTCTACGGAGTGGTTCCCGGATGTATGCTCTCACCGTTAATCACCTTGATTTCACTTGTGGCGTATAGCTCATGGTTTACAACTTTGTTTTCTATAGGGCTGTTTATCTGGACAATCGTTTTAACGATTAAGGGGCTCGCATACTATCATAAGTTTTCAACAACGAAAGCATTTTTCGCAGGATGGTTAGGGCTCATTTTCTTTGTGATGTTATTCGTCGCAATCATAATGGGACTCGCATTGCTGTTTAAGGTTCCGCTTACAGCCTATAATCTATTCTAAAGAATGTCACCCGAGCGGATGCGCTCAAACAAAATCGGCTTCTGAGGATGCTTCCAAGGGGGAGTGCATTCTCGTTTCATTTCGCGTTCATGCATACGAAACAATGCCTCTGCAACCTTGTCGCGTACTTCAGTATCATCGTAAGGTCCTCGAGGAAAATAGAAAAAGTAAGAACGTCCTTGTTCTTTAGCTCCCCCTGGCAGGTTCATAACCCAAGAATAGACAAGCGTATGGTTCTCACCTAGGACAGGCTCGTTAAGTGTAACAATAACTTCTCGATAACGGTAGCAAGAACTCCCGAGCATAGGCACAAAAGTTTCTTTACGATGCATACAAAACAAGAAGCAAACATTCTATAAGTATCCTTTCAAAAAAATCAAATAACACGCGTAGGCACAGAGGTAAGAATGAAGGACTCTTTTGTCTTCTCAGAATATCTGAAAGTGAGGCTATTAGTAGTTGCATGCTAAACTCCTCGGGTTCTTGGAGCGTACACACCAACTCTATCAACGTTATCTTCTATAACGGCCTTTGTTGACTCGTCTTGCGGATCGCTTCGTGCTTAGATGCTTTCAGCA
>CAYHBQ010000002.1:0-39711 GCA_964354995.1 Candidatus Woesearchaeota archaeon | reverse complement strand
AGTCCGCCTCTGCGCATGGCTTTTTCGTTTTTCACAAAGGGTTTTGTAAGGGCTATCATCTGACGAGGGATAAGACAGATTATTACCCCCTTTACGAGCATGAGTGATGCAATAACTATGAAAATTGTTTGAACGAGGGTCATTGTCCTCGGAATGCGTAGGTGGCTATGAGCAAACCTCCGATTAATTCAATGAGACCGAGCGTACGAAGCGTGTTGGGATGTTTAAGCAATCGTACGGTTATTTGTTTGGCCTTCATAGGGTTGATTAGAATCCAACTGCCCTCCACAACAAGCAATACTCCAAATAATAGGACGAGGAATTGCAAAATCATCTCTCTTCCCTTAGACAAGGGCTCTTTAAAAATGCTTCTTCTATCATGGACGTTTAAAGGGTACCGAACTGCGTTAGGTTTATAATGCGCTTTAAGGTACGTTGTGTATGGGGCCGTGGGGTAGTTTAGTTAGCCTTCGAGCTTCGGGGGTTCGCGACCCCGGTGCGAATCCGGGCGGCCCCATTAGTTTTATTAATCGTTTTTTCTTTAAAGAAAGATGGTGAAAAAGAGTGTGCTCATTAAGGAAGATGCGTCTGATTCTCCGCGTGTTGCTCATTTGAAAGAACAAGGAAGGGATAGGCTCATCTCTCAAGGGGCTGTTTCTGAAGCGTCTACTTCTCTTTCTTCGTCGTTTATTGTGCCGTTTGCTAAGGCAATCGGTGCGAACGCAGCTCACATTGGATTCTTGAGCGCCTTTTCAGGTCTTGTCGCACCACTCGGAAATTTGTGGGGTGCTCGATTGATGGAAAAGCGCAAATCACGTAAACACATCCATGTCTTGTATACCTGGTGGCTTGCGTTTGTTTGGATACCTATTGTGTTGCTTGCGTTTCTTTATACGAAAAACCTTGTGGTTCCCTACCTTCCTGCTCTGCTTGTTGTTTTATATTCGCTCTTCATCTTTCTTTCGGCGGTTAAAGATCCTCCGTCTTTTTCATGGATAGGCGATCTTGTTCCTGAACAGCAACGTGGACATTATTTTGCGCGTCGTAATAGAATTATTGGTTGGTGGGGTGTTTTTATATTCCTTGTTGGAGGGCTTATTCTTCACTGGTTTGAGGATAAACTGTTTGTGCTTGCGATCTATGCAAGCGTATTTCTCTTTTCCATTCTTTTGCGCATAGTCTCTCTTTATCAAGTGAAACGGGTATTTTGCCCACATTTTGTTTTGCATAAATCTTCTCACTTTACCTTTTTGGCGTTCTTGAAACGCTACGATAATTTTGGAAAGTTTGCTGTTTTTCAGGCGTTGTTTAATTTTGCGGTGATGGTTGCTTCACCGTTTTTTGCAGTGTATATGCTCAATGACCTGCATTTCAACTTGTTTACTTTTACGGCGGTAAGCTTGAGTTCAACTATCTTCTATTTGTTGTTGACGCCTCTCGCAGGAAAATTCTCAGATAGATACGGAAATTTGAAATTACTTTATGTTGCGGCATGGTCTTTCCCTGTAACGCCTGTACTTTGGATTTTCTTGAAAGATCCGTTTTTGCTCTTTTTGTTGCCTGGGTTTACGGCAGGCCTTGGTAATGCGGCATTTTCTATCGGAGCCACGAACTATATGTACGATTCTGTTAAGCCTGAAAAGCGAGGATTGTGTTTCACGTATTCCAACATTTTGAGTGGAGTCGGCATCTTTTTTGGCTCTATTCTCGGAGGGCTTATGATTCAATACCTCGACGTGACGTTTATGAACACCACGCTGTTTGTGTTTCTTATTGCTGCGATTTTGAGATTTGTTGTTGCCTTTTCATTTGTTCCTCAGTTGGAAGAAGTGCGGCCGACCGCGTCTCTGCGAGGGCTCCATTGGGATATATTTCATCCCTTTAAGACGCTGCATTCCGACGTTGTGTGGTTTAAGAAATTTGTTCATGAACGATAGGTGTTTTTGATTACATAACGTTTATAAGTTCGTTTTTCTAGCCTTGATTATGTTTGGTAAGAAGCAAGATTGTCCCAAATGCCATAGCACGATAAAAGCAGACTTTGATTTTTGTCCGCATTGTGGATGCGATGTACGTAACCCCGAGAAAGATTTGGACGAGTTTGGACTTCTAGGGAAGAATGAATTCTCTCAGACACCCCTTATTGGCGGAGGAGGAGCAGGGTTTGGATTTAGCGATAAAATTATTGCTTCTCTCTTTAATCAGATTATGAAGTCTCTTGAATCTCAGATGAAGGGCACGCCTCACGCAGATATGACTCCTCTTCCTAACGGAATACAGGTTAGTATTGGTGCGTCTGCGCCCAAGCAACCGCGTACTCGTTCGCGCAAATTAACTGACGAACAGATGAAACGCATGGCGGGTGTTCCTCGTATTGAGGCCAAAAGCGATATTCGTCGATTGAGCGATGGCGTCGTTTATGACTTACGTGCGCCAGGTATTGGGTCGATTGACGATGTATTCGTTTCTAAAGTTGAATCGGGATATGAAATAAAAGCGATTGGCAAAAATAAAGTCTACGTTAACAGTTTACAAGTCGACTTACCTCTGAAGCGATACAGTCTTCACGAGAAAGGTTTAACTCTTGAGTTTGGTGCGTAACTAATAGTCTTCTTATACGGCGCCACCTGGTCCAATCGCTTTTAGTTCTTGATCATCTGATTGATTGTCGCATTCAGTGTCTTGTCCGTAGTCTATCTTTCCATCTAAGTCGTTGTCTAATCCATCGCTGCACTGCGTGGGCGTGCATTGATTTGTATTATATTGTGTACAGTCTAGTGCACACGCGAGTGTTCCTCCCTCATAAGGACAGGCGAGCGTTATAGGGCAGACTCCGGATCCTGTGCAGGACTCTCCATTTATGTCCGTACCATCACAAATCTCTGTCCCTTCTTGTATATTATTGCCACACGTTTGAGCATCGCAGGCATCTCCTGTTCCATCTCCATCGCTATCGGTCTGGGCAGGGTTTGCTATTGCAGGGCAGTTGTCTAATGCATCGGTTATTCCGTCTCCGTCTTGATCAGGGTTTTGTTGACCGCCATCTCCTGAATCTAGAGGGGGAGAGAATTGTGTTCCTGTTCCTGATTGTACGCGGGTACCAATTGATCCCGAGGCCGTTTTGTCTACGGTACTTCCTGATGAGCGATAGTTTATTGTTACGTCGCCATCAAATCTATCGTCGGGATTGAGATTTTCATCGCATTGCACTGAAAGATCGACAGTTGCGCCTCTCGCGACGGTGAATGAATCGGTATAAGTGCCACATCCAGGCACCGTGACTCCAGTGACTGTGTAACTTTGGTCGCCGTTGTTGCGAATGCCAAAATTAACGCTATCTTCGTCTGCACTCCCTGCAACTCCGTAGAAGGGGGGGCCTAGGAGCGTACTGTCAGGAAGCAACCTATCCGTATTAAAGAAGGAGTAATATCCTACTACACCCATGACAATGATTACTGCAAGAATAGTCCAACCGTAGGTCATCAAGAATTCCATCGCCGCTTGTCCTTTGCTTGCGTTTCGGGTAGCGAGACGGAACATAAGCGCTGCGTTCAGTAGACACACGCTTCCCACAAGCGAGTTTTTTTGGATCCCTATATTTTCTATGACGCTGAATCCGGTTATGGAAGGTAATGAGTGCGTTAAAAATACCAGAGAGGCTCCTAAAAATATCACTCCTAGGAGGAGGTGTATGCGTCTATAGATAACTTCCCCTCTTAATTTCATGCTCTTCCACGTTCTTAGTCAGAGCCCTTTATAATCTTTGGTTTTAGTAGGATGATCGCGCCATGATTTGAACATGGGACCCCCGCCTCACTGACGTTTTGTGCGGAAACTTTTGCTGAAGTTCCCGTCGACACAGACTTTGGTCCGTGGCGCCTCGCTTCTTTCGAAGCTACGGTATCAGAGCGGTGCTCTAACCAGGCTGAGCTACGCGATCTTGTAGAGGGGACTTCTGGGGTCTTTATAAAGATTTTCTACCGAAAATCTTTGACGTCAAGAATTTAGTTCAAACCACGCCCTCTCGGGGTACTCAAAAGAAAAAGATAAAATAAAAAATAAAAATGGCTTTATGCCGTGACTTTTTCCGCGATTGTTCCTGTCGAGGTTAATACAACCGAACTACCTGTTTTTAGATAGGTGATGGTGATATCTCCTTTGAAGCTATCTCCTTCAGTCAATGCTCCCGCAGTACAGTCAATGGTGAACGCTTGAAGCGCTCCTGTCGCGACAGTTGTTGGCGTTGCGAATATTCCGCAATTTGTAACATCTATGCTCTGAACTTCAAAGTCTTCGCCTCCGTTGTTACGGAGCTCGAGAATAATTCCGGAACTTCCTGCTACATCTGCTTGAACGTTCCATGAATTTGCATAGAAGGGAGGATTAACGACCGTTGATCCAGTAGTGTACTTCCCTGGGCTGAATACGCCGAAATATGCAAGAACACCAATCGCAATTATGGCTGCAAGAATGGCCCATCCATAGGTCATCAAGAATTCCATCGCCGCTTGTCCTTTTTTGTGCATCGTTTCCACCTCCTTTTAGTTTTTGTTGATTATATGAAGGTTATATCGAGGGAGTTTATAAACATTCTTGTCTTAGAGTATGAGCTCTTCGACGCCATAAATTTGCAGATGAGCGTCATCGATTTTGAACCATGACTGCATTCCTTGGATTCTATAAGCGAGAGGATTTTGTGATGAAAAGTATACATGGTCTACGACGCTTTTGTCTTGTACCGTCATACCTACACTGCTGAGCTCTTGGAGGTTCACGAACGACTCTATGCCCTCTTCGCTTGGAGTTAGGTTTCCTTCAAGCCTTTGCATAAAACTGGGCGCAAGTGACGTTGCCGTATAGTACGAGTTTGTTACATGATCTATTAAATTGGTTACATCGGTGCCCTGTGTGAAGTCTTCATAGGGTGTTCGAGTTATCTTGTTGGTTACGAGACCGTTAGTGTTCACAATATAAAGTGGATCTTCGAAGTTGTCTATTTCTAGGGGTGCTTCAATAGATTCGCTGATTGTCCAATTAGCTTTATCGTTTTTGTCGTTGAGAACGAGGGTCGTATTTATTTGCACAATTACCTGCCAAGGGTCGCGTTGGAAAACATGTATTGTCGGTTGCGAGAGTGTTAGTTCTGCGTTGAGCTTGGATGCTTTTTCATTCGCGAACGCACTTATCTCGGGCAGCGTTGCTCCAATCATGAGTGGTTGCGGTACTCCGCCCAACGTGCCATTTTGTATTATCTCATTGACCTGTGCGTTGACATCTGAACTATAACTTCCCGATGCGCTTATTGCACTTTCGATGATAAATATTGCCCTAAAACCCATGATGTATGCTTGACGCGAGAGGTCTGCTTCAGTTGCTTTTAAGAAGCTATCAAGCGTTTTTACTCGTTTCTGTTCTGACGAACGTTCTTTAAATTCGTTGTAGATTCCATAGGTTATAAGGAATAAGGAAAGCGTTATTATCGTAAGTATTGTAAAAAAGAATCCCCTCTTGTCAGGTATTAGCGCCATGCGCGTACTTGCACCTCCGTCGACCATGTGAATGGGATTCCCGTTACTTCGGTGAGGGTTATTTCAAGATCGTCTTCAGTGAATTCTACATCCACTCTATTATCTTTGTTAAGGTCAAGACTATCGAATAAACGATAAACTGCTTCTTGTGCTGCATCATTGTTGTTATAAGAAATACCCGTTGCTTGGTATGTGCACACGCTGCTTTCAGAATAGTTTCCTGGAATGCGTGTTGTAAGATTGGCTCCGCTGTCAAAATCAATTGTCCAGGTGCACCCCTCGGAAACTGAAACGATGGGCGAATATCCGGATGCGTTCTTGAGCAAGGTGTATACAAGTTTGTTGTGGGGAGAGCCTTCACTTGTGTTAGTTGGCGAAAGTCCGGTAACTAACGTGATATTATTTTGTGGTCCCACATATTCAGTAGGAATATGTATTTGGAAGGGGTCTCCACGTTTTGTGAAATCCGTCCCGTAGGAAGCGAGACTATACACTATTTGCTGATTGATTGCAAGCTGTGATGTCCAACGTGCACCCGAATATGAAAGGGCTTTAAGGTCTAGAACGGTTACGTTTCCTGGCAGACTCAATGTTGCAGAGGTACTATTATCGAATAACTTTTCATATGAAAGCAACAGTCCGTAGGGGGTAGGGGTTTCTGTGTAATTGAACTCTAAATAAGAATCCGGATAAAGCCTTGCTGAAATATTTCCTTCTGTTTTTGCAGTCTGCTCGCTGTACGACAATCGAATAAGATCTTGCGCAATGCTCTCATAGAACTCTCTTAGTTCCTCCGCATCACTACTCGCATAAAATGTACCATTTCCGCACAATGCGATGGATTGTAGTAATTGGTTTGCGAATCCGCACGTTGCAATTGGTCCGAACCCGACTGAATAAATAGTCGCATTTATCAATTCTCGTGCTCGACATGAGCTGTAGTTTGCGTTTAGACCAGGAAAAGAGTTTATTTCAGTACAACTATCTGAATCCGCAGTGCATGAGACTCCCGACGTGCTGATTCCTCCATAGGCGGGGGGCACGGTATATATTTTTGTCCAGGCGGTTGCATTTCTTTCATAGATAGTACTTCCTTCACCTACTGCGCGGACCGCGTTATCGAGCACTGCTACGTCTCGCAGCGAGTCTCCTCCCGTGTTGAGGGATGAGCTCCAACTTGCTCCATTGTAACTTACTGCAACTGACTTGCCATTGTTCCCTCCCACTGCAAAGACTCTTGTGCGGTTATACGAGTCTATTCCGTACAGATTCTCTGAAGTGCCTGAACTGACTTGTGACCAGGTGCTTCCTGAGGACCATTGCATTATTCTTCCTCCGCTTCCAACTGCGAATGCTCGGGTCGCGTTAATTATTTTTACGGCGCGATATTCGGTAGTACTACTCTCTATTTCGCTCCATGATTGTCCTCCATTGGATGAACGGAATATGCGTCCTGAACCGCTACGCGCTCCGCTGGCGAAAATAAGGGTGTGATTATACATGTTTATCCCATAAATCGTTGGTGCGTTTGAAATTGTCGCTAATGTTGACCAGCTTGCACCATTCCATCGTACCACTCGTCCGCTTGCACCGACGGCAAGTGCGTAGGTTCCATTGTACACATCTACACGATAGAGTGTTGATGTGATAGGGGACGTTTCGTTTGACCATACATTTCCATTCCACTTCAGTATTTTTCCATTCGCGCCCGCTGCAAATCCGAGGGTTTCATTGAGCAAATCGATATCGTTGAGCGTGTTACTTGCAGGAGGAGGTAACGCGGCCCATATCTTTGTCGTCTCGTTCCTTTTTAGTAAAAGTCCGTTCAATCCGCTTCCCTGTATATAGGCGTTTGTTGGACCACTTGATCCATAGAGATCGTTACAGCTTTCGGTGCTTCGCCGGTTGGTTACCCCATCGGTCATTGCAATAATGAATTTTGTACGATTTGCCGCGCCTTCGGCTTCAAGAATTTGGTATGCTCTATTTATGGCGCACGAAAGGCAGGTTGCACCTCCTGTACTGTATGAAAAAATGGTATTATTAAGTAGCGTTTGATTGTGAGTTAAACTTACGTAGTTGTTTGCATCATCTGAGAATGAAACGAGCGCGACTCGGCTTCCCACGCTGCTGTTAAGGATAGTTGCGACGAAATCGCGGTCTAAACATTTTGCTAGACTAATCCTTCTTGTTGAAGGGTCGTTAATAAGCGGGTCGGTGCAACTTCTGGTTATTCCGTTGTTGTCATTATCCATTCTCCAAGCCATACTGCCCGATACATCGGTGATGAGCACGACATCTATATCTTTAATTCCTTCTCCTATAAGCGAGAGGTTTTCTAAACCGAATCGTATCGGTATTGACCGATTGCTCAATGAGTCATAATCGAGTAGCGCATTAAGCTCGCTATTTGTCAGGATTACCGTAGTCTCGCCCGTCGTGGTATTACTTAAAACGGTTGTGTTGCCGATGGTGAGGAAGGAGGTATATGCGCTGTCGTAATGCAGTGAAATTGCGAGTTCGGTGAGCGTCCCTGGTACGTAGAATCCATCATAAAGGTTTACTACCCCCTCTATTCCTGGAAAATGATAGCGTACAGGCTGCTTGTACTGAACGGAACTTAAATAGACTAATTTGACGAATCCTCCTGCAACAGATAAATTTGCTGCTCGGAGGGTTATATTATTTGTTCCATTTTGAAAGAATGTTACTCCAAGCGTATAATTTTGAGGTTCTGTTTGCGAGGGAGATTTTTGATAACTTCCTACGAAATTATCATTAATATATACGTCAAAGTTTGTACTTGTTGTTGCTTCAAGTGTTGCTCCCAGTGCGACTCCGTTGAATTCGAGAGGAATTGTAAGGTTTCCTTCTCCGACGTATCCTCCAATGTAGGCATATTTAGTTTGTCGTTTGCTTTGTAAAAATGCTCTCGCAGAGAATCCAGTCACACTTTCTCCTTCTTGAATTCCACTTATTATCTGTCGTGCGGTTTCTACTTTTTGCGCGTTTTCGTAGGCAGAACTATTTTTTGACGCGAGGAGCGTGTTTCCATACCATAACCCTATATTTTCTTTTGTTTCAAGTTCATTGAGTACTTCTTCTGCGAGTAGTTTCGCTTGGGTTACATTTTTTACATAGAGCTCTCCAAGCGCTTCTAGAACCGATTTGTTGGTTTCTATTAGGCTTCCATCTGCGATAAGTCCTTGCGCATACGCGCTATCTAACTCATATATCTTAAGTGAGGAAAGTGATTGTATGATATCTGATTGTAATTCTGTTTCTGGTTTAGGTTCGTTGAGAAAAGGGTACGCGAGAAGAATTGTTAAAAGAATAATTCCCAATGCAATGATTGCATCAAGGCTAAAAAACACCCCTCTCTTTTTGTTTAGTTCCATGCGAGCACCTCAATGGTTACTGGCTTGTTTTGATAGTTAGTGAATCTTGTTAACTTTAATGTGTTTTCCGCGCTTTCGTCTGGCTGTTTGCCTATTCCTTCTCGCAGAGAACCTTCTATTACAAGGGGAACGGAGAGGCTTACGAAATAGTCGTATCGTATACCAAATAACTGTCTGGTTCTTTCGTAATCTGTTTGGGTGAGATTGTAAAATCGTGCTAACTTCGTTTCGTTTATCTGACCTTGTGTGAGGATGCCTATCTTGCTTACCGTGTCTTGATCCCAGTCTTCAGGAGCACCTTCTGAAAGGATGCTTGAAGCCACGAGCCCTGCCTCAAAACGCCCTTCTTCAACTTCGAGACCTTCTCCTGATTTATAGTTAATTGTGTATAAGTAGAATACGACGATTCCTGCAACAAATATCATTGCCGCAAGTGTTACATCGATACCCCATGCTTGCCCTCTCTTTTTCACCACGCTTTAGATTCGGAATGCGATTATTTAAAGTGCTCGTCAATAGGCTTCTATCTTCCCTGTAAATGGTTTTTTCCCGAGTGCAATTCCCGTTCTTGTCATTTCAAACGAAAATATCTTTGTCGAGTGTTTTGTCCCTCGCATTTTAAGCACTTCTAAATATCGTTTTCTTTCGTTTTTTGTTCGCATAAAGTAAAATGCAATGATGGAGTCTGCTTCAAATTCCATGGTACGCGTGTCAGGTTTATCGCTTGAGCGAATATTTGCTTCAAATGTTACGACCGCGGTACAGTTCCACTTACTTATCATATTAAATAATTCGAAAGCAGCTTCACGTTTTTCAAGCTCGTTGTCGAAGAGTAGTTCGAATGACGTTATGCTATCTATTACTACTCTGGCTATTTTGCCCTTGAGAATTATGTTCTCAATTGCACCTCCGCCTTCCTCAAGCATGGTCTTTACTCGTTCGGGCGTATATTCGAGGAAAACAAACATTCCCTCATTTTCATATTTTCGCAAGTCCCATCCGAATCGTGCCATGTTTGCATAGAACTCTTCCTTTGTTTCTTCAAATGTGATATATAGCCCTGGTTCTCCTTCTTTGATTCCTTTCATTAGGAATTGAATGGCAAAAATTGATTTTCCACTTCCCGCTCCCCCTATTAACAAATTGGTTGAATTTTTTTCAAATCCTCCTTCAATCAGCGTATCGAAGTTAGGGATTCCGGTTGGCACTCGTTCGGTTTTTTTCGGCTTTACTCTTTTTGAATGCGCTTTGCTCTTATGATAAATCTTGTGTTTCACTCTTTTTGTTTTCTCTCTCTTTTTCATCTCTCTACGAACCGATTTTATTATAAAAAGCTATCTACCCTAAAAAGTCTGCAAAGTAGGTTAATAGTACTTGTTTAACAGTGAAAAATATGCTTACACTCAGAATGATTAATGGGGCAATGTATTTTATGCCTGCTTTTTCTTCTCCTTTACTAACTGAACCGAGTACCAACGAACCCAAAACATTGGTCATAATAAGAAATATTAGCGAAAAATACGTGACAAATGTGGTTGATATTGATATTTGAGTAAGCGTGAAGGGCATTTGTATATTTGCACTTTCTATGGGCGGGAGTGTTGCAAGCAGGTTGGTTATTATTTGCACTAATGCCGCGGATAGTCCAAAGAGTACTGGGGCGCCAACGGCAAGTGCGAAGAATATGAATATGACATACATGAGTACGTTTGATGCGGCCCGTTTTTCTACAAATCCTCTTTCACGCGTGTGGATTGCGGTCTCTTCAAGCAGCGCTGCGAGGTTGCCTCCCGCCTTTATACCTGAGATTATAACAAGAAGTGTTTTTCGTATTTTCTCTGAATTAATGCGTTCTGCCATTTCTTTAAGTGCGCGTTCAATGTTTTTCCCTGTTGCTATGTCTTTACCTAACTTCATTATTTCAAGGTCAAGCGGAGCAAATTCCTCGCGTGAACTTGCAAGTAGTGCCTTGTCTATCGTCATTCCGGCACGCAAGTTGCTTGCCATGAGCTCAAGGAAGTCGGGGAATGCATCTTCCATCTTCTTTATTTTTTTCGTAAGAATCATTTTTTCATTGGCGTAATAAGAAACACCCAATATGGTTACGGAACTGACTAAGGTTATCAATGACGTTTTTGTACTTCCGGTTATGTAATACGCGCCAATTCCAATAATTATCGAGGCTATCACGAGCAGATACACTATCTGGCGCGATCTCTTGCTCTTTTCTTGGGCGCTGTTGTCTCGTATCATAGCAAGCTGGGGCGGGTCGATTTTATGACGCCTAAGAACATAACTTGGATTATCAAAATAAGCACGAATACCCCAATGAATAACCCCTGTGTCGTTGCTTTATCGAGGTTCACCATCGAAGCAAGGATTGTGAGAAACGTCACCGCTAGTGCGGGCAATATGACCGATATAAGCATATAGAACATGATAAGCGGGTTTAGTTTGTTGCCGTACGTTTGAATCTGCAGAACTTGCTCTTGATTAAGTGACTTCATACTTTCTTTGATGACTATCACAATATCGCTCCCTGCTTTCATACCATTACTTATTTGCCAGAGCGTTCTTCTAAAGTATACTGAAGGGTTGTTCCTTCCAAGGTCGTCTAGTGCTTCTGTTTGAGGCACGCCCGCATTCATCTTTTTTACCGCTTTCTTAAATTCATTGCTTAGTTCACCATAATCTGAAGAAGATATGTTTACTAATATGCTAAAGAGCGGTACGCCTGCATTTAGTTGCACCATTATGTCTTCTAAGGCAGGTATGAGATTTCGCTCTATATTCTTTTGTCGTCTTGTTTGGTAAATGAACGGGTATGCTTGTTGGAGTCCAAAGGTGAATAAGGAAATCATCAATCCGAATCCAATTCCGTAAAGCCAGAACTTGCTTGTTCCAATTAACAGTAAACCTGTCGTCGCTATAATTGAGATTATAACTAAATTTTTTATACCTGTTGTTGCACATATACCTAAGTATTCTTCCCGGGTAAGGGGTATTTCGTTGTTCTTTAGAATCTCTGCGAGTGACGTGTCCTTTTTTCTTGAAATAAGCGAAGAAGCGAAAGCTGCTCTCTTTTTTAACTTCTCAAGCGGACCACGGGTGAAGGGTATTTTGAATGCCATTACTCGTTTTGGATAAGGGAAGGGTTGTTCTTTGCCAGCGCTTCTTTGAGGAGCTCCTTGTTTTTGTAATAAACATTCATTACTCTTCCTACTTGTTGAATATTACGCATATTGTTTTTCCCTACCCATGCGAGTATTCTCTTTTTTTCTTCCAAGTCCGCGTCCATTTCTTTCGAAGACATGCCTGTTGAACGTGCAACGTTTTCAAAGAACCGTGAACTTTCACTATGTTTCACTATTTTGTCTTCTTCTGCAGACCATCTGTAAATAATATTTGCATGTGCCGTGTCTTTTTCTGCTTCAAATTCTGCTATTTGCAGAATACGACGTATTCCTCGTCTTCTGTCTCTAAACATGACTACATTGAGGTGTACTGCACGCAGGAGGTTGGCGGGAATATTGAGTGGGGGATTAATGAGGCGAGAGACGGTTTCAGGAGCCGAGTCAGCGTGCACGGTTGCATACACCGAGTGCCCTGTGTGCATTGCTTCAAAGAGGACCATTGCCTCTTCATGTTTTCTCATTTCCCCTAATATGATTCTGTCGGGACGCATTCTTAACGAGTTAACGAGAAGGTCGAGCATGTTTACCTCTCCTTTTCCTTCGGCATTCGGTGTTCTTGTTGATAATGGGGTCCAATAGAGATATTCTGGGAGCATGAGCTCTCGCGTATCTTCAATGCTTATGATTCGATGGTTGGGTGGAACGAAAGGCATACACGCGTTCAAAAAAGATGTTTTTCCTGAACCGGTGCCTCCCGAGATGAGAATGTTCATTTCATACTCTATGGCCAACCAGATAAGTGCGGCAGTGTCAAGGTCGCAGGTCTTATTGTTTATGAAGTCTATAATCGTGTAAGGGTCACGCGCAAACTTTCTGACGGTAATTGTGCTTCCTTTTGTATTTATGGGATAGAGCACCGCATTTATACGGTCGCCAGTTATAAGGTGTGCGTCAAGCAACGGATTGAGAACCGTTATCTGTCTACCCACACGTCGTGCGATAATATTGGCGTAATTTACAATTTCTTCTTCCGAACCAATGGTTATGTTTGTTACGACCCATCCGTATTTCTTGCTATAGACGCGTACGGGCTCGCGAGCGGATGGCACTACAATCTCTTCCAATCCTGAATCGTTTATGAGAAACTCAAGTTTTCCGAGACCCAACATGTCTTGAATAAGTACGCCAACTAGAAAGCTTTCGACTTCTTGACCAATTCCCGGTAGTTTCTGTTTTAACATTTTTCGTGCATCTTCGGTGAACCGCTTCTTTATTGCGGAAAACGCTTCAGGGTCGACGAGCTCTTTCATGCTTACTGAAGTAAGGGTTACAAGTTCGTTTCTCATGTCTCTCAGAAGGGCGGCGGTCGCTACATTTATCTGGGGGAGTTGGAGTTCATACAGGTTTCCTTCAGGAGTTTTTCGTATAATTACGGTAACTTGCGTGTTATCCATTTCGATGTTATATCTTTCAACTTCGCTTGCTTCTTTTTTTACGTGTGTGGCTACTTGTGCATGATGCTCTTGATGTTCGTGCACATGCGGGGCTTTAGCGCCATGGACCTCATGAGATATATGCGGTTTGATATGCGCGTGTTGTTTTTGATGCACGGAAGCATGCGCCACATTTTGATGATGTTCTTTCTTTTTTTCGTGCATTGTTATTTTGACGTGATGCTTCTCGTGCACATGCGGAGGCGATGGTTGTTCTCTTCTTTTTTCAGGAGTTCTTGTCTGAGCAGGAGCTGGGGCGACTGGCTTTATAGGAGGTAATCCAAAATGTTGTGCGTATTTGTTTTTTTCTTTTTTGTTCATGGTTTACTCCTTTATTTTTAGTTGGGCCTCGCCAAATCGAGGATAGTGCAGACTTGCTAATTGAGCTTCTTCCAATATTTTTGCCCACTCGGTTGCGGTTTCTTCACTTATCTTAAACGTTTCAGCAATCGTGCTCAAGTCTATTTTCTTTTTTTCCTTAAGAAGGTCGTACAATACATCAATATCCGTTTTTGATTTATCGGTTGATTTTTTTATTTCAAGCGCGATGTGCTGCTTTTTAACGTGCATACGTTCTCCGACAAGACTTATTACAATAAGAATAACTAGAAGTGCCCATTCACCTATAATAATCGCTTTTGATGTTGAGGAGGCGTTTGAGTAATTTGTCTTTATTTGCTCTCCCGTTATGCTTCCGATTGCAAATCCAGAAACACCTTGTTCGTTAATATTTGGAATTCCCGTACCATAGATAGCGAAGTGGGCGGCTGTGTGGAGGACTGCAGCTGTGACAACCAGCGTTATTAACACACTCACAACTTTATTTGTTCCTCTTTTTTGCATAGGCTACTAACTTTTAAATACGCGCCTCACATCAAGATGTCAGATTTATTTTATAAACCTACCGAAGCCATGCCCGACGGACGAAGAGCGCAAATTAGTGTTGAATACCTTATCGTTGTTTCATTTGTAACCCTCCTCGTGGTTGCACTTTTGGGGGTTGCGCTTTTTTATTCTGCAAGTATTGGCGATCAGATACGATTTAGCAATCTTAATCGGTTTGCAAAGACAGTTGTTACGAACTCTGAAGAGGTTTTCTATTCTGGAGAGCCTTCTCGTATCCTTCTTCGCATATACCTCCCTTCTGGCGTTTCGAGTGTAAGTGTTGATGAGGATGAACTTCTTTTTGTGGTAGCCTCTCGTTCGGGGACGAATACTATTTCTTACTCGAGTGCTGTTCCTCTACAAGGGGCGCTTTCGTCTAGCGAAGGTGTTAAACGCATACAATTGATTGCGCAGGACGATCACGTCCTCATTCAAGAGGGCTAGCTATGGACCGTGCACAGTCTTCTGTTGAATTTATGATTATTACAGGGTTTGTTCTGTTCTTTTTTGTGGCCTTTTTGGTTTCGATTGCGCTCTCTTCTTCAGATCGTTTATATGAACGTCAGATGCTCACTATTCAGCAGGTTGCTCGCATGGTACAAGAAGAAACGGCGTTTGCCCATGCCACTGTTGATGGGTACAGTCGTACATTTGAGCTACCTCTGCAAATTGTTAATCTCGACTACGAACTTGATGTTGTTGATGGTCGGCTCTACGTTCATACGCTCGATGGTTCGCAGGCTCTTTCGGTTCTTGTTAAGAATGTTACGGGAACGTTTGTCCCTGGGACTAACGTTTTGCGTCGTTCTAATGGTCTCGTGTACGTTAATGATTAATCCATAGGAACGTTTAAAAATCCATTTTAGCACAGAACGAGATGGCTCAAGGAATGTATCATTATATTGCACAGGCATGGAAACGTCCTGACAATGTGACACTTAAGGAACGTATGATTGAGTGGCGTCGTAGTGATGCTGCACTCGTTGTTGAGAAACCCTTGCGGCTTGATCGGGCACGAGCGCTGGGCTATAAAGCTAAGAAAGGTTTTGTTGTGGTTCGTATACGTGTGTTGCGAGGAGGCAGAAAGCGTGAACGCCAAGGAGTAAAGGGTCGTAAGTCACGAAAGCAGTATCATCGTAAGATTCTCAAGATGAGCTATCAGTGGGTTGCGGAAATACGTGCTGCTCGCAAATATCCTAATCTTGAAGTGCTTAATTCGTATCCTCTTGGTAAAGATGGCAAGCATGCCTTTTTTGAAGTTATCATGGTTGATCCTCATCGTCCTGAAATTGCTCGTGATCCGGTTATGTCTTGGATAGGTTCGCGCAAAAACCGTCGTCGGGCAGAACGTGGAATTACTAGTGCGGCTCGCAAGTCCCGAGGATTTAGAAGTAAAGGCCATTACAAGGTTCGCCCGAGTGTCGGAGCATGGAATAAGCGAGGCAAGTAACATGATTTGTGTAGGCGAGTTTAGCGCGACTCGCGGTTATTCTTTTGAAGATGTTTCTTATGGCTCTCGTGTGAGTCCTGTGCTTCGTGCGTCTGCCTCAGGTGATCAGTTGCCTGAACGTCGAAGAAGAGATTGTGGTTCTTATTCGGGAAGATTTACGGTACTTTATGGTCCTCACGGAAGAACGTTAGAATCTTCTTTAGGTTCTGTAGTTGATGTTGTTGCTTGATCTTTCTTGTAATTGGGATTGAACTCAAATATCCAAGGTTTTTTTCCTTTGCGCAGCGCCATGAGAAGTGGGAGGCCGTTTTCCGAGACTTTTTCTGTTTTTTTAATCAGGGCGTTGGGTGGGAGCGAAAAGGTTGTTTTGCATGCAGGATATTGATCACACGCGACGAAGTAGCGTCCGACTTTTTTTGAGTATCGTATGCTTAGCGTGCCCTTTTTACAAACGGGGCAGGGCATTATTTTTCCTTGTTCTTTTTGTATTTCTCGCAGTTCAATGTTGCCTTCTTGCAGCGCCTTTCCTATCTCTAGCTCATGGGCTTTGAATCCGTGTGCGATGTCCGTAATTATTTTTTCAACATGGGCAATTATTTCTTTTTCTTTTTCTGCTCTATTTTCCTTTGTGATTTGAAGGTCTTCCATTTTTTTTTCTAAATCCTGTGTGAGCCGTTCATCGATTATAATGGGGGAATGTTTTTCAAGTGCTTCGATGAGTTTTATGCCAAGTGGAGTTGCCTTTATTGAGGTACCTTCGAGATAGCCTCGGTCAAAGAGTGTTTCAACAATCATAGAACGTGTTGTTTTAGTGCCGAGATTTTTCTTTTCAAGGAGCGTGATAAGTGAAGCTGGCGTGTATCGTTTGGGTGGCTGCGTTTCTTTTTCTTCAAAGGTTATTTTGTCGATAATCACTTTTCCCGTATAATCTCCTAATTCTGATTCTGCGGTTAGAGAAGGGTAGACCTGCATCCATCCCTTTTTCATTATTTTAGTTCCATTTGCGGTGAATGTTTTGTCTCCTGCGGAGAGCGTGACGTTTTTTCGTGCAAGTAAGGCGTTGTCAGAAAATGCACTGATAAATCGTTTAACAATTAATTCGTAAATCTTTTTTTCATCACCCTCCAGCGATGCAATTTCTCCTGTGGGGTATATAGAAGGGTGTGCGGGGTCGGATTTGGGGCCTTCGACAGGTTGCGGGCGCGATGCTTTTTTTGCTTCAGGGAATGTTTTTTCTAACTTTTTGAGAATCTCCTTTGGTCCGATTTCTTGCGGTATTTTTTGAGAGCTCGTGCGAGGGTAAGATATGAGGCTGTCAAGATAGAGTGCTTGTGCAATTTGCAAGGTTCGCGCGGGAGCTATCTTATGCCACGCATATGCTTCTCGTTGTAACGTTGTGAGGTCAAACGGGTGGGGTGGTTCGACGTTCTCCTCCCTTTTTGTGGTTTCTGCAACAGCTTCTCGAATATCTTCAAATGCTTTCAACTCTTCTTTGTTAAAAATGTCCTTGGGGTGTTTGAACGCTTGTTCGCCGATGTGGGCGAACACGTTCCAATACGGTACCGATGTGAATGCTGCAATCTCCTTTTCTCTGTCTACGATGATTTTAAGGGCAGGCCCTTGGATGCGTCCAATTGATAATATCTTAAACGCTCCTGTTCGCTTTATGGCTGCCATGAGTGCTCTCGAAAGGTTTATTCCATAGAGCCAATCAATTTGATGTCGTGTTTCTCCAGCGTAGGCTTGTCCCCAATCAATCGTAGGGAGCGGGTGTTCGTATGCCTTTTCTAGCTCTGGTTTGGTGAGTGTTGAGAATTTCATGCGTTTTGCGTCTTTTTGATGGAGCAGAAAACGAACAATGTTCCATCCGATGACTTCTCCTTCTATATCATAGTCTGTTGCAACGATCACACTTTCTGCGCGGTGTGCAAGTTTTTTGATAACGTCATAGTATCTTTTTGTAAACGCAGTTTTTTGAAATGCAGGCACCCACTCCATTGCAAAAATAGGCCACCCTGTTTGTCCTTTGCTCTGTGCGAGGTTGAATAGATGCCCTACGGCGGATGCCACAATAATCGTTTTGTTGTTTCTTTGTAGTTCATAAAAAGGTACGGTGTTCTCGCTGTATTTGTGTGCGTTGCCAAGCGCGGATGCAATCTTAAGTGCTGCTTGCGGTTTTTCGGTTAGTATGAGTATCGCATCTCCGTTTAATTTGATAAGGGTTTCCTTTTTTTCTTTTATGCGCGTCGGTTCTTTTTTTGGGCGTATGGTTTTTTTCCTGCTTTTTTTTGTTTTGTCTTGGTCAAGTTCGTTTGCGGGTATCGGTCTGCCAGGCGACTCGATGGTCGTCAGCTCGGCTACGGTTGGCTTTTCTTTGACCTGTTTTTCAATAGTCAATTTTGGTTCGCTTGTTGCAGGTAAAAATGATTCTACGGCGGCCATTTTTCTCTTATTTAGAGGGGCTTTAAAAGTATATAGTTATTCCGAACGACAGTCTTAAATAATGTCTTGATTTATGCGAGGTATGATGAAGAGAAAGCATGTTTTTTGGGAGACGTTGCTTATTCTTGGTTCTGTGCTGGTATTTAGAGGGTTATGGCATTTAATGGATAAAGTCCCATTCATGGATGATGAACCGTTCCTCTTTCTTTCTCTTTTTGTGGGGCTTGTTTTGACAGGGGTTGGAATTTATCGCATGGCGCACGCACATTAACAAGGCTTAAAACCCTCTTTTTCTCTTACTCCCTATGGCTCTTGAAATGAAACCGTTATTCGCGCAGCGCATGCGAAATCTTTTGCTTGACGAGGGGGACTTCGAAGCGTTTTCTGAAATCATCCATACGCCACCGCGAAATTTTATTCGGTGCAACACGTTAAAGATTGATTCCGATGTGCTTTTGAAACGATTGCGGAAACGGTGGAAGGTTGTCGTACCGTTTGCAGAAACGCCCGAGATTATGCTTATCGATCAAGATGTTGAACCAGGTGCGTTAGGGAATTCACTCGAACACCTCTTGGGTTATTATTATATTCAGGAAGTTTCGAGTATGATGAGCGCGCTTGCGCTTGATGCGAGACCAGGAGATTTCGTACTTGATGTATGCGCCTCTCCAGGGAGTAAGACAACACAAATTGCGGCGCGCATGGAAAATAAAGGTACGCTCATTGCCAATGACATTAAGATTGACAGAATTGCTATTTTGTCCGCTAATCTCGAACGATGTGGGGTGACTAACTGTGTTGTCACGCGGCTTGATGGGGTCGGTTTATGTTCTCGTTTAAAAAATAACGGATTTCTCTTTGATAAAATTTTACTTGATGCGCCGTGTTCGGGCGAGGGGACGTTGCGTTCGAGTTCCAAAACTTTTTTAATGTGGAATCCTAAAGTTGTGGATAATATGGGGCGTATGCAGAAAAAGTTGCTTGCAAGTGCGCTTGGTTGTTTGAAAGTAGGCGGAACGTTGGTTTATTCGACGTGTACGCATGGTCCGGAAGAAGACGAAGCTGTTGTTGATTTTGCGGTGCAGAATTTTCCGGTTAGGATTGAAACTATTCGGTTACCACTTCGTACGCGACCCGGAGTTATGTCATGGAAGCAAGAAACTTTTTCTTCTGAAGTTTGCAAAGCCTGCCGTATTTATCCACAGGACAATGATAGCGAAGGTTTTTTTGTGGCGAAAATGACGTTAATGGAGGAGATGTCGTGACTAATTGGTTTATACGTTCGTTTTTGAATTTAGTTTCACCTCAGCCGTGTCTGGCCGCCATTATTCTGAAGGGAGATACGATTCTTTTGACCCGACGTTCTCCTTCGCTTATTGAAGGGGGTAAATGGTGTTTGCCAGGAGGACATTTAGATAAGGGAGAAACTGCCGAAGCAGGCGTGTTGCGAGAGGTACGCGAGGAAATTGGGATTGTAGGAAAGCGTGCACGCTTTTTGTTTTACCATGATGAGTTTGTGCCTCGTTTGCATTTACATAATCTTATATTGGTCTTTGATGTTTCTTTTTCTGGAAATGTTAAACCCAACTGGGAAGTAAGTGAATGGAAGTGGTTCTCGTTCCAGGAAGCGCTTGCTACGGATATTGCATTTACCCACAAAGAGATTATCAAAAAGGTCATGCGGAGAAAACGATGATTGCGTTTCTTTCTTCAAGTGATAAAAAGAAGTTGCTTGCCGAGATTGAGGCGCGGTTTGGTATAGAGCTTCGAGATTATCTCTTCTTACAGGCCGGGAAAGAACGTGTGCGAGCATTCTCAGGTACGTTGAGTCGCGAAGAACTCCTTTCTTTGAGTGAATTTGCTCGGGTTGAATTTGCAGGAGCATATCTTGCGCGACAGGAATCGTTTGGACTACGTTTGGCGTTTGATATGACGCATGTACTCTCGTCTCGGTTTACTAAAGGTGTTATTGAACTTAGTTCCGAAGAGTTTGAGTTATGGATGCGTGGTGAGACGTTGGTACGCGAGCTTGAAGCCGGCGTGTATGTGGTTCGTTATGGAGAAGATTTTTTGGGAAGTGGATATGCGAGCCACGGAAAATTGTACAATTATGTTCCTAAAGAACGCCATTTGAAAAAACGTTAGGGAAGTTCGGGTTCGAGGCGTTCGAGTAATCTTTTAAAGAAAATATATTCTTCTCGAATCTTGGTAAGTTTGTACACAAACCAATCGTGCTGTTTTTCATCAATGTATTCTTTATTTCTTGCATCATCTATTTGGTTTCTACAGTATTCATAACTTTTTTCTTGTCCAGGGTCTCTTTCTTTGGGATTGTAACAGATACTGAATAAGGAAAGAGGCTCACGTATTACTCGTACTTCATTTATGTGCGTTACTCGTATCACCTTACTATTTATATAGCCGCCTATTTTAAGATTTCTATGGTTGCTGATGATTTAGAGCGCGCAGGAACTATTGCAAAAGAAGTGGTGGCGTATGCGCGCACGATTTCGAAGAAAGACATGCTGTTGCTTGAGTTGGCTACAAAAATTGAGGGGAAAATCTACGAATTAGGAGGCAAGCCCGCGTTTCCGGTTAATTTATCTATTAATGAAATTGCGGCGCACGCGACTCCAGCGTATACCTCTGACGAGCGTGCGTATGGACTGTTAAAAGTTGATATTGGTGTGCATGTTGCGGGGGCGATTGCTGACACGGCGTTTTCGATTGATTTGGAAAACTCTGAACTTAATACGAATCTTATTGCGGCTGCCGAAGCAGGTTTGCATGCCGCAACGCCGCTTATTACAAAAGGGGTCTCGCTTGCTGCGTTGGGAAAGGCCGTTGATGCCACTATTCGTTCGCGCGGAATGACGACCGTGGTTAATTTATCGGGGCATGCGATTGAAGAGTACGATGTACACGCGGGTGTTACGATCCCTAATTATGATAATGGGGATATGACGCTCCTTGATGAGGGAATCTATGCCATTGAACCGTTTGCGACTAATGGGGCGGGAAAGGTTATTGATGGTAAGCCCTCGGGCATTTATCAACTCATGAAGGAAGGCAATGTACGCGATAGTTTTGCTCGTATTGTATTGGAATTTATTGCTGAGGAATATCGTACCTTGCCGTTTTGCTCGCGGTGGATTCATGCAAAGTTTGGGACGCGTGGTTTGATTGCATTACGATTTATTGAACAGGCAGGGCTATTGCATCATTACAATCAGTTGATTGAAGCAGGCAAGGGTATTGTTGCACAGGCGGAAAACACGTTTTTAGTTACTCAGGAAGAAACGAAGCAGATAACATAGTTTATCCGAAATAGGACTGTTTGTGGTGTATCGTGTCTACGGCGGGGGCGGTTTTATCTTTTGATTTTCCGCTTTCTTTCTTTTTCTTTTTGGTCTCTTTCCGTTCTTTTTCTATGGGCTCGGGCACTTTTATCTTTCCGAACTTTTCTTCGTATTTTTTGAGATTGTCTTGAGCGCTTTCAACGAATTCCTTCATTTTCCAGGGGTCGAGCATTACCGTTTTGTGATTGATGACTACGGCAATCTGGTCTGCGGGGTCAAGGTGTTGAATGTTCATGCCTTTGAAGTCGAGCACAAATCGGTCAGCTTTATGTTGAATCATATACGTTTCACTGAGGAGCGCACTCTGATCCATATTATGGTGAATTTTTTGTTCCATTATCCTGCGTAGACGGGGCTGTCGATTCCTCCTGCCTTTGCCATCTTGAGGTAGTGTTCTTCTATTTTCTTGTATCTGCGTGCGGTGTCTTCTGAAACGGATGGTTTCACGCGCGCCATGGCTTCATCAAAGTCAACCATCGTCACTGCGGCCGCCTTCATGTCTCGGCGGAGTGCTGCGAGTGCTGCTTCTCGTACGATGCTTTCGATATCTGCTCCAACAAATCCTTCGGTTTTGGTTACGAGTGCTTCTACGTTTACCGATTTATCGAGAGGGGTATTTTTCAAATGGATATCAAGTATTTTTCTTCTGCTCTCTTTATCGGGAACGTCAACGAGCAAGACTCGATCAAATCTCCCCGGTCGTAAAATGGCAGGGTCTAACATATCAGGTCGGTTCGTTGCGCCGATAATGGTTACATCTTTGAGCCCCTCAAGGCCATCTATTTCTGCGAGCAGTTGGTTGAGCACACGTTCGGTTACTTTGTTCCCCATATCCATGCCTCGCTTTCCTGCAAGCGCATCGATTTCATCGAAGAACACGATGCAGGGAGCGACTTGGCGCGCGCGTTCGAATATTTTTCTGACACCTTCTTCTGATTTGCCGACCCACATGCTTAATAAACTAGGTCCTTTAACGCTGATGAAGTTTGCTTCTGACTCTTTAGCGACGGCCTTCGCGAGTAACGTTTTACCTGTTCCCGGAGGACCGTACAGCAAAATTCCTCGTGGCGGTCTAATACCGAGTCGTTCGAAGTTTTCTCTATATTTGATGGGCCATTCAACTGCCTCTTTGAGCGATTGCTTTGTACCTAAGAGTCCGCCTATATCTTCCCAGCCGACATTGGGCGTTTCAACAAGCACTTCACGCATGGCGCTCGGCCTTACGACTTTGAGAGCTTCATCGAAATCTTCATTGGTGACTACCATTGAATCAAGTATTTCTTTTGGTATCTCTTGGTCCTTTTCAAGTTCCATTTGCGGCAGCTTCTTTCGAAGCACAACCATTGCCGACTCTTTTGCAAGCGACGATATATCTGCACCTACAAATCCATGTGTTTTTGCAGCGATCGCTTCTAGTTTAACATCTTTTCGTAGCGGCATATTTCTCGTGTGAATTTTGAGGATGTTAAGGCGCGCTTTTTTATCGGGTACGGAGATTTCTATTTCTCTATCAAAACGTCCGGGTCTTCGCAGGGCAGGGTCAAGTGAGTTTGGTCGGTTCGTTGCGCCGATAACAACGACTTTTCCTCGTGCTTTAAGACCATCAAGCGCCGTTAAAAGTTGGGAGACGACACGTCGCTCAACTTCGCCTTGCACTTCTTCTCTTTTTGGAGCTATTGCATCTATTTCATCGATAAATATGATAGTGGGCGCGTTTTTTTCGGCATCTTCAAACAAGTCTCGTATTTTCTTTTCTGATTCTCCGTAAAACTTTGACATGATTTCAGGTCCGTTGAGAAGAACGAAATTCGCTTCTGATTCGTTGGCAACTGCCTTCGCGAGTAACGTTTTACCTGTTCCCGGAGGACCATATAACAATACCCCTTTAGGAGGTTCAATACCAAGGCGGTCAAATACTTCGGGGTGTTTGAGTGGTAACTCGACCATTTCTCTAATCTTTTTTATTTCGTCCGTAAGGCCCCCAATGTCTTCATACGTAACATCGGGCACGTTTTCTTCAGTCATGTCGACTGCTTTCGCATTGAGTACGATTTCAGTTTCTTCGGTTACTATTACGGGCTGATTAGGAGTTGTTGAAACAACGATGAATTTGATGCGTTGAAATCCGGCAAATCCAAAATTACCTCCAAAGAGTTCATTGAGATCTCCGAATATTTCAGACATATCTCCTCCACCCATAAGGTCTCGACGTCGCTGAGTTCCTCCTAATGAAATAATATCTCCTTTTGCCATTGCTCGTCCGAGGAGTCCGTTTTTGAATAGTTCAGGGTCGCCTTGCACGCTAATTCCTGGTTGTGCGGGGGCGATGGCTATCTTTTTTGCGGGTTTTATGGCTACCCTTTTAATTATAACCATTTCTCCGATACCCGTTTTAGCGTTTTTTCTGATAAGGCCATCGATTCGGATGATGCCTTCCCCGACGTCTGCAGGGTAAGAGCGATCGACAATGGCTACGGTTTCTCGTTCACCTTTAATTGTGATTATATCTCCCCTACGTAGACCGAGGGTTTTCATGACTTCGGTATCGATACGGGCTACTCCTTTGTACGCGTCGTCTTGCAGCGCTTCTAATACGCGCAATTTTATTTCACTTGGGTTTTTTATGTCAGGAGTCATTTTTCGTCGTCTCCAAATTCTAAGCGCAATCGGTGCATATCTTCAAAACATAATCGCACCATATCGTCCATCATTTTTTCTTGTTGCTGAAAGAAGGTTATAATCTCTTTGGGAATGCTTACGGCATGGCTATTGCCTACCATTCGTAATTTTACATGGTAGGTTTTGCCTTTAAGGCCACTATATTGTTCAAATTGGGCTTTGTCTGCAGGGTGAATGATGGTATCTTTGCACGTAGGACATTCAACAGCTCTTAGTTGATAGCCTGCTTTGTGGACGGCGGTAGGTTCCATTTCTTCTCCGCATTTTTTACAGAGGATGGTTGTATCGAAGATGTCGGTCATAGTGTATCTTTTTTGTATACATTTCTTGTGTATACGGCAGTATATAAATATTACGGTTCTACAATTCGATTGTTGCGCAGGGTTTTTCCTGACCTTCTTCTGAACCATCCTTCATCTTCTATTGATATGCGCCCCGTGCCGAGTGCTGTGTTTATTACTTCGTCGTTAACCACGTAGAGTTGTCGTGCCATTGCTGGGTCAAGCGCTAATTCTTCTCCGCGCGAATTCTCTGCTACGAATGCGGTTGATTCTTTTACTTGTTTCCATCCTCTAGTAAAATAGAGCTGTGCACGTACGTCATATCTTGAATCGGGTCCCAAATAAAAAAGTCCCGTTCCCAGAGGATTTCCCTGTGCGTTACATAGCGGTTCTTCGCGGTGCATAGGTATGCGGTTTACATATGGTTTAAATATCTTCTTTTCTCGTTAGTTTAATGATGTCTTATTTGCACTGTTTTTGGCGTTTTTTGAAGAGGGACAGTTGGCAGTCTTGGGTTGTCTCGCTTCTTTTGATGTACGTATTTATTCGATTTCTCTTTTTTCCGGCACTTTCATTTGTCTTTGCATCTCCGCTGCCCCTTGTTGTAGTGGAGTCGTGTTCGATGTATCATGAGCAGGGGTTTGATAGTTGGTGGGAACAGAATTCACTTTGGTACGGGGCCGAACGCGATATTTTTAAATCCGATGTTGAACGGTTTCCGTTTAGGAATGGGCTGAATAAGGGAGATATTATTCTTGTTTCAGGACGCGGTTCATACGAGCAGGGGGATATCATCGTGTTTCAGTCGCGTTACACCTATCCTCTTATTCATCGTCTTGTTGGCACCGATCCGTTTGCTACGAAGGGAGATCATAATCCCAGTTATCTTCCTGAGGAGCAAGATATTCCTGCTACGGCCATTATGGGAAAGTCGATAATGCGTATTCCTGCTATTGGGTGGTTGAAGCTGATTTTCTTTGAAGGGTTCAAGTCTTCAGAGCAGAGAGGGTTTTGTCGTTAATTTCCATACTGATATGAGCGTTTGTTATACTCTTCAGTATCATAGGCAATAGGGCCCTTTGTATGTAACAAAATAAATTCCTTTACTCCTACGTCGAGCGCCATTTTGCTACATAGCGTACAATAGGGATCTCCTGCGGGAGCTATTTCTCCTTTTGGGTCAAGCCGAACAAAAAGAAGTTGAGATCCTTCTATTTTATCAGGGTTCTTCTTTATAGCGTCTATAATTGCTCTTTGCTCGGCGTGTACGCAACACGTTTTATCGGTTATTTTTGGGTGCATTTTTGATTTATCTTGTGAACATCTCCTTTGAGATTCTCTTTCGTTCGGAGGACTATTATATCCCTTTCCGATTATTTCGCTTTTTTGTATGAGAA
This sequence comes from Candidatus Woesearchaeota archaeon, assembly GCA_964354995.1. Classification (GTDB taxonomy): domain Archaea; phylum Nanobdellota; class Nanobdellia; order Pacearchaeales; family GW2011-AR1; genus JBBSZK01. Next base: position 13,665 of record CAYHBQ010000002.1, on the reverse strand, counting down.
CACACCCGCATCGTGCTCGAGTGCATGTTGCGCATGAGGCTACTTTAACGGCTTCATCGATAAAATGTGCAATTTCTTCTTTTTTTAGGGTTCGCATGACTTTTGTGTTTCAACAAATTTATATACTCTTTGATTTATCAGAGCTAATGGAATTTTGTCCCAAGTGTGGAAGCGTTATTATTGTTGTTGACAAGAAAGCTGCGTGTGCTAAGTGCGGCTATCGACCTAAAACGCCGGTAAAGATTCAGGCCTCTGAAAAAATGGGCAAGGCCTCCGGTATTGCTGTTATCAATGAGAAGCAGTTAAATACGTATCCGAAGGTGCAGATTAAATGCCCTAGCTGTAAACATGGGGAAGCCTTTTTCTGGACGTTGCAGACGCGTTCGTCGGATGAATCTGAAACGAAGTTTTACAAGTGCACTAAGTGCGAGCATACGTGGCGCGTATATCGCTAATTCTTCTCTGAAGAATATAACCTTTCTTGTACGCCGTTCGAATATCCTTGATTAAATAAGTATCCTGTGTTTATATCACGAGAGGGTTCTACTTGTATTTCGTCTAGTCCCCTCGTTGTTCCCGCTATATCTTCTAGGGGAAGCCTTCTTAGGGGTTGTCCCCACAGCCCTTCTTGTGAAAAGCAATTAGGTTCAATCGGTCTTCCTAATAAGTCATGCCTGCTCTCTTTTTCAGCCACAATTTTTGTTTTATTCTTTTCTTTATAAGTTTTTCTGTACTGCCTGCTGCGTCACTAGGTTTTTAAACCGGATTCCAGTTTGTTTTTCGTGGCCCCGTAGCTCAGCCCGGTCAGAGTACTGGACTCTTACGGCAAAGTGCGCTTCGTCGTTCTTCAAAAAGACACGAGCGATGAGTCTTTGTTGAAGTAATCCAGGTGTCGTGGGTTCAAATCCCATCGGGGTCATTTTATGAAATTAGGGGTGCCGTTTTATCCGCAGACAAGCACGACTAATTGTGGGCCTGCGGCGTTGCAGATGATTCTTGCGTATTTTGGAAATCCTGCCGAATTGAGCGTTATTGAACATGCTGCGAGGATGGAACTCGGTAAGGGACTTCACACAATACAACTGGCGCTGGCAGCGGCACGGTTGGGATTCTCAGTTCAGTTTTTTACGAAATCGCTTGGGTTGAACCCTGCCTATCGTGAAATGGATTTTTATAAAAAATATTCTTCGATGACGAAGGATCGTATGGCTTCGTTTGTTTTAGAAGCACGGAGAGCGCATGTTGTGTTGGCTGAAAAGACATTTTCTCTCGGCGAGCTTTTATCACATGTGCAGGAAGATTCTCTTGCGTTAGTTTTGCTGGATTGGCATGTTGTTATGGGCGTTGCAGAGTATCAAGGACATTTCGTGCCGATTGCGGGATTTGACGATTGGAATGTGTTTGTGCATAATCCTGGCCCGAAGGATGGTCGTGCATTTGTTCCTATTGAACGAGCCTTATTCGATAGGGCACGAAAAAGTCTAGGCACCGATGAAGACTGTATTGTAATTTCTAAAAAAGGTTAACGTTTTTTGGCTTCCGCGAATTCTCTTGATGTAAACTTATAGCTTGCAGTTTGAGAAGGCGCATTTATTTCGATGCCTCTATCGTTTGACGGGATAGAACCGTCATCTCTTTTCCCTCTATATTTCCCTTTTAGTTCAATGTACTCTCCCTTTTGTGTTTCTGCAACATATACTCCTTCTGTATCTACAAGGGTCTTAATTCCCGAACTTTGTGCGATTGTCAGCAGTGTTTTTTTTCCAGGGGTGCGTCGAGTATTCACGCGTACCGTTTCCTCTCCGAGCACAAGAACGACGGCATCTCCTTCCTTACACCAGAGGTTGAAAGGGGTCTTTTGACTTTTTATTCGGATCATAGAATTAACTGCTTAATCAACAAGATTTTTAATTTTCCACACTCTAAATCGAGGAGGTATATTTCCACTTAGAACAATTGATTCATCCCCTAATGCGAAAGCAGCTCTTTCAAGAAGACTTCTTGGTTTGCGATGAAGGTCCTCTGCATAATCCTGCCATGTATCCCTTAGCTCGTAAAATCGCTCTGGAGGCACTTCATTACGTGTTGCCCATGCTCTATTTTCCAAACAGGCTGAATACACTTGTCCTTCATGATACGCGTTACCTATCTTGGTAAAAAAATCTTTGATGCTCATTATCCGACAACACGTTTAATGTTTTCTATGTTGTCTGCGATTTCTTGGCCTTTCTTGGTGAGCTTGATAAGTTTCATGCGCCCTTTTTTTTCAAATACGACTAAACCGAGTTTTTCCAAGGTTTGCAAGATTTTTACTGCATGACTATAGGTGCAATCGACCTCTTTCGCTAAAATAGAGCCGTATCTGGCTTTGGTAAGCTTCTTCAATGCAACGAGCATCAAGGCAGGCTTACGTCTGAAGAATACATCGAAATTGTCTTTGCTATGTTCTGACATATGTGTTTGAACCTATATGTGCGATAAGTAGGGTGCTTTTAAACTTTTCTCATTATTTGTTACCTGACATAGTAGTTAATCCCTGTCACGCGTACATAATGCTTTCTCTTGTCGTCGATAAACGATAGTCTTTTAAGGCCCCATTCCTTGGGTTTTTTATGAGCAAAAAAATACGTATTTTAGCTGCCTCCGATATTCATGGGGATACGCGGGCGACTAAAAAGCTTGCTGATCGTGCGGAGAAAGAACGGGCTGATGTGGTCGTGTTGTGTGGAGATATCACGGGCATTGTTGAGGCACCGAATTTAATCAAGCCTTTTAAAGATAAGGGGCAGAAAGTGCTCTTACTTCCGGGTAATTGGGACTCGTTTGCTACGGCGGATTTTTTAGCGCAGTTCTATGGCATGAAGAACATTCATGGTTATTCGGCTCGTTACGGTAGTGTAGGGTTTTTTGGCGCCGGAGGAGCAGATATTGGTCCGTTTAATTCGTTGTCTGAGCGAGAACTTCTGAAGACTCTTGAGCAGGCGCATAACGGACTTGCAGGTATTGAAAAAAAGGTAATGGTGACGCACATGCATCCTTTGGGGAGCGCATCAGAATTTTCAGGCATTTCTGGAAGCAAGTCTATTCGGAAAGCTATTCAAAAATTTAAACCTGATATTCTTATCCATGGTCACATTCATGAGGCGGCGGGCGCTGATGAACTTATTGAGGGAACACGCGTAATCAATGTAGGCAAGAAGGGCGTTATCATCGATATTTGATACGTTTATATAACAGTTTATTCTTAGTTAGTTATGGTGATAAAACTTCCTTCTTATTTTTATCTTGCTTTTTTTGTATTGCTTGCGCTGTTCAGTTTTTATTTTTCACTGGGTTTGCTTGCTTCACAAATTGAATCGCTTCAGTTTGCGCCGAATATGACTAATCTCACAAATAGCACGGTTCCGCCCAGGCCCTTGAATTTTTCTAATCTTTCTCTGCCGATACGTTTAGTGCAAACCTTAGCGTTTTATCACGAGAAACCAACCGCGGGTTCCCTCGTTATCGTGCCATATTTTTTTAAAGTTGGCGAATGAGTAGGTTTTGCTGGGCCCTGCTTCAGGGTCTAAGAGAATAATGGCTTTTTTCGTTATTTTTTTCACAACTGCGAAATGTCCTGTTTGGTCCGGTTCATAAAAATGACTTACAATTATGATTTTCCCTGTAGCAAGATATTTTGTTAGTTCTTTAATCGACTTCTTCTCTTTTGAAGTTTCTAAGAGCCCGTATTGTTTTGCCACGGCGACCATTGCGCTGTTTTTTGTACCAATGTTATCATTTTTTGTACCTAGTGCCTTTGCCAATTGCCCTTGTGTCTTCTTTATTCCACACGCTGCGAGAGCCATTTGCATGACTGCGGGCCCGCAATACCATTCTTTTTCCTGTATGTAATAGGGAATGTTCATGCGAATAGTTTAGTCTGTTTTGATTCTTTTAAAATGTCGTCAAACGTCAGATTAAAGAAAAAGAGGATGGTGTTAGCTATTGGTTTTATTTGTTTTTCAATATAGTGTTCATAATCTATTTTATGTTTAAGCTTTTGAAGCGGCTCGGGACCGTCTTCAGTCATGTAGTACTCTATGAGGTTTCCTTCTAATTTATCTAATTTACGTGCCGCTTTCACGTGAGGGGGGGTGGTTTTCACGTATTCTTCAAGTTCCTTTCTGATTGATTTGCGATAAACGAGCTTACTATCCAATTTTCCCTCCAGTATCTTTTTTACATAGGATTTTATGAAGGGGATGCACTCTTCCCGATGAAATATTTTGAGCAATAGTTCTTTCTGGAAGTCTTGCGCAGCATCTGTCCAGTCTCCGCGTATGGCTTCGAGGCCGATTATTTCTAATTCCTCTTTGTTTTCTTTCTTGTATAATCCCGCGTATCTTTTTTTGGAGCCCTTTTCTTCACCTTCTTTGGTGTTTCGTGTAGGCGGGAGCAGAAATGAAAGATAGTGTCGTTTGAATTCTATATCTAGATACGATGTACGCGCATATTCTTTTTTTACAAATTCGTTATAGAATTCGTTTATATGTTTCTGCAGCTCTGCGGGATTTGTTTTTTTACCTTCTGCGTTTATGAACACCGAGTCCGTATCTGAGTAAATAACTTTGTATCCTTTTTCTTCTATTTTTTGAGCAGTCAGTTTAATGATAAACTGTGCGAAATGGGTAATGGCGTTCGCCATATCGAGAGAAAAATATCTGCAATTCGGGCTTGCTAATACGCCGAAAAATGAATTCATGATAATCTTTATTGCATAGCTTGAGAATTCTCGTTTTTCTTTTTTCGCTTTTTCTCTTGCGGTGTGTAACTCGGTTATAATCCCTGGCAATATTCCCTCTTGATTTTTGAATGCCGCTCCGTTGGGCGCAACTATCGCTCCCTTTTCTTTTTCCTTGAGGTGCGATGCCGGATCAATATTAAACGTTTTTATAATTGAGGGATAGAGCGATTTGAAGTCGAGCACGATTACGTCGTGATATATGCCTGGCACAGGGTTCATTACGTATCCTCCTTTGATACGTTCTTCTTTATTGGTATACTCTGTTGAAGGTGAAACGAGGCCTCTCTTCCTTGCTTCTCGTATGTATAGCGAGTCGAATGCAGCTATTGAAGCGGTGAGTCTGTCAAACGTGAGCCCCGTGAGCTGTGAGCGCTCTATCGCAAGTTCAAGCGTTTTTGTTTTTTCAAGAATATCATACGCAAGTTTGCAATCTTGAAGATTATAATCTGCTAATGCTTGGTGTTCTTTCTCTTTGAAGAGGCGTTCTATTTCAAGATGCCTGTTTTTTCCTTTGAGGAGTTTTCCTTCACCCAGAATTGCTTGCGACACGTTTTCGAGCGTCCACGTTTCAATATCGATGTACTTTACTGAAGGCGCTTCTTTAATAAACGGGTCTTTGAGGAGTGCGAGACCATCGAGCACTTGTCTTCCGGGAATTGAAATTGTTGATTTTCTGAAGAAATCTTTGCTTATTCGCATGTGTGTGGCTCCGTTTGTACGTCCAATATCAAACGATATTCCTTGCTTTTCGTATCGCTCACGAAGGTAGGGGAAGTCGAAGTCAGCTATATTCCAACCGGTTATTATGTCAGGGTCTAGCTCGATTATTTTATCTTTTACTTTCTGTAAGCAGTCTGATTCGTCTCTGCAGGCAACGGCATTTTTTAATTTTTTGTCCGAGATGATGAACACATTTTTGTAATCTTTCGCATATAATCCTACGCAGAATAGTTTATCATTTTCTTTGTCTGATTCTATATCCATCGAGAGGACGTTGAGCTCTGGCTTGTATTCTGCTTTGGTTATGGTCGGTTCTACATAGAGACGATCGAGACGATCGCTTCGGTCATAGGAACCTTGTATGTCCAATGAGCCTTTCAGGTCGTTGTCTATCATGAACCGTTGATGCGGTTTCATATCTGCTTCAAACAAGGCAATTTTTTTGGCAGCGCAATATTTTGCAAGTTTTGTAAGCTCACTTTGAAGCGGATGACTTATTTTTATGACCGATTCTCCTGCAAACGTTTTCAAGGTAGTTTCTTCGATGGTTGCTTTTAACTCAGGACCTTTGAGTTTTGTCTGATTCTTTTTTTCGATAAAAAAATAAGGGGTGATGGTGTGTATGGTACAGAATGATTGTCCATTCTCGAGGCGACCAAACAGTTGTATGATTGTCTTGTTTTCTATTTCGTCCCAGTCTGCCGATACAATAAACGCTTTCATGACCTTTGATAGAGAGTTATCTTTAAATAGTCTTTTTATCTTTAGAACGCATGAAGATTGAGGTGACGATTGGTAAGCGTGCGGTCTTCTTTCTTGGGTTGCTCTTCGTTGTCGTTGGCGCCTTCTTTGTGTATGCTGTAACGCCAAACCCTGGTCATGCCGCGAACACGATTGGTTCCGGTCAAAGTGCTGCTCCACAAACGTATGGACAGTCTTCGACCTTTGGGGGTGTTGCAAATGATATCTTCTACTTTCCGGGCAAGGTTTCGACGGGTGTGAATGCGGATCCTTCGGTCGGTTCTGGCGGCCCGCGCAATTTGTTTGTTCATGATGGAGGGGCTTATTCGGGTATTGGCATTTCTTCGACTGGGCTCCAAAGTGGACAGTCCGCTACTTATATTGACTTTATTCATGATGGGGCTATAAAAGCTAATCTTGATTATTCGGCGGCTGGTGGCGTATTCCTTATCAATGGAAATCCTTCTGCAGCCGCGACTAAAGTAGGGTTGAACAAGTCCGTGCCTACGGTTACGTTTGATGTGGGTGGCACGACAAACGCGCAAAAATTCTGTCTCGGGACAAGCGATTGTAAGAGTACCTGGGGAAAAACGCAAGATGCTGATGTTGCCAACGGAGGTAATCCTAATCTTCAAATCATTATGAATCCCGGTTCTGGACCCGATATTGTTACGAAGCCAATTGGACCCTATAGCGAAGATAAGATTGTTTTTCTTAGTTTTCGCTTCTGTGCCTTGGTTCAGACTGAAGTCAACCCGGGAGTTACGGGTGGCGGCGGTGGGTGTTCTATTGAAAAGGGCGGGAGCGTATGGTCTTTGAAAGGATATCGATCTGCATCGGGTGTCGCTATTGTTTGTACTGCCATGTGTATTCAGAACTAATCTTTTTTCGAAACGTTTAAAAGGTATTTGTTTCTGCGGTCTTTATGAATAGAATAGTATCGGGTCCTGTTGTACTTGATACGGCTGAAAATTGTTCGACTTTTTTGCACAAGGCGTGCCTTGCGGCAAATACAATATTTGAGTCTCATGATGGATTAACCGAAGTAGTTATTCGAGGCGATATGACTCGGGTTCGCGCCGAGGCAACACGTGATGTGTATAAGGGAACGTTCTGGTTTTCTTATCGCGTGCGTTCGAATGAGCCTACGAAAGATTGTGCATATACTCTTTCCGAGATTGTGGACGATCGTGACCCCCGAGAGCCGTTTAGCGCAGGCAAGGAAATTGAAGAGCAATTAGAAGGTATGTTCAAATCGCTTCGAGACAGAATGTCTACTTTTTACAAGGTTTCATTTATTTCCGCAGGCATCTCAAGCGAAGTACACTTGCAGCGTCGCTATTGATGCACATGTTTTTATAGTTCTTGTTTTTTTGGCATATATGGGTTTGCAAATTGGCGACATTGTATCACGTACTTCTTTGGAGTTTAAGGATTTACAGGGAAAAATCATTGCAGTTGATGCGTTTAACGCGCTCTATCAGTTTTTATCGTCGATTCGGCAGCCCGATGGTACTCCGTTGATGGATTCTAAACAGAGAGTCACGTCCCATCTTTCGGGGCTTTTCTATCGGAACATCGCGCTTATGGCTGAAGGTCTTAAGCTGGCGTACGTGTTTGACGGAGCGTATCATGAATTAAAGGGCAAGACGCATGAACTTCGAGATGCGGCAAAGGAAGCGATGCGTGAAAAATATTCTGTGGCGCGTGACGAAGAAGACATTGAAGGCATGGGGCGCTATTCGAGGGGATTTATGAAACTCAATGGGGAGATGATTCACGAATCCAAGGAGTTGCTCATTGCTATGGGCATTTGTGTTGTACAGGCCCCTGGCGAAGGTGAAATGCAGGCGGCCGACCTTGTTCGCAACGGAGAAGCGTATGCTGTTGCGTCACAGGATTATGATGCGCTGGTTGTTGGTGGGACTCGATTGATTCAGAATTTGACGCTGGCACGAAAACGGAAACTGAATAATGGGGATTTTGTGTTCATCGCACCCGAATTGATTGAGTACGATCGGGTGTTGAATACGCTGGACGTGACAGGTGATCAGTTGATTTGTTTGGCTATCCTTGTGGGGACGGACTTTAATCCGGGAGGCGTGAAGGGCATTGGTCCTAAAAAGGCGCTTGCACTGGTTAAACAGTTCAAACATCCTGTTTCTATTTTTAAGGAAGTCGAAGGTCGTATGGATTTTGACTGGCAGACTATTTTTGAAATATTCAAGAAGCCGAATGTGCATCGCGAGAAACTTGTGTTTCCGAAATTAAATGAAATAGAGATTTTTCGTATTCTTGTTGACGAACACGAGTTTTCACGAGAGCGTGTTGAAAAGCAATTGGAGAAATTACATGTTATTAAGAAGGAAGCTGGGCAGAAGAAGCTTTTTTAGTGTAACTTAATAGGAGTTACATATAGGAAGATTTAAATAGAGGTATTTGGAGGGTTTTATATGAAATTTGATGTAGTCAAATCAACGTTGAAGGCTTCGGGGAAGCTTGTATTAGCTCATAAGCGCATAGCGGGCGCCGTTGTAGGTGTCGGTGTGTTGGGAGCAGGATATCTTGGTATTGATACTGCTCGAGGTCATGAAGTTTATTCAGGCGTTGTGGGTGATGCTCGGGTTAGTTATCGTGAAGGTGTTGGCTTGTTCAATAATTCAAATGTGATGACCGTTCGCAAGGGAAATGTGTCTTACAAACTTATTGACTCTGAAGATGAAACGCCGCTTGACTGGGAATCTAATAAATGCCCTACATTTAATGATGCGCTTGAGACCGTTGTGCTTTCTGGCCGTGGCAAATCGTATACGTTTAATGCAGACGACGTTAAAAATGGGACGCTTATAGGCACTGAAGCTAACGACGTCTTTGGAAAATCAAATTCGTATTACAATCGCGCTCGCACGACGATTCGTGATACCTTGCGAAGAGAATACTCACAGGGTGTTGCAGACCTTAATGAGGGTTTGGTAAACGAATTCTCTGCAAGCGATAGTTCTTCTAAGTAATTTTATTTTTCAGAAATCTTTATATATCCACCCCTTCTCTATTGATAATGAATAAACGTGGTGTTACTGAATGGACCCTTATCTCTTTTTGGTCCGTTGTTGGTTTGGCTGTTCTGTTTCTTTTGCTTTATATGTTTGGGGGATTCACAGGGGATTTTGAAGGCATTGCGTCGGCAGATTCCTTAAAAGATAAGCTTACCGAGTTTAAATCTTTTGGTGAACAGTATCCGAATATTCCTGTCTTTAGGCCTCTTTCGTATCTCTTGGGAAATATTCCTCAATATCTTGTTGATATAACGAGTCCTGAAAGTGCAGGTATTGTTGTTTTTGGTATTTGGCTTATGTTTTTCTTGACGTTTGGAGATATTATTGCAGTCTTTGGTCTTTTCTCTAAACCTGTTGCATGGGTAAGCGGTTTTGTTTTGGCCGTTATTGTAGCTAACTTGAAAGGTGTTATGCTTATCGCGGTTTTGGCCTTGACCTTCACGGCAGGGTTTGGTGTGTTTTCGGTCGCTGCAAGTCTCTTGATAGTATTTGTGCTCTTTTTAGGGGTTAACTTAGGAATTCAGCCGTTGAAGCAATTGGCTGTTGCGCGTAAGAAAGGGGAGCTTGAACTTCGTACTGCAATGGGGAGTACGCGCGCGGCTGCAGGTTTGAAGGCGTTGAAGGATATTGAAAGGGCTGCCGAGAAGGACGAGTAAACTTAATTGGCGAACGTATTTAAATAACTGTTCTTTGCTTGTGTGATGAATGTTAGCCGAGGTGTTTTATGTGGCTTGATTGCCTTTTTGCTTGTAAGTCTTTTGCCGTTTGTTCTTGCGGAAGAGCCGCCTGGATTTGATCAGCTTCCGTTTGCTAATCAGACACAGCAACTTGAACGCACGCTCGAGGAAGAACAGTGGGATTATCTATCGGGTGAGTGGCGCAATTATTTTATCAATGAGACGCGGTTTCCTAGATTATTTGCATTTGATGAGCGTATGACTTCTATAAGTCCTGTTTTCTTTGTGTTGTTTGGGCAAGACTATTCTTTTTCGTGGACCTTTTTTGTTACGCTTTTGTTATGGATTACGTTTTCTATTGTGTTCATCGACGCCATTGCGCTTTTCTCGCTCTTTAGCTTAGGCGTTTCTATTGCGTTGGGAGTTATCTTTGGGTCTCTATCAGGGCATTTGGGCATTTATCGACTGTTTGCTGACGGCATTTTCAGATTTTTCTTTACCGAAGAAGGTTTTTGGTCGTGGCTTGGTCCGATGCTCTTTGTCGTAGTTTGTTTGATTTCAGTCGTGATATTTCGCCGCGTCTTTAGAATTATTAAGAAAGCGCGTGCTCGGGGCGCTAAAAAAGACGCCGAGTCCAAACAGAAAACTAATCAAGATGTTTTGGATACAACGGTCAAGGCTATTGATGAGGCGTATAAAAGAATAGATGGGAATTCTATGGATGGGTATAATGTCTTTAAAGGTGGAAATTTTGTGGGGTGGTTTAAGTCAAAAAGAGAGGCAGAAAATGCATAGGTAAATGGTTAGTTCTTACTCTGGTTATTGTTTATACCTGAACGGTCCAAGGGCTTTCTTTCTTCGCGTTTAGAGTAGGAAATCTTTTTAAGCCTCGCTTACTGCTGTATCGTATGAAGGTGTTTGCTTTTTGTGTTGCTTGTATTCTTTTGACATTCACACCTTTAGTCTCTGCGGCACCGTGGGGGGATATTCAGTTTTTACAGGAAGATGCCCTATACACAATTGAACAGTTCTTTACCCCTATCTTTGAAGTGCTTTTGGACACGAGTTCATTTGATGACTTCTTCTTTGCGAAGATACTTCTGTTTTTGCTTCTTCTCATTGTTGTTTTAAACGTCCTTAAAAAGGTCGAACTGTTTAAGGAAAAGCGCGTCGCGTTTCTTATTTCTCTCATTGTTTCTATTTTGGCTATCAGATATATGCCTGAAGAATTTGTGGGATTTATCTTACTTCCGTATAGTACGTTGGGTATTGCACTGACGACCTTTATTCCGTTTATGATTTACTTTTGGTTTGTGCATCAAGGGGTGAATGGAGGTTCAGGTCGGCGCATTGCGTGGATTGTCTATGGCCTTGTGTTTGTGTTTGTTTGGTGGACGCGTCCTTCGGGAGAACTTTCTATGGCCTCCAACTGGTTGTATGTGACAGGGTTTGCAGCTGTGCTTCTTTCCATATTCTTTGACGGTTCAATACACGCCTATTTCGGGACGGCTCGTGCAGCTGCTGTGACCCGTCGACGTAAACTACGACAACTTGCCGATTTGGAGCACGATATTCAGAAATATCGTTCTATTCAGAATCCTTCGCGAGAAGTTGAGACGCTTATTCGTCATTTGGAATATCGTTATCGTACTCTTACTGCTGAACTTAATTAAGAAACGGTTTTAAACTACGTTTTCCTCTTCTATTCTAATGGCGCCATATGATATTCTGGGGAATGTAGTGCTTGTGAAATTTGACAGAAGTGCGAAATCATCTGAGAAGAAACGATTTGCTACTCGATTTTTGAAAGATCATCGAGAAATTACGACGGTGCTCGAGAAGAGCGCTCGGATTAAAGGACGGTTACGAACGCCGACCACGAAGTGGATTGCTGGCGAGAAAACGAAAGAGGCGTTGTATACGGAGAATGGATGTTCGTTTCGACTTAATGTAGATAGCTGTTACTTTTCTCCGCGACTTGCGTCTGAACGTAGTGAACTCGCCTCGCTTGTGAAAAAGGGGGATCGCGTGCTTGTTATGTTTGGCGGGGTTGGGCCGTTTGCTGTTGTTATGGGGAAGAAGAATAAGGCTAGTGAGATTATATCGGTTGAATTGGGACGGGAGCCGCATCGGTACGCGGTTGAGAATGTGAAACGAAATAAACTTGCTAATGTTATGTGTGTACAGGGGAACGTTAGACGAGTTGTGCCCACACTCAAAGGAACGTTCGATCGGATTGTGATGGCACGGCCCAACTTGGAAGATAGTTTTCTTGATGTAGCGTTTAAGGTAATTAATCGGGGAGGAACTATTCATTACTATGGGTTTTATCCTGAAGAGGGTGCTGAAGAGGCGTTGCGCACTCTTATCTTGTCTGAATCACAGAAGGCAAAAAAGAAGGTGCGAATTATGCGTATTAAGAAAGCAGGGGATATTGGTACGCGGCGGTATCGATATCGGGTTGATATTAAAGCGTTATAGAGGGTATTCTGGAAATCCTTTTTATTTTTTCTAGGTCTATGGGTGTTCTGCCCACCGCTTTAAGTTCGGCTACTTCTATTATTCTATTTCCTTGTTTTATTTCGCCATAAAAATCGTAGACATAAAGGTCTCCTCGTCGTCCTCTATCATTCATGTAAACCTCCAAGGCGAGCGGGCTTTTTTCCGCTTGCTGTTTTATATGTGTGGTCATGCGCAGGTTCAGCGGCATAGGTGCACCATTATTCTCTCCTTCGTAGGCAGTATTGAGGACTCTCACGAGCGTTCCTGGAAATAATGCTTGGAGCCATCCGGGAGAAAGGTAGTCTCTTGGTTGCGCCCGCACCAGTCGACCATATGCTTGTTCTCCTTTTTTTGTTGGCGTTACTTCTGCAAGAATAGGGCCCGCGTCTGGATTTGCAGGTGCGTCTATTTTTTTTGATATTCTTCCAATGCGTGTTTCATTGATTGCTTTAACAAAATTTCCTCTGTGCACGGGTAATTTTAGCACTGTTTCTTCATCGATTTCTTCAATCTCGAGTGGACCTAACTTCTTTCTTCCTGGAAATAGGGGCGAACTGAATCTTGTGGAATGATACAGTTCGGTGGGTGTTTGACCGGTGAGCACGTAATAGGCTTCTAATGCGCGTTCAAGACCGATAGCGCTTATATGTGCCCCCATAACGGGGGTATTGGGCAATCCACTTGCCTCGGCATATTCTCTCCTTCTATGGATATTGTTTGGGTCTCCGGTTATTGCTCCGAATAGTCGTATTGCTCGCGGTTGAGTGGATGTTTTTCCTCTTTGTACTATCCTTGTTATCTTTCGTTCGTGCTCGCGAGTAATTTTCATGGTTCGGGCATCCTTTTGCGCTTTTTAGGCTTTACTATTGCTTTTTTATAACGAGAGTTCGGTCTTTATGGCAGTAGGCGCTTCTCCACCGTGCCAGGTGAATCGAGGACGCATGCGCATGGCATAAATGCGTTCTGAATTGTCATCAAGGATAATTGCTGAGCCTTTGAGGTTGGGAAGCTCGTCCATCTTCTTTTTTATGGTTTCGATAAGATATGATTGCATGATTTCGTTGAGTGCTTGCACATCGGGTTGTGAAGTCACTTTGTGTGAGATGACTATGTCTGACTGGGTCATAACATCTCGATGAATTTGTCCCGGTTGTTGGGTTGCGAGCACGAGTGAAAAGATCGGAAG
>CAYHBQ010000001.1:726-46272 GCA_964354995.1 Candidatus Woesearchaeota archaeon | reverse complement strand
GGCGTCGCTGCGGCTGCTGGTGTTCCTGCAGCTGGTGCTGCTCCTACGGCTGGCGTCGCTGCGGCTGCTGCGGCTTTGGCTGCTTCTTCAGCAAGCTTGGCAGCTTCAGCGGCTTTCGCTTTAGCTTCCTGCTGGCTCTTGACCGATGCGAATGCTAATGAAAGACGTGCTTTCTTTTCGGCAGAAACTTCTGTCTTAGCCGATTTTAGTTCTTTGTCGTACAATCCCGCGTCGATATCTCGTTCTATGTCTTTCGCCTGTTTGTCTTCAACCATAATTCCCAGTGAAACACAACTTCCTACCACAAGTTTAACGGCGGCACGCAAATCTCGAGCAAGCATGTTGGGCAACTTCGTTTGAGCAATTGCAATAACTTGCTCTATAGCCAAGTTACCTACCTTCGTGTCCTTGGGAGAGCCTGATCCTTTCTCAAGACCTAACTCTTTCTTAAGCAACTCGGCCACGGGAGGTGAGAATACTTTTATGGTAAATTGCTTCGTTTTTGCATTTGCATCGATTTCAACGGGGACTTTGACACCTTTGAATCCTGCTGTCGCGGTGTTTACGTCTGAGATTACTTTTCCCAGATTGATACCGAGAGGACCTAATTGCTGAGCTACGGCTGGTCCGGGCTTCATGGCCCCTCCTTCAACAATGAGTTTAATCACGGGCATTTGTTTTTTCCTCCGCGTCAGTACTTTCGGGCTCGTTTTCACGCCTTATAACTCTTATGTTATCCATTTTTACAGTTACCGGAATAGGTACTGCTGCCCCAAGGAGCGAAACAACGACTTCTCGTTTTTGTTTATCAACACGCAATACTTTTCCTTTCTCTTTTTTGAACAAATCTGCAATCATTTCGACAATATCTCCTACTTCGATATTATAATCTTCTACCTCTGGTTGTACCATGTTTTTTATTTCATCGTAGACAAGGGTCTTGCCGATAATACCTTTTACGTACGGTAAATTAAATACAGACTCTTCGGCAGAATCCCGGTCGGCCGCTTCAAGTAGGACATATCCTCGCAACCCGTGAGGACGGACGACCGCGAACACGTTCAATTGTTTTTTTTGAGCACGGTCAGTAATCATTTCAACTGCTTTCTCTTCCTTGTTTGTGGTTACCTTTATAACGAAAATCATAGCCTGCTACCCCGTGAATAATCAAGAAGTAGTACTCAGATAGTTTTTGGCAGATTTATAAATGTTTTTATGCGTTAAGAACAAGCTCTTTCACGACTAACGAGATAACAAATCCGAGTAGTCCGAGCGCGAGTAGTCCGAGCGCTGCGACCTTGGTAATGGTTTTATATTCTATTCCAGAGGGCTTTCGTAAGACGCGCCAAACACGATTACATTGAATCAGAAAAGATTTTATTTTTTCTTTCATGCGCGCATTAGTAGACTGTGGTTTTTAAAGTTACTCGTCGTCAACAAAGTCTATACCGAGCTCATCTTGCAATTCCGATTCGGTTTTCTTTGATAAATCATTTCCGCCTGAACCAAGAATCTGCGCACTTTTGACTCCCGTGACTATTAGCAATACTTTTATTGATTTCTCCATATCTGCAGAAATTTGGGCGCCCGAAATTATTTTAGCATCGGGGGCTATGCGATTGCCGATAATTTCCATAACTGTCTTATATTCTTCGAGTGTCAAGTCAGGACCCCCAATGATGTTAATAAGTGCCCCCTTTGCTTCTCTAATATTGACGTTGAGGAGCGGGTTATCAATCGCTCGTTCTACTGCTTCTTCAGCCCGACCCGTTGCAGAATCAGACTCGCCAATGCCAATTAAAGACACCCCTCCGTTTGACATGACTGCTTTTACATCTGCGAAATCAAGGTTAACGAGACCTGAAGTAGTAATGAGTTCTGCAATTCCCTTCACAGAGTTCGTTAAAATCTCATCTGCCACCTTGAATGCCGTATGCAGAGGCAATTCGGGCGCAAGTTCGAGCAATTTGTCATTGGGGATAACTATGAGTGTGTCTGCAATCTCCGCCATACGTTCAAGCCCATACTGCGCATTTTCTATTCTTTTTTGACCCTCTACTGTGAAAGGCAGTGTAACAATACCGATGGTAAGTGCCCCTTGTTTTTTAGCTATATCCGCGACTACGGGTGCTGCTCCGGTTCCGGTGCCTCCGCCGAGCCCGCACGTGATGAAAACTAAGTCACTATTCGAAAGTCTTTTTCGAATTTCTTGCTCCGATTCGCGAGCGGCTTCCTCGCCTATTTTCGGATTGCTCCCTGCTCCAAGACCATGCGTTAATTCGCGACCGATGAGAATTTTGTGGTCAGCGTTAGCGTACAAGAGATCCTGTGCATCGGTATTGAGCGCGACAACCTCGCATCCCTTAATTCCGATTTCTTTCATACGAGATACTGAATTGCCTCCTCCGCCTCCACACCCTACTACTTTTATTCGAGAAACCTGATTCTGTATTAACGTTTCGAGTTCTTTATCGAGCGGATGCGCCGTCGTCTGCCCTCTTTTTTCAATACTTAATGCCATTTACTTTCTCACGGGTAAATCGTTTATAAGGATTGTTGTATTCCCTCTTGCGAATCGGGTTGTTTTGAGGGCTGTTCGGTTTCAACAAAGCCTAGCTCTTTTCCAACAAGGAGCTTAAACTTTTCTCCGAAGATATCAACAATGGGCTTCATCTGCGCAGGACCTTTGATAACAACTTTTTCCCCCACCTCGAATTCAGGAACTGCCCGTAAAAATCTGCCAAAGAACGTCTTCGTTTTTTCACTAACGTCTTCTACTTTTGCAACGACTCTGAACGCATACGAAACATCTTTTCCTGCAAGAGGATTGTTGAAATCGACGATAACACGCGCACCTGAAACTGCGCGCACTTGCACGAGATTGTTATCCAACACAAAACTCATCCCTGGACGCGGATGAACTCCTTTTTCACCAAATACTTTCAGAGGAATCGGTTTCAGTAACGAGGGGTTGCGTGCGCCGAAGGCTTCTTTTGCTTGTAACGAAATCGAATATTCTTCTCCGATTGATTTGCCTTCGAGTGCTTTATCTAAGCCCCGAACGACCATACCCTCGCCTATGATTATAGGGGTTTTTTCTGGTTTTGCTTCAGAATTAAGTTTTTTTAGGTCGACATCTCGATTTGAATCAAAGACTTCGCCGTTAACATATCCCGTATAACTAAGTTCTATGAAGTCTCCTTTGGCGACGGTTGTCATTGTGTTGCATGTTTAGTAAGTTTTATAAACGTTTCTTGGCACGTGCTCGCATGGTCCTAAAAGTTATTGATGCAACTGAAGCTCGTACAGGAGTCACTGTTCTCGTCGGTGGAGAGGCTTGTACCGTGCGCTCAAATGATATCAGCAAGACCGGAAAACATGGCGCAAGTAAGTGTCGTATTGAGGCCATTGAAATTTTCACAGGGAAGAAAAAAGTCATTGCAGTTCCCGGTCACGAACGATTTGAAGTGCCTCACATTGATAAGCGCAAAGCACAAGTACTTAATGTGGGGGATGTTACTGCTTCTGTTATGGACCTTGATAATTTTGAAACAATCGATATACCGTTTATGGAAGAACTTAAAGACTCACTTGCCTCTGAGAAACAGGTGGAATACTGGGATATTGAAGGTAAGAAAAAGATTATGAGGGTTATGTAAATGGCGACTAAAATTATTGCGGCGCAAAAACGACTGTTCAAGAATATCTTTGTATGTAGACGATGCAGTCAGAAATTGCGAACTGATCCTATTCGTGTCGTCCAGAAACTAGTGGCCTGCCGCCGATGTGGTGGTCGCGTTTTTAGACCGATACGTTCAAAGAAAAAGTAGGCATCCATGAGTTTCATACTATACGACATCATCTTCTTAGCTATCTTTGCGCTTTTTGCGATTTCATTTATATCGCGCAACAAAAAAGGTTTGAAACGCCAAGGCTGGATATTTTTGTATCATGCAAAGTGGGGCCTTACGCTGATGGACCGTTGGGCGCGAAAATATCGACGCATTCTCAAGCCCTTGCAATATGTAATTGTGATTGTTGGAGTGATATTGCTCGGCGCGATGAGCTGGTTGCTTGTAACGACGGTATATGATTACGTTACCTCGCCGTTCTTGGCGAAAGCGTTAAAGATTCCCCCTTTGTTGCCTCTATTTCCGTATTTCCCCCAATTGTTTAATATTGAAAGTATTTTTCCCCCGTTCTATTTTACCTATTTTCTGGTAGCCATTGCAATAGTCGCTATAACTCATGAATTTTCTCATGGGCTGTTCGCACGCTTAAATAACGTACGGATTAAATCGACGGGTGTTGCTTTCTTTGGACCCTTCTTTGGTGCCTTTGTTGAACAGGACGACCGTGACATGAAGAAGATACGGAAATTCCCTCAAATGGCTATCCTCGCGGCAGGCGTGTTTGCTAATGTGTTAATGACTATTTTGTTTGGACTTATCCTCTGGGGCTTTTTTGCACTGAGCTTTGCTCCTGCGGGAGTTAACTTCAATACGTACACGCCTGCAATTGTGAATGTTTCTGCGATTACCTCTATTGGAGGAGTTCCAGTTGCACATGTTGATTTCATTTCAATAAACGATAGCCTTATTGCGTTTAACGTAGGCGAAACGCGATTCTTCGCTCTGGGAAGCGCACTTAAAACCGCATTTGCTAACGAGGTTCCTGCGATTACGGTTTACGATGACGCGCCCGCCATTAATGCTCGTCTCTCGGGCGTTATCCTTTCTATTGACGGTATGCCGACACGTTCTATTGAAGAGCTCCGCTCGGCCATTGCTTCCAAACGGCCCGGTCAAACGATTGTTGTAACAACTCGTGAAGGCGATGCTGATTTTGACCATTCAATTACTTTGGCAGATCGTGATGGAAACGCGTATTTGGGCATCGGCATAAGTAAACCTAGTCAGTCCGGATTCAAGGGATTTGTTTCCTCAGTTATCTTCAAGATTAAAGATCCCTACATTTATTACGCGCCAACGTGGGGCGGGGACTTCGCATGGTTTGTCTATTACTTATTGTGGTGGGTGTTTATGATTAACTTGCTCGTTGCGTTATTCAATATGCTTCCCTTGGGTATGCTTGACGGAGGCCGATTCTTTTATTTGGCTGTTTGGAGCATCACGAGAAGAGAATTATGGGGAAAGCGCGCATTCAAAATTGCGAGTTGGTTCTTCATTGCGCTTCTTGCCTTGATGATGGTGCGTTGGGTGTTCATATTTTTCTAAAAGTTAATTAACAAACTCGACGCCGTTTTTTGTGAATGCGACAAGACGTATGCCTGTGGGAATTGCAAGTAATGCTGAGATGAGGGCCATGTGTTCCTTGCCAGTGCCTGACGCTATTGAGACGCAGGCGTCGAACTCAGACAAGAGCGGTTTAAGTTTTTCAACGAGGTATTTTTTTATTTCTAAAAGAGGTTGGGTGGTATCGATAAAGAGTGCATCGACGCCTTCAGGAACGGGAAAGTCGAGCGCGAGTTTATTTTTTATAAGCACAACACGATCCCACGTTCCGTGATTTATTAACCCCGTTACCTGTCCCCATGATTCTTTATCGAGGCCAACGGTTGCAACAAGTTCCATGCTACCGTGGGCGGAGGTAGCTTTATAACCTTTCTCGTATCAGAGTGAGTAATGGCTCGCGATGCTCCGTTAAACGAGATTACACTCAGAAGGTATGAGCGCCCGTATGAGACAAGCCGAAGAGAGTTGGTTAAAAAAATCTGTTTAAGCCTTGGACTTTTGCAGCCCGGCGATTCACGAGATGTGATGGTAGATGTCTTGCTCGCGTTAGACGACGCACGTAAAGAGCGTAAGGAAATGACTTCGTTTGAGATTATCGATAAGATTAAAGCATTGCGACAGGAACATTCGCTTGAACCTAAAGGGCTTGCAGAAAGCAATATTCGCCGACAATTAAAACGCCTGCGGGACTTGATGCTTGTCGACAAGAAAAATAACGTGTATCGGCTTGCGGAATTTGAGCCCTTATCGCATTTATTTGAACAGAAGATAGAAGGATTTCTTATTCCTCAGACCATTGAACGTGTGAAAGAGTATCTCGGCAAGATTGATAACGTGCAATAAGTTTTAAATAGATTATTAAGGTCTCGGCAGAGTGGCTGATTCCTCTTCTTTTGGTTTGGGATGGTTTAATGATTTAAAAAAGACGAGAGGAGACTTCAGGGATGTTAATAACTTAATTGATTTAGTCAAGTTTAGATATGAAAGAGACTTGGATATTCCAAAATGGCTTATTGGACTAGGAGTAGCCATTCTTTTTTCCGGAGGAACCATGGGTTCGATAAATGGACTAGATAACTTCTTTAAAAATTATGCCCTCTTTTTTCTTATAATTTCGGCTACCCTTCTTGTGGGAGGATTATACAAATTATTCGCCTTAAACAACCGACACAAGAGGGCTATGTCTTATCTATATCGAGAAAGAGACAAAGGATTTCCTTCATGAAAATCAAACGAACCCCTTTAATAAATTCCCTCTTTTATTTCTTTTTCATTCTTTTTTCCTTTTAGAAAGGGACGGTATTCTGTGAAGTAAAAAATGAGCGACGCTGGAGAAAGACAGCTAAAAGGTAGGAAGGTTATAGAAGCTAAAAAGAAAGAGGGGCTTGGCCCCAATACAAAAAAAGCTCCGACTAATAGAGAAATTGGAGAAAAAAGTATCGTGCAGATTACGAATCCCCATCGTTTATAATTTACTTCTAAGCAGACTATCTTCAGAAGAAAAAGAAAAGAAATAAGTGCACTTATCGAAGAAAGAAGAATAAGTGTACTTTCAGAAAGACCGTTTGACAAGTAGAAAAAAGATAAGAAGACCGATAACAAAACAAAACTTGCAATCAAATGAAGGTCGTTTTTCCTAAGGCTATCAAATTTCATAATCTTTTAGAGAACTTAATTTTATAGATTTTTCGGTTTGTTGAGAGAACAGTGGCTCTTGATTGCATTTATTAAGAGACACATTTAAATACCCTCTTTCAATCCAGTTTCGTCGCATACTACGTACCTGCAGACCTTTTTTCTGGGTCGGGAGGTCATCACGTAGGAGACACACATGGAACTCGAAAACGCACTTAAAGAAATCCGCAAGGGAGACAAACGAAAGTTCGAACAGACAGTTGATTTACTTATCAGTTTAAAGGGAATGGACATGCGACGCGATAGCGTTAACGTGGTGAGCACAATTCCTCATGTTTTCTCTGAGAAGCGCGTGTGTGGGTTTCTTGAAAATAAGAGCGACCTTGTCAAAACTGTGATGAAAGCAGAATTTGATAAGTATAAAGATAAAAAAGCGCTTAAGTTACTCGTACGGGATTATGACTTCTTCATTGCAAGTGCGAAGGTCATGCCGGCCGTTGCAACTGCATTCGGTAAGTCCCTTGGGCCGACAGGTAAAATGCCGACTCCGCAGTTGGGAGTCCTTATGCAAGAAACTCCTGAAGCGATTAAAGCACTGCTCGCACGCATTTCTCAATCGATTAAGATCAAAGCGAAAGAACCGGCTATCCGTATTGCAATCGGAAAAGAGACCATGAGCGATGAGCACCTTGCTCAGAATATTCGAACGGTCTACAATGATATCGTTAACGTGTTGCCAGCTAAAAAAGAGAATATACGCAAGGTTATGATTAAACTCACTATGGGGGCGCCTATTAAGGTCGAAAGTCTATGACTCGCCAACGTATAAAACCTGTCCCTAAAGGAAAAGTAGAGCTTGTTAAGAAGCTTGCTGAACGCATGAAGAAATCTCGTACCACGCTTATCGCGTCGTGTAAGGGATTGCCTAGCTCGCAGTTTCATGCAATTAAAAAGAGTCTGCGAGGAACTGCCGATGTTATTATGGTTAAGAAAAATGCAGCGATTCGCGCCATTGAACTCATCGGTAAAGGCGGAATCATCGAACTTAAATCGCAATTAACAGCAGACATTGCCTTTTTCTTCTCAGAGGAAGATGCATTTGCGCTCTCGGGCATTTTATCAGATAATCAAATTCCGAGTAAAGCTCGTGCGGGCGATATTGCCCTTGAAGATATTGAAATTCCGGCTGGGCCTACTGATTTAGTCCCTGGTCCAGCGATATCTGAACTTTCAGGGGCAGGATTAAAGGTGGCCGTTAAAGAAGGAAAATTAGAAATTATCAAAGGTGCGATTGTGGCCAAGAAAGGAGAGGCGATAAAAGAAAATGTTGCAAGCGTACTTGGTAAATTGGGTGTGAGCCCTATGAAAGTAGGATTTATTCCGCTTGCAGCCTATGATGGAAAGGATGATAAGGTATATGCGGGTATACGTATTGATAAGGAAGGCACACTCAATGAGTTACGAGAGCTTATTAGAAAGGCCGTCGGATTTGCGGTAGGGCGAGATTATTACACGGATCAGACCATCAAGTACTTTATTGCTAAGGCGAGTACACATGAAAAGGCTATTCAAAACATGATAAAGGAGGGCATATAATGGAATATATTTACGGAGCTTTGTTACTTCATAAGCTTGGCAAGCCAGTTGATGAGACTCATTTGAAGAAAGTCATCGAGGCCGCTGGAGCTCATGTTGACGAAGCTAAAGTCAAGACGCTTATTGCAAGCTTACACGGTGTTGATATTGCAACGGAACTCGCTAACGCACAGATTGCTGTTGCGGCACCTGCTGCTGGCGGAGCTGCTGCGCCTGAGGCTGCGGCACCTGCTGAAGAAAAGAAGGCGGAAGAATCAGCTGCGGGACTTGCATCGCAGTTCGGAAAAGATTTTACTTTTATTTTTACCGAACAGTCTTTTTCTTAGTTGTAGCTAGTAAACCTTTAAAAACGGTTTTTCTATACACCTATGTGCCCGGATCGCATAATGGTATTGCGCTGGTCTTGAGTTAGCATCGATAAACTCGAAAAACGAGAGAACCAGTTTCCTTCGGGATATCCCGGTTCGATTCCGGGTCCGGGCGTCTCCTACTTGGGTATATTAGATGTGTGGAAAATGCAACGCTAAAATTATAGAATTTTAACTATCTGCAAGAGATTCTTCCGCCATCCAACTCATATTCCATCTTCAACCAATCAAAGTTTAACTCAATTGCCTCGTTGCAAAATTCTGCTGGTTGTAATTCATATTCTACACCAAAAACGGCCTTATCTTGTTCAATGAATGGCAAAAGAGTTTCACACTCATTATATTCAAAACATTGTTCATTTAAAGCAAAATCAAAATAATCGACCAATTCAGAAATTTGCTCTAGATCATTTTTCAAACCAACTGTTAAACCTCTTTTATGAGCTTCTTCTGCAAGCCATTTATTATAGGCCAGTTGGTCTTGATAGGTTAAATCAAACCCATTATCGTTCAAATAACCATCTACATTATCTGGCTCAACACCATCACACTCTTTTTCTACTGCTAAATCTAATCTGTTTTTCATAATAGGTGCAAGCAAGTCAATTTTGGAAATGTCAAGCCATTTTTCATCTTCCCATCCTTCTAGAGTTTTTCCCTGAACCTCAATTGGAAAATCATCCTTGTCGATTCTCCAGTTTTCATAACTTCCAGCACTAAAATAGCAAATAACTTTTATACCTTTATTTTGCAATGCATTTATGACCTCTTTTGAATTATCAAATAAATCGAGATCATACATCTCCACATCATAGTTTTGATTTATTGTTCCCATTAATTGCCATTGCCACGACGTATTTGGATTTGGTTTCCACCAAACAATGTTCTCCGAACCTTCATTAGTTTTTTGCACTTCTTGTGATCCTGATTTATTTGCTTTAACGACATCTATGCTTGAAACACTTTGTTCCGCAGTTATGTTTTCAGTTTTTTCAGCCAGTGATTGTCCTGCAACATCGTCTACTATTTTTTTTATAGTGTAGCCCCCGAGCAAAAGAATTCCCGCAAAAATTAACACGAACAACCCCTTTTTAATTTCCATTTTATTCTGATATTAATATAATATTCTATTATTTAATTATATCAGAAGACATAAATTTAAGCGAATAAAACCGGATTGGGGCACTTTATTCTCGCGCGGGGTCCGGGCGTACATTTCTTCCAATTACATAAATCCTTATTAATCTCCCAGCCATAAAACGAGGTGAAAGAGCATCAAAAACGAGTTGATGACTGGTTCAAGAGCGTGGGCGCGGAGTATTGGAAACCTCTTGAAATGATGGCGCGCCTCACCGAAGAGACGGGAGAACTTGCTCGAGAACTAAATCATCGTTTTGGACCTAAGAAAAAGAAAGCAGAAGAGGACGTGAAAGAAGTGGGTGATGAGATGGCTGATGTCATTGTGACGTTGTGTTGTATGGCTAATTCAATGGGTATTGACCTAGACGAGGCGTTTAATCATGCGATAGATAAGATTTACAAACGAGATACCGTGCGATTTGGGAAAGCGTGATTAACCGAAGAAGCGTTTCCAGAAAGGCTGTTTTGGTTCAGGTTCAACTTGGAGAGAAGGTGAAGATATAGACGTTTGCGGGGAAGCTGTGGGTCGACTCGCAACACGCTCTCGTGAAACTTCTGCCTGTGCCAAAGTAAGGGCCTTATCGACTTCTATACGGGAGTGACCTTGATTGATTAACGCCCAGCGAAGCGAATCAGACGCGTATCCTTTATTGAGATTTCTTTTTACATAGTCAACGAGATTCTGCATGTAATTCGCATCTTTTTTTATTGGTCTGTGCATGCTTCCTTGAACTATTGTTGGTTTATAAAAATTATCCTAGTTCAATAGGATGGTCTGTTATGAAGAACGTTGAAGCCGATTTGAGTTTGAACAGAGATTCGGCGTAAAGCGTTACAAGTGGCTCGCCTTTTTTTACCTTGTCTCCGACGTGTACATGGAGATCAATTCCCGAAGCCTTGTCCTGAGGACAACCTGCGATTCGGGCCGTTGTGTTAATAAGCCTATTATGAATCGCCTCGATGGTTCCCGTCGCTGACGCAAAGAGCGTTTTTTTATATTGTGCCAAGGGCAACTCGCGCACGTAGCCGCCCTGTGCCTCAATTATTTCCTTAAACTTTACAAAGGCGCTTCCATTCGATAACATTTTGCGCGCAAGTGCTGCGCCTTTGCCTGGTTTCGCTTTTTTTGTCATTTCAAGAATTTTACCTGCAAGAAAAATTGATTTTTTCTCAAGATCTTGGGGAGAGTTGTTTTTAGTAAGCACGCGTACGATATCCCTCATCTCAAGCGAGGGGCCTATCCCATCCCCAATTGGTTGTGAACCCTCGGTTAGCACAACTTGTATAATGAGTCCCAAGGAGGTTCCTAATTTCAGAAACTTTTTCTTAAGATCGAGTGCTTTCTTGCGCGTGACCTTTGCACCCAAACCATAGGGGATATCGATGAGTACGTACTTGCTCCCTACAGCAATCTTCTTTGACAGAATAGAAGCAAGAAGCTGAGGTTCAGGATCTAGATTAAGTATTTTCTCTATTTGGATTATTTTATCGTCGGCTGGCGCAAGACCGAGCGAACCCCCCCATGCGAGACACGCACCCGTTTTATACACAATTTCCTGTAACTCGCGCACTGAAAAATTCACCCGAGCTAGTGTTTCAACCGTGTCTGCGGTTCCTGCAGCAGAGGTTATGGCGCGTGAAGAAGTCTTTGGCATAATGACTCCTGCTGCGGCACAAATGGCTACAACGATAGGCGTCGTACGATTACCTGGAATACCTCCTATTGAATGTTTATCGGCACATTTTTTTGTTCCCCAGGAGAGTTTAGTCCCGGTGCTTACTATGGCGTTAACAAGCGACCGCGTTTCCTGAAGAGACATCCCGCAATAATTAATTCCTGAAATAAAATACGCAATTTCGGCTTCGGTTAGCGCCCCACTTACTATATCTCCCATTATTTTCTTAAGTTGCTCTTCGGTATAGGGGTCGCATTCCCGTTTCTGCTTGAGAAGAATGCTACTTTGAGCAAATTTCATAGGTTGTACCTCGATGGAGGACGAAAGAGAAAGGTTCAGGGAGCGAATAACTTCATCTGATAGTCCTAGCTCTCGTCGTTTTATGAATGTAGTCGTTACATCGACAACGGCGATTTCCTTTGTTCCATTTGTACGTATTAAAATTCTATCCCCTGGGTGAACGCCTAAAATACGCGCATCGGACGCATGAAGAAAGGCGATGGGCTTTCCTGCTTGAACGTTTAATTTCTTTAAAGAACACCTCATGATACCTAATGAAAAAAGGAGCTTTTATACTTTGTTTAATCTGATTCAAACATATCTGCCAATGCTTTTGTTCTGTAGGCTTCTAGGAACAAAATAAGATATTCGAGCACGAGGGGCCCGATAAGGAGCCCTAGTACTCCGAAGACCATGAGTCCCCCAAGCATGCCGACAAGCACAACGACTGACGACGACTTTGTATTACGTGCGACTAAGTAGGGGCGTAGGAGATTATCGACTGTCGAGACGAGAACTATGCTATAAACCGTAAATCCTATAGCTGCGCCTGTGCTTCCCATTGAAAACAAGTAAATGGCTGCAGGAATCCAGATAAGCCAAGCCCCTAACACGGGAAGAATTGCAGCTATAATCGCAAAAAACGTGAGAAGAAGCGCGTTGGGCACACCAAAGATAAGAAGCCCCACTCCCGTAAGAACACCTTGCACGATTCCTATAATGAAATTACCGTAAATAATCGAATTTGTTATTTGCTTAAATTGGCGTGCGAGCACGGTCCCTTTTTCTTTCTTAAGGGGAGAAAGTTCTGCAACGTATTTTTTTAGTTTTTCTCCGTCGCGCATTGCGAAGAAAAATACGAAAATGACTATGGTCAAGTTGAGCAATACCTTTGGAAGATCAACCAAAAGTGCCCCCAAGCTACTCAAGGAAGTTGTTGCGATTTTTCCTATAAAACTAACGATTGCAGTGGTTACATCAACTTGCAACTGGGCTGAAGAAGTAGGTAATATTTGCCTTACAAAATTAGCCACATCCAAGGTCTGGAAGAACGTGAACATATCAAAAAGTTGACGCATTATCAATGGCACAATAAACCAAAGGGGGATAAAGATGAGGAGAATGACCACTACCGAGACGGCGAGAGCTGTCGTTGTACCTTCACGAAAAACTTTGAAAAGATATTTGTATAAGGGATAAAAAACATAGGCCAAAAGCAAACCGGCGGCTATTGAAAGAGCAATGGGGCGAATTATCATAAACGCAAGCACTGTGAGAAGCACTACGAGCAAAATCGCCGAATATTTCTTAACGTCTCGTTCTTTAATTGCCACGTCGGAGAAACGAATTTTATGTATATAAAGGTTGGCTAGGCTCTAAACGCTGTTAGATTTATAAATCGAACAATCGTGACGTGTCTATGACTACGTTTATCAAGAAGATATTCGAGGGTAACGTCGATGAGCTTGTACATTTGCAGTTCCAGAAATTCAGTAAGGGATCGTTTAAGGAACGGGCTATGGTCAAGGCATCTCGATCGGCAAAGGGGTATTCCATATCTACTACTGCAGAATATGCAAACGATATTGTAAAGTTAATGGCGACCAAGCTTGGAGGAAAAAGCACTGAAGTGAGTGGCGTTGTTGTGTCTACAATGGACCTTAAAAGTAAAATCCCTTCAACGGGATTGAAACAATTCATGGGCATTAAGCAATACGTTGTTTCGGGGACTATGAAAGGTGAGGAAATTATTGCATTGGTGGATAAAGCACCGAATGCTTTTTTTGCATTGAGTTTTAGCGTCGGAGATCAAATTCTGAAAATTAAACCGAAGGCGCCTAAATCTGCCAAACCAAGTACAAGCGAGGCAGGACCCAAGATTGATTTTTGCTCCATCAAGACTCCAGATGAAACTCTTGCACGAGAACTTGTATTTGGCGCGCCCTCTTCTTGGAAGTCTATTGAAATTAGGCACACGTTTACTATAACTGATATCGAAGTTCCGAGCGATGCGAAAACGCCCGAAGAGATGAGGAAATTAGCGAAGCGTAAAGGTGTGCTCGTCCGTTCTATGGTCGTTGATGGTACAACGCACATCTCTGAGAAAACATTTGCGGCGTGACTATTCTCGTAACGTTTAAATACCCTCAACATCAAAAGGAACTACGGTTTACGGTAGAAGAATCTGATTGGAGCATACAATCAACACCTCTCTGATAAAGAGGCGGTTGGGTTGCGCCTTGTTGTATAATGTAATGTACATTTTGATCGTTCATAGATATGGCAAAATTAAGCAGACCCAGATATGGAAGTTTACAGTATTGGCCGCGAAAGCGCGCTCGTAAAGCTGTGCCTAGAGTTAACTGGACAACAATTAAAGAGGGAGAGGGCTTTTTAGGATTTTTGACTTACAAAGCAGGGATGGCAACCGCGTACGTGCGCGATAAAACTGAAAAGTCCATGACTGCAAATAAGAAAGTTGCACTTCCCGTGACTATTCTCGAAGTCCCTAAGATGAAATTGTTCTCGGTGAGGTTTTATAAAAATGGCCGCGTTATGAAAGATGTTATCGTTTCAAATGATCCTGTTCTAAAGCGCGTTATTCGTGTTCCTGAAAAGACGGGCTCTCTTGAAAATATTCAGGGATGGGATGAGATACACGTCATTGTCTATCCTGTCACAAAAGATTTATTCAAGAAGGCCCCTGACTTTGCAGAAGTAGCTGTGCGAGCGCAGGATCCCCTGGCATTCGTTAAGAACCATATTGGAAAAGAAATCGGAATACAGGATGTTTTTAAGGGAAGTTTAATTGACGTTCGCGGACTTACGCGAGGAAAGGGACTTGTTGGTCCTGTCAAGCGATTTGGAATCAGCCTCAAGTCCCATAAGTCTGAAAAGGGAGTTCGTCGCCCCGGAAGCCTCGGTCCGTGGCACCCTGCGCGTGTTACGTTTAAAGTTCCTCTTTCGGGACAGCTCGGTATGTTTACTCGTATTCAATACAATGTGCCTATTCTTGCCCACGGAAAAGCAGGAGAACATATTCCTGCATCCTACGGGTTTAAGCATTATGGTCCCATCTCCGATAATCACATTATCATTGCGGGTAGTGTTCAGGGCCCTCCTAAACGCGTTCTCCTTGTGACTCCTTCCTTTAGACCGACTAAAAAACAGGCAAAGAAGAAGTATGAATTTATGGAGTTGAAACTATGAAAGCCCATTTGTATGATGTAATGGGGAATAAAAAAAAGGACGTTGCGCTTCCTGCGTTTTTTGAGTCTCCGATTAGGGCTGATCTCGTCAGCCGCGCTGTTGAGTTTGAACGTAGCCCCCAAGCCTACGGGCTTTATGTGGAAGCAGGACGACGCCATGTTGCTTCAGGAATTATTAGTCACAAGCGTCACGATTGGAAAGGTCAGTATGGGCGAGGAATTGCACGAACTCCTCGTAAAATATTATGGCGACGAGGAACGCAATTCAACTGGGTTGGTGCTGAAGTTTCTAATACGCGTGGCGGAAGACGCCCTCATGGACCGAAACCGAGCATCAATCTTCTTCGAATGAATAAAAAGGAATACAAGCTTGCGCTCCGTTCTGCGTTCGCTGCGTGCGCGCAGGAAGCGTTTATCAAAAAAAGATATGAGCGATTTGAAAAGGCACCTTTTGGTTTTCCAATTGTTGCGGGGTCAGACATTCTTTCTGCAAATACGAAAGCGTTTACGAAGTTTATCAAAACGCTTTTTGGAGAATTGAGTCCTCTCGCTCTTGTATCTGAAAAAGTGCGCGCAGGAAAAGGCAAGATTCGTGGACGACGTTATAAGCGTAACGCAGGTGTTCTGTTAGTGGTTGGCGCGCAGGAAAAGGCACGTGTTGGGGGAATAGAAATTCGAACAGTTAAGGATGTGACGGTAAGTATGCTCTACCCCTTGGGAAGACTTATAATCTTGAGTGAAAAGGCTGCTGAGGAGTTGAATTCCCTATGAGCATTCATTTACGACCTGTTGCGAGCGAAAAAGCGGTTAAGCTTATGGACCTTGAGAATACACTTGTGTTTGAAACGAATCGAAACGCACGGAAAGAATCTTTGAAAGCTGAAATTGAAAAATTGTTTAACGTGAAGATTGCAAAGATTAGAACGTCAGTTCGAGCTAACAAAAAATTTGCATATGTTAAATTCAATGTTAAAAACCCTGCAGCCGATTTGGCTACTCGGTTGGGACTCATATAATGGGAAAGACAATTATCTCGCAGGCACGAGGTCATGGTGGGCCTCGATATCAAGTTCGAAAGCAAGCGTTTATTTATAGAGTAAGATATCCTCTCTTTGAGGGTTCCGCACGAGTCCTGCGCATCATTCACTCGGCAGCACACTCGGCGCCGCTTATTAAAGTACAAGCGGGAACCCATATTTTCTACAATGTTGCATTTGAAGGTGCAGTTGAAGGGCAAGAGTTTGTTTTAGGAAATGAAATTAATGTGGGAAACGTCGTTGCGCTTAAACAGATTCCTGCAGGAACTGCGGTTTATAATATTGAACGAAACCCTGGTGATGGAGGTAAGATGATTCGTGCTGCAGGCACTAATGCGTTCATTAACAAGCATTACGAACATGATAAAGTAGGAGTCATTATGCCCAATAAACATGAAGTCATTGTTGATGGGAGCTGTAGAGCAACGGTGGGTGTTGTGGCGGGCGACGGACGACAACAGAAGCCGTTTATTACTGCGGGACGAAAGTTTTTCAAGATGCAAGCAAAAGGCAAGTTATGGCCTCGAACCTCTGCGGTTAAAATGAACGCTATTGACCATCCTTTCGGTTCTGGACGTGGTAAACGTATCAAGTCTAAGATTGCTAAACGAAACGCACCTGCCGGAGCTCGTGTCGGACACATACGACCGCGCAGAACGGGGAGACATTAATCATGGACGTAGAAGTAAAATCACGAGAGGAAAAATATCGCGGTACGCTACTCGCAGAGTTGAAAAAACTCGATGTGCGTGCGTGTGCGACCTATCTCCCTTCTCGTAGCAGACGCAGCGTCTTGCGACACTTTGAACTTATTGAAAGGTTTATCAGACGATGTGAACAGAGCGAGTCGCACAAGAAGAAGATACGCACGCATCTGCGAGAAATGGTTATTGTACCTCATTTAGTCGGAAAAACGATAGGAGTGCATAACGGAAAAACGTTTGAAGACATTGCGATTGTGGTTGATATGGTGGGACATCGTCTTGGAGAGTTCGCACCTACCCGAAAGAAAGTTGCGCACTCGGCGGCGGGAATTGGAGCGACTAAGGGTTCGAGGGCCCTAAAGAAGTAACATGACTGAACGACCTACGAATACGCAACCGGATAAGCATATCAAGGTAACGCCTTCCGTAGAAAAGCACCAGGTTCACGCGACCGCGCATGAGAAGAAGGAAGAGAAACCTGTTGCGAGCGAGACAACACCCACGAAAGAAGAGAAGAAAACTATAAAGAAGGAAGAGGTTATTGCAAAAGGACTTAACCTCCACACCTCTCTCAAGCATAGCATGTACTTAAGTCGATTTGTTAAAAGAAAATCGATTGATGTTGCTTTGCATGACCTTGGCGAAGTTATTGCGTTGCGCAAAGTAGTGCCGTTCAAGGGTGAAATTCCTCATCGAAGCGCTCCGGGAGTTATGTCTGGACGCTATCCCCGTGTAGCCTCGGAGGAGTTTATCCGCGTACTTAAAAACCTCAAGGGCAATGCTATCGCACATGGGCTCGACCTTGACAGAACGCGCATCACCTATGCATCTGCGAGTTGGGCGGTTCGTCCACTACGACGAGGTGGGCGCAAGGCGAAACGTATCAATCTTGTGGTTAAAGCTCGTGAAATGAAACTGGAGGAAAAGAAAAATGGATGAAAAGAAATTCGTACAGCTTAAAGAAGAAGAGCTAGAGGTACGAGAATATATCAAGAACTCGTTAGGAAAAGGACGCATTAGCGAAGTCTCTATTGAGTATACGCCCGTCGGTGAGAAGATTATAGTGGCCACTAACAAACCCGGATTAGTCATAGGTACACGCGGAGACAAAATAAATGAACTGACAAGTGTCTTGAAAAAACGATTTAAACTTGATAACCCTCATATCGAGATACGAGAAATAACCGAGCCTTTATTTGATGCACAGCTAGTTGCTGATGAAATTGCGCTCGGTCTTGAACGTAAGGGTTCATTGAAGTTCAAACTTATTGCCTATCGTATGCTTGAAAGCATTATGTCTGCAGGTGCACTCGGTGCAGAAATTGTTCTCTCAGGGAAGCTTCCGAGTGACCGCGCTAAAAGCTGGCGGTTCGCTCAAGGGTATCTTAAGAAGACAGGAGACCCTGCAAAGGTAGTACGACGTGCAATGGCCCAAGCAAAGACGATGGCGGGAGTTATTGGCATCAAAGTAAGCATCCTTCCTCCGACTGCGCATATCCACGATAAGATTGTGGTTGACTCTGCACTTATTCAGACGCTTAGGGCCCAGATGGAAGCCCGCGAACAGGAAGTTCTGGTAGAAGACAGTCCTAAAAAGAAAAAACGCATTACGAAAAAGCGAGGTGAAAAAGCATGAAAGGATTAACCGCCCAAGAGATATCTAAAATGGACAAGAGTCAGAGGACTACGAAGCTTAACGAACTTCGTGTTGAACTTATCCGTTCACGCGTCGCCGGAAAAAGTTCAAAAATACGAACCAAAGAGATTAAAAAGGCTATCGCACGCCTACTTACCGTCATCAATGAGAGCCGAAAAAGCCCGTCGGTGACTGCACACTAGACATGGAGATAGACCCGCGAACAGGACTGCCTGTGGAAGCTATCACATGGGAAGATCTCGCTAAAAGCGAGCAGAAAATAACCGTCTCAACGGTGTCCCGCAGATATGGAAAAATTATTACACTTGTCTCAGGGTTCGATAAAACAATCGACCTCAAGCAGACAGCCAGATCCCTAAAGGAGTCCTTGGCATGCGGCGGTACAGTGAAGGATGGCGTTATCGAACTTCAAGGAAACCATCAAAAACAAGTCAGACAAACACTGGTTAAGTTAGGTTTTTCACCTGATTCGATTAGCGACTGACCTTTTGAAACGAGAAATCATGAAACAAAGACAATCACCTATCCAAGAGAAAAAAACGACTTCTGTAGTGGCTACTCGAGGGCGCGTGTTTCAGGGGCATGTGATCAAAGTTTTCCCCACAAGAATAGTCGTAGAATTTGAACGCACGGTCTATGTTCCTAAATATGAGCGATACACAAAGACCAAAACGCGCCTTCATGCACGATTGCCTGCCGGTGTACCTGTTGCAGTCGGAGATCAGGTTCAAGTTCGCGAGTGTAGACCTTTAAGTAAGATTATCCATTTCGTTATGACTGATGTTATTAGGAAGGTGAACCCATGAAAGCAATGGCTGCGCGAGTAACGAGGGGGTTGAATATTGGAAGTAACGTACACGCAAGCGATAACAGTGGTGCGCGCATTGTCCGCATTGTTGGTGTCAAGAGAGGAAAAGTTACCAAGGGTCGACAACAGTTCGCAAAGGTAGGCGACATGGTTAAAGTATCTGTGCGCGCAGGAAAGCCAGACATGATTGGACAAGTTTTTGAGGCCGTAGTTATTCGCCAGAAAAGAACATACCGTCGATTGACTGGAGAACATGTTATGTTTGAAGATAACGCGGTTGCGTTGCTTAAAGATGATAAAGGGAACCCCAAGGGAACTCAGATAAAAGGAGTCATGGCGCGTGAGGCTGCAGATAGATGGCCGATTGTTATGAAAATTGCGCAATTTGTACTATGAAACAGGAATTTTCTGTTCATTGGAAGGGTAGCTCGCAGGTACGCAAACAAAGAAAGTATGTACATAACGCTCCTTTGCATACGAGAAACAGATTCCTTAACGCTCGCCTCTCAAAAGAGTTGCATACAAAATATGGTAAACGAAGTGTGACTGTGCGTAAAGGCGATGAAGTTTTGGTTATGAGGGGTTCTTTTGCTCAGAAGAAGGGAAAAATTGCTTCGGTTGATTTGAGTCGTTCACGTGTTGTGCTTGAAGGAATAACCCGATCGAAAAAAGATGGGAGCAAAGCCCCTGTTTTTTTCCGAACCCCTGCGCTTCGCATCATTTCATTAAGTACGGAAGATAAAAAACGCATGCGACAGAATAAACCATCACATTCAAAGGAGGCCAACCATGCACCTAACAAGAGCTGATGTGAATAGAGAGACGCCCATTCCTCGAAAAGGCACACAATACATAGCACGGCCGCTTTCACATATGAACCACGCAATTACCGCATTGAGTGCTGTGAGGGATGTTCTTCACCTTGCTCAAACCGCCCGCGAAGTTAAAGAGATGATTAAGGAGAAGAAGCTCAAGATAAATGGTCGTGTTGTACGAGATATGCGAGAACCGCTTTTACTTCTCTCGTTATTTGAAGCAGATAAACGCTATAAGGTTATTCTTTTGCCGACGGGACGATTTGCCTTTGAGCCCACCAAGGAGACCACGCGGGTTGTGAAAGTTATCAACAAGAAAGTACTATCAAATAAAGAAACTCAAATAAATCTCCATGATGGTACCAACCTCCTCAGTTCAGAATCAATCAAAGTGGGCGACTCGCTTGAAATCGATTTGATGTGCAAGTTTGTTCGCGTGCTTCCGCTTAAAGAAGGTGCACGAGTTATGGTAAACTCTGGGAGAAATGTAGGTGCGATAGGAACAATCAGCCGTGTAACGAAAGAAGGGTTCCTTATTAAACTTCACGACAAAGCGGTTGCGCTTAAACAAGCGCAGGTGGTTGTGATATGAACGTGATGAAGAAGCCGTTTATAGCTAAAGTTGTTCTCAGCGCGGGTGCGACTGGATCAGATTTGACCAAGGCACACAAACTTCTTGAAATGCTAACGAACCACAAAACACAAATTATTAAGGCGGGACCTAAACGACGTATTCCTGAGTTGGGCGTTAAACCCGGATTAGAATTAGGTGTTCGTGTGACATTGCGAGGTGAAGAAGCATTACGCCTTCTTAGGCGATTGTTGGGTGCAGTTGAAAATGCGGTATCTGCAAAGGCAGTTGCAGAGAATCATTTTTCGTTTGGTATTGAAGAATATATCGATATACCTGACATGGAATACATTCGAGAGATAGGTATTAGAGGGTTTAATGTAACGGTTGTTTTTGAGCGTCCCGGACTGAGAGTAAAGCATAAAAAGGCCAAGAAAGGTCATGTACCTAGACGACAATCTGTTAGTGCAGAAGAAATAATACAACTAATGGGAGAAACGTTTAAGACGAAATTTATATAACATGACTGCAAGCGACTGGAATAAAATTGCGAAAATGCTTCGATCGAAGCCCGTGGTTTTTAAGAAGTTTCTAAAACACAATAAACCTCAAGATAGAAAGTATGGTCTCTCTGTTAAAAAGTGTAGGCGGTGCGGGCGATTTGGAGCACATCTTAGCCAATACAATTTGCAACTTTGTAGACAATGCTTTAGGGAAATTGCTGAGGAGGTCGGCTTTAAAAAATATAGTTAACCATGAGCCAAGATATTATAGCAGATACACTCAATCAAATCATGAACGCCAAGCGGGCGAGTCACCTAACAGTTAGCGTTAAGCATAATTCGAAGTTTTTGATGAATGTTCTTTCGATAGGAAAATTACACGGATATATTCGAGATTTTAGAGTCAACGGAAAGATGTTGGATATCGAACTTGGTGATAAATTAAATGCGTGCCTTGCCATTAAACCTCGATATCTTGTTAAACATGATGAAATAATGAAATACGTTCGTCGATATCTCCCTTCCAGACATATGGGTCTCGTTGTTATTTCGACGAGTCAAGGGCTTATGACTCATCATACGGCTATAGAGAAAGGCGTTGGAGGAAGCATTGTAGCTTATTTCTATTAACATGAGACAAAAAGCTAGCGAAGTAATTACAATTCCTCAAGGAGTTACGTGTGTGCTCCATGGGAGTTCACTTGCTTGTTCGAAAGGCAGCGTATCTGTTTCTCGTACGTTCTCGATTCCAGGAAGTTCCATGGAAGTTCGAGAAGGTTCTATTGTTCTAACTGCATTGCGCGCGAACAGACGCACGCGGGCCTACCTTAAAACGGCGCGCGCTCATATCATGAATTTGTTTGAGGGATTGTCAACGCCCTATGTGTATGAGCTTGAAATTTGTAACGTGCACTTCCCTATGACAGTTAAAGTAGAAGGCAATAAGTTCGTAGTGACTAATTTTTTGGGAGAAAAGGAAAAGCGCATGGCAACGATTGTCCCTTCGACTTTGGTCGAAGTAAAAGGATCGAAAGTTTTCGTCTCGAGCCCTAACTTGGAGGCTGCAGGACAGACTGCGGCCAATATAGAAAAGGCAACACGTATTCTTAAAAGAGATCGTCGTGTCTTCCAAGATGGAATATTTCTTACGAGTAAATGCGGGAGGCCTATCTAATGAAAAAACCTCGCTTTTTGAGAAGTGATACTGTACGACACATCCGACTTGGTAAAACTAAGCGCAGACTACAGAAGTGGCGCAAACCTCGTGGAAGGCATAATAAAATGCGTCGTAAGCGGTTTGGATACCCTGTTCAGCCAGGGATAGGATATAAGCAGTCTTCTGCCGTTTCGGGACTCATTAAAGGAAAAAGGCCTGTTCACATCGTAACTTCAGGCGACTTGCAAAACTTACAGAAAGGACAACTCATTATCATGAGTCGGCGCTTAGGGGCTCGAAAGAAACTTGCTCTTCTGAAGCAAGCGCATGAAATGCATCTTATCGTTTTAAATGCACGGGAGGTAACGCATGAAACTCGATAAAAAAAGACTCGCGGCGCGCGCACTGAATGTGGGTATTGAGCGGATACGTTTCAATAATGAACGTCTTGCCGAAATTAAGGAAGCGATTACTAAGCAAGATATCAGGGACTTAGCAAAGGATGGCGCACTGTTTGTTAAAGAAGTGAGTGGTCGCAAGACACACGAACGTTCGAAACAGCGACGCCGAACGGGAAGTTTTAGAAAGAAAGTTGATACAAGTAAAAAAGATTATGTCACGTTTATTCGCGGAGCACGACGAGCCATCGCTCATGCGAAAGAACAAGGGACGCTGTCAGGGGAACATGCACAATTATTACGGAAAGAGATTAGATCTGGACGCGTCAATGCCAGGGCGATGTTACGCGAACGTATGAAAGAGGTGCAACGACCATGAAAGGAATAGGAAGAACAATAAAGCGTAGGAGACACGAGTATAAGACGGACTATAAGGCGAGAGTTCAATTACTCTCTTCCGAGAAACCGCGTATTGTTGTTCGTCGTACGAACCGATATATATTTGCACAGCTCGTTAGCTCCGAGAAGGCGCAGGACCGTATTATTGTTGGTGTCTCTTCAGAAGAACTTGTGGAACATGGATGGCCTGCCTCGCTGGAAGGAAGTTTAAAGAGTATTCCTGCAGCGTATCTTACCGGTTTACTCTTTGCTCGAAAAGCGAAGGCTCATGCTTCGGAAGCAATTTTGGACATAGGAATGCAACGCAGCGCATCTCGTGGACGCCTCTATGCATTTCTTGCAGGTGTTGTGGCGGGCGGAATGCACGTCCCGCATAATAAATCTGCACTGCCCGACGAAGCAAGACTTATTGCTAACGTGAAGACACGCGAAGCATTTATAAAACTCAAGGGGAAACTAGCTACTCATGGCTGAGAAAGAAACTCGAAATAATCCCAAGGTTCTTGTGGAAGCGGTGCCTGAAGAACTTGCGAAAGTGGCAGACGTAGTTCCTATCTTAAAAGGTCGTGGAGCACGTGATGCAGATAATCGTGATGCTCGGCTTGCGGCGTGGGTGCCTAAAACTGCCGTCGGTAGAGCCGTCAAACAAGGTACCCTTAAAGACGTTGACGAAATTCTCTCAGGAGGGAGACGTATATTAGAACCTGAAATTGTTGAGAGTCTTCTTCCGCTCGAGCATGAGCTCATCGAGATTGGTCAAGCCAAAGGAAAGTTTGGAGGCGGTAAACGACGTGCGTGGAGGACAACACAAAGAAAAACCATGGAGGGGAATGTGGTCTCATTTTCTGCGATGGCTGTTGTGGGGGATAAAAACGGACATGTGGGGATTGGTATGGGAAAAGGAAAAGAAACACTGCCCGCACGTGAAAAAGCACAGCGTTACGCAAAACTTTCTATTCAAAAGATTGAAAGAGGTTGTGGGCACTTTGACTGTTCATGTAACGAACCTCACAGCGTACCTTTCATTGTCGAAGGAAAATGTGGAAGCGTGCGTATAAAACTGATGCCTGCACCACAAGGGACGGGATTAGTGGTCGGTGATGAGATTAAAAAAATTCTTAGACTTGCCGGAATTAGAGATGCCTATGGGGTAACAAGTGGACAAACACGAACGACGTTTAATGCAGTGAAAGCCTGTTTTGAAGCGCTTCTTAAAACGCGGAGGGGCAAATGATAGTTGTTATTCGAATTGTAGGAGACACGCAATTGCCTTCGAGTGTTGCTGAAACCCTTTTTAGAATGAGGCTCCGTCGTAAATATACTGCGACTGTCCTTCTCGACACCCCTGAAAATAGAAAGCTTCTCCTCAAAGTTCGTAATTTTGTCGCATATGGGACTCCTTCTGAAGCGATGGTTGAGAGATTGCTTGAAGCGCGAGGTACCTTGCGCACAAAGAAACCCTTTGATGCTAAAAAAGTTGCATCTTTGCTTAATTTGAAAAGCATTTCCGAATCGGGACTTAAGCCATTTTTCAGGCTACACCCTCCGAGGAAGGGAATTGATTCGGGTAAACACGTCGGAGTCAGGAAGGGTGTTTTGGGAGATCACAAAGAGGCTATTGACCGCCTCGTGGAGCGCATGCTGTGAGCTACCGAAAACGACGTAAGTCTTCGAGATATCCTGGAAGTAAAACTCATGGACGTGGACGTAAAAATCGAACCAGAGGTCTGGGGAACCGAGGAGGACGCGGGATGTCGGGTACGGGTAAGCGTGGCGACCAGAAAAAAACGCTTATTATAAAATTATACGGCGGAGATTATTTCGGTAAGGAACGACGCGGTGCGGGAACTCGTGAAAAGAAAAAGACAAAGTCCCTTAGCCTTGCAACACTGAAGACTCAATTGCGCATGCTTGTTGAAAAAGGAAAGGCTCGAGAAATCAAGGGAATATACGAAGTTAATCTTGAAGACTATAAAATCGTAGGAAATGGCGCGCTTGACCTGAAAATGAACATTAGAGCAAAGTCTGCATCTGCGGGTGCGAGACAGGCAGTAGAACGAGCGGGCGGATCACTGGTAGTAACGTCGGAAAAGGAAAAGTCGAACTGAACGAAGTTTTAAAAAGCTCTTTGTTTTCTCACCCGCATGGTCTTACGCACTATCCTTTCCTACCTTCCCGAGGTTCGCAAGCCCACGGAAAAAAAAGTAAGTTTTAATGTAAAGCTTAAATGGACGCTCATTGTTTTAGGTGCGTTCTTTATCCTTTACAACATTCCGTTACACGGTTTAAGCAGCAACTCTCTTGAGCGATTTAAGTATTTGGCAACTATCCTCGGTACAGATTTTGGGAGTATCATCAGCCTCGGAATTGGGCCGATAGTGATGGCCTCTATCATTTTGCAATTGTTAGTTGGTTCGGGTATTTTGAGAATAGACGTGAAATCTGAGGAAGGGAAAAAATATTATCAAGGATTGCAAAAGTTAGGAGTTCTGTTCTTCATATTCTTTGAGGCGTTTGTATACGTGCTTATGCAAGGATTACAAGCCGCACCTGGTTTTACGGGGATTGTGATTACACAGCTTATCTTGGGGGGTATTGCCATTATGCTTATGGACGAGGTAGTTAGCAAGTGGGGATTTGGTTCGGGCGTTTCATTGTTCATTGTGGCAGGTGTTGCACTTCAATTATTTACGGGCTTGTTTCAATTCGTGGGCACCTCTGGAGAAAACTGTCTTCTTGATTTTACTTCAACACCCTGTGGGGGGAAAGTTCTTATTATTTTCCAATCGTTTCTTAATGGAGCACCTCGTGAGGCCTTGTTAGCATTTACCATCATTGCCATGACTGCCATTGTTTTCTTGGGAGTTGTGTGGGCCCAAAGTTTGAAAGTTGAGATTCCCCTCACGTTTGATAGGCTTCGAGGATATCCGGTCAAATGGCCTTTATCATTTTTTTACGCGTCTAACATGCCCGTTATTCTTGTTGCTGCGCTCGTTGCGAACTTTCAACTATTCGCAGGGCTCTTTGAGAACTGGCTTGGGCACCCTACCCTTTTAGGCTCGTTTTCTAATGGGGTTGCGGTTAGCGGTCTCGCTTATTGGATTGGATATTCTGATGTCGTTACGGCAACGATACGAAACAGCCTGCAACTTACCCAAGTGCTACAAGGAATTACTCACGTTCTCTTTTACGTGGCTCTCTCGGCAATATTTTCTATATTTTGGGTAAAGACTGCGGGCATGGATGCTGCTAGTCAGGCCCGTAACATTATGAGCTCGGGACTTCAGATACCCGGATTTAGAAAGGATGAACGTGTTTTAGAGAGCGTGCTTGTGCGATACGTGATGCCTTTAACCGTTATGGGTGGTGCGGCTATCGGGCTTTTAGCCGGCATGGCTAACCTCTTGGGAGTTATAACCTCTGGAACATCTATTTTGCTTGCGATTACTATCACCTATCAGCTCTATCAGAATATTGCGCAGCAGCATGCAGTAGATATGCATCCGGCCTTGCGCAATTTCATGAAGTAACTATGAATCGCGGACTTCGTACCCTGTTTATTATTTCTTTGCTAGGTATTGCCGTAGCATTTTTCTGGAGTGCGCTCCCTTTTATTAAAGAAAGCGTACATTTCGTACTCAACCCTACTGCGGGTCGCTTATTGGATTGGAACGTTAGTTGGGGGTTGTTGTTTATTTCCGTAGGAATTTCGCTGATTACCTCTCTTTTACAAAAATATACTACCGACCAAGAAACCTTGCGGTCAATTAAAGCGGAACAAAAACTGCTTGGCGACCAAATGAAACAATTTAAAGAACATCCTGAAAAAATGCTTGAACTTCAGAAAAAACAAATGGAGCTCATTCCAAAGACAATGGACATCACGATGCGACCTGCGCTCTATACGGCGATACCGTTTATCCTCCTTATTAGATGGTTTG
Organism: Candidatus Woesearchaeota archaeon; assembly: GCA_964354995.1. Taxonomy (GTDB): domain Archaea; phylum Nanobdellota; class Nanobdellia; order Pacearchaeales; family GW2011-AR1; genus JBBSZK01. Next base: position 19,125 of record CAYHBQ010000001.1, on the reverse strand, counting down.
GAGACTATTTTGCCGAACTCGATGTGAAAATTTTTGGATTTATGGGCTGGATATGGGCGTATATTATTTTTGCTATAATTGCTTCGATGATTTTTAGAAAGGTATTTAAGCTTCCGTAAAGCGCCCCGACTATGAATCAAGCACTCATTGAAAGCATACAACAATTACATGGAGAATCCGAACTTGTTGAAGAACGCCTCTCATTTATTGATAAACAAGTTGCTGAGCTTACTGATTTTTTAGGGCATCTTTCGTTTCTTGCGCAGACTAAAGAAGAAAATTTCTTTTCTTCAATGGGTAAAGGCATCTTTCTTGAGGCGACATTGAAGAGCAAGCAACTTTTTGTTGATGCTGGTGCGGGAGTGATCGTCAAAAAATCAATTTCTGACGTGCAAATAATTATTCAGGGTCAGCTTCAAAACCTATCGCGCATGCGAAGCGAATCCCAAGCACAACTTCAGATGCTTCAAAACGAATTTGAAACTATTATCTCTCGTATAGAAAACGAGCGAGCACAGACTAGAAAAACTATTTAAGCGCTCTCTGCGACCGAGAGTAGATGTTAGAGGTATTGATAAGTCCGCGCAAGGCAGAACGCGAACCATGGGAACTTTTTTTTGTGGGGGCTTTTTACGCAAGCGTTGCGATTCTGCTTGTAAATTGGATATTCTCTCGCGATGCGGTCCTCGTAAAATATTCTGGCATCCTCACGGTTACATTTACCGTTATGTTTTCCCTGCCTTTCATGTATTACATGTTGCGCTATGAAGAAAAAAAAGTTGGGCAACATAAAGGAATGTTTCGATTATTACAAGAACACGAACATGCGCTCTGGGCGTTCTTATGGCTCTTCACAGGATTTGTCGTAGCGTTTTCATTTTGGTATATTTTATTTCCGACCACACAGACCTATCGCGCACAGATTGAAACGTTTTGCGCAATAAATCGTCCTGAACAATACGATGGATGTCTTGCGCAGTTCGGTGGCTCAAAGGGCGTACAGCAAACAGCATTTGCAGGTAATAAAGAACGATTATTTCTTATATTTGCGAACAATATTTACGTCCTTATTTTTACGCTCGTATTTTCACTTGTTTTTGGAGCAGGAGTCATCTTTATCTTAGCGTGGAATGCGAGCGTTATTGCTGCTGCAATAGCCATATTCACCAATTCTAATCTCTCTGAACTTCCGTTTGGACTTATACGATATTTGATACATGGTATCCCGGAGATTGCGGCTTATTTCATCGCCGCATTAGCAGGAGGGATTATTTCCGTGGCAGTCATACGTCATCAGGTTGGCTCAGAAGATTTCTGGGAGATTCTTCAGGACTCGCTTAATCTTGTAATTGTTGCAGTGATTGTCCTCTTTCTTGCAGCTCTTATGGAAGTATTTCTTACCCCTCTGCTTTTTAGTTTTTAGGTGCCCTTCTTTCAACGAGCCCCGGAGTAACGTTTAAATAACTTTGAACGATCTAGCCTCATGAAAGCCCTATGTACGCGGTGCGGCTACCGGTTTGAGACCCCTACAATTAAGGACGCCTGTCCTTATTGTGGCGAGCGCAGAACACTGTCTGAGATTGAGAATGCCGAAGACTTGGTTAACGAGTTGTAAGATGATTCTACAAAAAAAGGAGACCTCTCGTAATGACTGACGCGTTACTCTTCAGCATCCCCTTTCTGAGTCTTCTCCTTACGCTACTGCTTGTGCCTTATTGGATTCGTAAGGCGCATCAGATTAAATTGGTTTGGCCCGATGTTAACAAATATAGCAAACCTCTTGTTGCTGGCTCGGGTGGTGCGGCAGTCGTGGGAGTTTTCGTGGTTTCTATTTTAGTCTTTGTGGCATACCGCGTATTTTACTTGCACTCTTCGTTGTATCTCATTGAAATGTTCGGACTCTTGGTTGCGCTTGTTCTACTTTGCGGTATAGGGTTTATGGACGATTTGTTAGGCTGGCAGCGCGGAGGACTTTCACGTCGCTCGCGCATCATTCTCGTGGTTATTGCATCGTTGCCGCTTGTTGTTATTAATGCAGGAAGGGCTACAATGGATATCCCTTTTCTCGGACTTGTGAACCTTGGGCTCCTATACCCTCTTGTTTTGATACCCCTTGGAATTGTTGGGGCCGCCACTACGTTCAACTTTCTTGCAGGTTTCAACGGGCTTGAAGCAGGGCAGGGGGCTCTTATACTTGGTGCACTCAGTCTCGTCGCGTACCTCACAGGAAACACGTGGCTTGCTCTTCTGGGGCTCTGTTTTGTTATGGCATTGCTCGCCTTTTTGGTGTACAACTTCTTCCCTTCGAAAGTCTTTCCCGGAGACTCGTTGACCTATCCTATCGGAGGTATGATTGCAATGATGGCCATTTTAGGAAATTTTGAAAAGATTGCAGTCTTCTTCTTTATACCCGTTATGCTTGAAGTATTTCTCAAGGCTCAGGGGGCCTTCGTTAAATCCTCCTTTGGGAAACCTACACCCGATGGTACGTTAGAACTTCTTTACCCTCGCGTATATGGGCTTACCCATCTTGCTATTGCCGTTCAACAAAGGTTTGGAATTAGGGCGACCGAGAAACGTTCTGTTTACTTAGTTTGGGCGTTTCAGTTCATTGTTATACTTTTAGGGTTCTTTATTTTCAGAGAAGGCATTTTTACACATGCTTTCTAAACTTTTTTCTATAGGAAAAGATGAATTATTTCGCGGAAGTTTTGTTCTCTTTGTGATGTTTGGATTTTACAACGTGCTTAACTACATATTCCAAATGTCTATGGCTCGGACGCTTGGGCCTTCCGATTATGGCGTGCTTGCGGCCCTCATGTCCTTAGTTTATTTGTTTAGTATCCCAACGGAGGCTGTGCAAACTGTCGTTGCGAGGTATACTAGTGCATTCAATGCTCGACGCGAACAGGGTAAAATAAAAGACCTCCTCATCCGAAGTTTACGCCGTTCAACCACGTTCGCTTTCTTGGGATTCATCCTTCTACTAGCCTGTACTCATTTCCTTTCCTCCTTTTTTTCAATTCCTGCGAGACTTGTGGGCGTTACAGGAGTTATCCTTTTTGTATTGTTTACCATTCCCGTTACTCGAGGAATTATTCAAGGTAAAAAACGGTTTTTTGCATTAGGTGGCAGCCTGCTTATAGAGTCTTTCTTAAAGATAATTATTGCGCTTGTTTTGGTTATTGTTGGACTTGGAGTATATGGGGCAATTATAGGGGTGATTATTGGGCTTGCACTCGCGTTCGTTATAAGTCTCTTCGTTTTACGAGATGTTGTTGCACACACTCGCCAAACAGAAGCCTCTTCTTATTTTACGAGGGGCAATTTAACTGTCTTGGTTGCTATAACGGCTGTAGTGCTTCTTTATAGCACAGACATTCTTTTTGCACGTAAATTCTTCAGTCCGGTAGAAGCAGGCGAATTTGCGTTCATCTCTCTCATAGGCAAGGTAATCTTCTTTTCTAGCGCGGCCGTAGCAAAGGCCATGTTGCCTTTATCGACTGAAGGGTTTGAACAGGGACGTAAAACCTCTCGTATTCTCAAGAAAGCGATTGCGTTTGTGATGGTTATCGCCTTGACGGCCCTTGTGTTCTATCTCCTCATCCCGCGAGAGATAATTTGGATAATTGGTCTTGGCTCGGACGCTTATTTAGGGGGCGCAGACTTTCTTTTCACTATGGGTCTTGCGTATTCGTTCTTTTCGATTGCGAACATTATTGTCCTCTACAAGATTTCGATTAATCGTATTGGAAAACATGCGTTCTTCCTTATGCTCTTCCCCGTCATACAGATTATCCTTTTCTACCTTTTCCATAAAACACAGATGGAGTTTAGCTTAGCCTTAGTTTGTTCTGGTGCTCTCTTTTTGATGTATACGCTCGCAATTGCTCTGAAAGATTTGTTACCTCGACCCGATAAGTAAATTCTAGCTTGTTCTAGGTAGTTTTAAAAACGCTTTTCTATACCGGAATACATGCGCATTTCAATCGTGGTCCCTGCTCAGAATGAAGAAAAAAGGATACCTTTGTTTCTTGAACAGTATGGGCCTTATTTTGAGCAATTGAGGTTAGAAAACGCGTTAGACTATGAAATTGTGGTTGTCGTCAACAATACACAAGACCATACTGCCCTCGTTGTTCAACAATATAAACGTACAAACAGCCATATTCGGTTGATTGAATTTAAACAAGGAGGAAAGGGATTTGCGGTGATGGAAGGGTTCAAGGATGCATTGCAGCGCCCTAATGACCTTATTGGCTTTGTTGATGCCGATATGGCTACGCCCCCTGTGGCTTTTGCGGGGCTTATGGAACGAATAGGGAGACACCACGGCATCATTGCTTCCCGTTGGAGAAGGGACAGCGAGGTCACCAAACAGAGCTTGCTCTTTAAGCTCAAGAGTTTTGTATTTAATCTTGTCGTACGGAGCCTCTTCGGATTTCCGTATCGAGATACCCAGTGCGGAGCGAAACTATTTCGACGAGAGGCCATTATGTATGTCCAAGACAAGATGCAGATTACAAAATGGGCCTTCGATATAGATCTCCTTTATAAGCTTAGGAAAAAAGGTTTCTCAATTGTTGAAACGTCAACAACATGGGAAAGTAAAGACGATTCCAAAATTAAGCTCGTTAAGGCTTCTCTTGAGATGTTTTTGTCAGTTGTTCGCTTACGTCTTGTTTATTCCCCTTTTAGGTTCCTTGTTCGTGCCTATGATTCGTTCCCGCAAGGGTTAAAAGTACATCACCGTATTTGGAAACAATGAATATCGCATTAGTTGCCTCAAAGGGAGGACATTTAGGTCAGATGAAACTTATTTTTACAGAGAGAGTTCTGGGAGATAATCGGGCAATCCTCGTTACCGAAGACTTTTTCAAAAATGGTCTTGTTCCGCGCGCGTTCTTGGGGATATTTCCTGCTTTTTATTTTGCGCCTGATGTGCTTAAACTTAATCCCTTTGAGTATCTCAAGACGCTTATTGCAATGATTAGGCTTTTTAAAAGAGAATGTGTTGAAGCGATAGTCACTAATGGCGCGCAGCTTTCAATCCCTGCTGTTATCGCTGGAAAGATCCTTTCTATACCGGTGGTATTTATGGACACCATTATTCGAGTCAAAACCCCAAACTGGTCTGCGCGCTTTTGTTACTTTTTTGCAGATAGATTCTTAGTACAGCATCGAGAAATGATGCACAAATATGGTAAAAAGTCAGAATATTGGGGAGGGGTTTTATGATTTTTGTTGCAGTCGGGACACATGACGGACAATTCGATAGACTTATCCGAAGAATTGATGAAATCGCACCCTATATTAAAGAAAAAATAGTTGCTCAGGTTGGTGCAGGCACTTACAAGCCAAAAAATATTGAATTTTTTGCTTTTGCGCCTACCTTGGATGAGTATTATCGTCAAGCGAGGATGGTCATTGTCCAATCGGCTACGTCGCTCATAGAGGTTTCTATGAAATATCAAAAGCCCGTTATTACGGTCCCTCGGCAAAAAAAATATGGGGAACATATTAACAATCATCAAGTAGAATTTGGCGAGTTCTTTGCAAAGAAAACGGGAATTTCTTGCTTTACAGATGTTAAAAAAATAACTCCTGAACTTTTGAAAAGATATGCTACAGTACCGAAGATTGACCTTGCGAACATCAAGGAGTTGCGAAGCAACTATCGCGCCTTTTTTAAGTCAATTGCACCTCTTGGAAAGGATCGTATTGACTATTTTGTCAATCTCGTTAATCCGCAAAAAACAGATAAGGTTTTGAATATTGGCATTTCTAATATTCCTGAAATCGAAATGATACTTGAAAATAAAGTAAAAGAATGTTGGACCGTGGATATAGATGGTCCAAAACTTAAAAAGGCAGCCCATTATTTACACAAAACAAAGCTGGTTGAAGGGGATATTACCAAAGATAATGTTCTAAAAAAGTATTATTACGACAAGATAGTTATGTGTGAAGTGCTCGAACATTTAAAGAACGAGGATATAGTTCTGATGGGCATTCGTTCCCTCTTAAAACCAGGGGGTAAGCTTATTATCTCTGTGCCCAATAATCACTTTCTGCACTACCTACATCCTGTTACCTATATGCAACACGAGCGCCAGTATACGAACCAGTCTGTACGCGACTTGATGAAAAAGACTGGCTTTAAAATAGAACATTTTAACGTGGTTGAGTGCTGGACGCTCTTGGCTAACCTCTACGTCCACTTGTTCTACAAGTACTTCCTTGGAAAAAGCAAAAACTTTCTTACGTTCAGCCGAAGGGCTAATCGCAGCTATCGACAAATAAACAGAAGCGGACTAGATATAGCAGTACGTGCTGTTAAGATTTGACGCGGGCATATGAGAAGAAGTTCTTGATTTTTAGGAGGGTTATTAATCCATACTCGAGTGTAACGAAGAAGACATAAAATGGGTGTAAAATCCAAAAGAACCTCCCTGTTTTAAATGTCCTTTGTAAAGCCAAGACGCTTGGGAGCACGAACGAAAGATTTGACGCGACCATAAGGAAAAATCTAAGTTTGTTTGCGAGCCCTGGTTTAACCCATTGGAAATCTTTTTCAGCATATTCTTTATTTATAAATCGATAGAAATAAAGCCCTTTTTTCTTCATAAAGGACCACAGATTGCTTGCAGTTTTGTGATATAATCTGACGTTTTTAGGGACTGCAACAAGCATACGAAGTTCAGCCATTTTTGCAAAAACATCCACGTCTCTCGTATACCCTCCGATTTTTTCAAAAACGTCTTTTACGAACGCACAGCCATTCGCTCCACCAAAAAGAACCGAATTTGGATTAAGCTTATGGACATAATAAACATCTTCAACTAATCGAAACTTATGGGGATATAATTGCACCTGCGCAACGAGGGAATAAGGTATAGCAAAGGGGTCTTCAACTCCTGCTGCGTTGATGTATTTAAGAAAATTTGAGTCCTCCTTCCTGAACTCTAAAAGCGATTGGGAGGCCATAACTTGTTTATCTCTGAAGGGCCGCAATATCCCTCTTAGCCATTGAGGGTCTGAAATAAGATTATCATGGTCTAAGAGAATTACAATATCTCCTTTAGATTTTTTTATACCCATGTCTTTGCTCATACCTCGGCCTTCTGAAAGTTTTTTTGGATTATGGAGGAGAGAAATGTTCCTTTCTTTACGCATAAATGAATCAATGACCTGAAGAGTCTTGTCCGTTGAGCCTCCATCGATGATAATTACCTCGAAAAGATCCCTTGGGTAGTCTTGCATGAAGATTCCTTTCAAACATTCTTCAAGTGTTCGTTCGGCGTTAAGAATTCCGAGGATAAAACTGACTTTTGGAAGGCCTTTCTTTGAGCTCATAGTTTTATCTCCTTCAAGGGAATTTTTTCTATATAAAGTTCGTACCAAATCTCAAAATTGAGCAACACCCAAATTTTATGTTCGTTTTTAAATGCAGTCGGATTTTGCAAAAGGTTTTCAATTACTTTCTCGGAAAAGATTTCTCTCTTCTTCAGTCTTTCAAGGAAGGGTCGAACTCGTTCTAACGTTTCTCGACTTCCGAACCATTCGAAAAGAGGAAGTGTAAAACCCTGTTTCTTTTTGTTTAGAATTTCTTGAGGAAGATAGTTCGCAACGACTTGTTTGAAAAGTTTTCTCTTCCGTTTCTCTCTCGGGTCTAAGCCAGAAAAATATTCGAGAAGTTCCTGATCAAGAAAGGGAGTTCTCACCTCCAACCCGAAGGCCATACTCATTTTGTCTGCTTTCATGAGCAAGTCGTTAGGCAACCATTCCTTAAAATAATAGGATTGTGCCGCTTCATCTAATGAAGAAGACTCTGCAAAGATACGATCAAAGGCATCTTCTTCTAATGCCTTTGAAAATATCTCTAATCTCTCTTTCGTGTCAAATGCAAAATAAAAAAGTTCTTTAAAGGCTTCTTTCAAAGAGGTTTTCTTTAAAATATTAGCAATTGCGAGAAACTTGTGTTTTTCAGGATACGTTTTGTATTTAGCGAGTGCAAACGCATACGCTGCAAGAGCTGATCTAATTGACCTTGGAAAATTTTGGATAATCTTTATCTCAGGGATGTAATTAAAACTTTGATATCCTCCAAAAATTTCGTCCCCTCCTTCTCCTGATAACGCAACTTTTACATGTTTGGATACTTCTCGGCAAAGAAAATACGTGGGAAGGCAAGCAGGGTCTGCGAGTGGCTCATCGAGATGCCAGATTACTTCAGGAAGATAGTGTAGAAGATCAGAGTCTACTCTAATTTCGTGATGTTCTGTCTTGAATTTTTCTGCGATAATTCGGGCATACTTCGATTCGTCTACTTTGCTATTAAAAGCGACCGAAAAGGTCTTTATGTTAGAAGACATCTGGGACATATATGCCACGATTGCACTTGAATCGAGACCTCCTGAGAGAAAAACTCCTATGGGTACATCTGACATAAGTCTTTTTTGAATTGCATCCTTGATTAACGAATCTGCTTTTTTTATGCTCGGTTCGTTTCGTACGTTAAACTCGGGGAGGGCATAGTATTTCTTCGACTCTATTTTTTTGTCCTTATAGGAGACGTAACTTCCCGGAAGTACTTTTTTTATTTTATTAAACATTGTCTTGTCTTTCGGCGAGAATCGCTGGGCGAGATAGTCCGAGAGGGTCTCGTTATCAAGAACAAGAGGAATGGAATCGACGGCGAGCGATTTTATTTCTGACGCAAACAGTAATCCTTTCTTTGTTTCTGTATAATAAAGCGGTTTTTTACCAAGTCTGTCCCTTGCGAGAAGGAGCCTTCTCTGTTTTGCATCGTAAAGTGCGAAGGCAAACATGCCTTCAAGCATAGAACAAATTTTTTCTCCGTAAGACTCATAACCATGCACTATGACCTCTGTATCAGATGCTCCTCGAAATAGGTGCCCTTTTTCTACAAGGTCTGCTTTCAGTTTTTTATAGTTCCAAATCTCTCCGTTGAAAGTTATAACTATTTTTCTATCTTCATTGAACATGGGTTGGTGTCCCTTTGGGGACAAGTCAATGATGCTTAGCCTTCGATGTCCCAGAGATATTCCTGAAGCTATATGGAGCCCCACATCGTCCGGACCCCTATGCTTAATGACTTGAGTCATCTTCTTGATTAACGAAGAATCGGCCCAGGTAAAACCGGTTATACCGCACATGTGCGATGTTGCCTTAATTCGTATTTAAACATTAGGAAACTAAACGTAGTTTATCTCGTAGACTATTAATGTTGCTTGTGTCTTTTGCGCATCCGCAAAATAGGCTTGTACGGGATTTAGTCTAAGCTGATTCTCGTTCAACCATTCTTGCGTCCAATCGGGATGTCTCTCGAATATGGAAACCATTAAATATGTCGGATGATTCTCAGCTACGAGTTTGTCAAGCATCTCTTTACTCGAAGGCATGTATGAATAACTATCGCTTTCATTTCTCACAAGCGCAGGATAAGGCAGAATTTTCCTTTCGGCGTAAGCAGTTGCTTGCGTATAAGAATTGCTAAGTATTGTATCTTCGGGGGCAGAGTTTTGCTTAATCCATAACGACGCTTCTTTAACGGGGAGGTACGATGTCTTTTTCAATTCGATCAACGAATGTGCATGCTGTACTTGCACGTACGCAAGAAGGATAAGCGCGACAAGGATTACTATAAGCGGGGCGTGGGGGTGTAGTTGCTTCGTCTTTTCTGCGATTGCATCGAGCCCCTTTGCCGAAAAATACATGATGAACGGAACCATGAGGAAGACCCATCTGTCTTCAATTATTCCCCGTATGTAAAATACATAGAAGCAAGTCATCACAAGCAACAATATTAGCGAAAATAGGGATGAATCGAGTCTCCGTTCTTTATTTTTGAAGTATAAGTCGGCCGAGAGCGCTATGTGCAACAGGGAGAGAGCAACGCCTGCTAAGAATAGAACAAAGAAAAGAGGTTTTGGAAATTGGTAAAAAAAGTTCAGAGCCATCCATCCTAACTCCCATCCTTGTCCAATTCCGGTTCCGCCGATGTAAGAGGGTGCGAACGCGACGGGATTTCCGAAGAGAACATACTGCCATATGCCGAAAGGTATTAGTGAAATGAGAAATGAGAAAAAGATTATCCAATAATTTTTGTTTTTGATGAATAAAAACCCGTCCTTGAATAAAATAAATATTAAAAATGACAATGGGACAAGTAATGCAGAAATCTTAAAGTAGAACCCGAGTGCGATGAACAGCCCTGTAAGGATTGCGAAGGATTTTTTCCCTTCCTTAAACGTTTTCCAGAAAAAGAGAACTGAGAGAAGCTGAAAGCTTAAGGAAAAGAAATCTGGCTGAAATCGAACACTCCAGAAAAGAAAAGACCACACTACCGATGATGCGGCTGTTGCGATAAGCGCGATTCTTTTTCCAAATAGTTCTCGTCCAACGAAATAAATAAGCCCTATCGTACAAATTGAGGGAAGGAGGACGAGGAAGAACTTGAGTGACCCTTCGCCAAGACCGAACCAGAGGAAGGGTATTGCTGCCAACTGAAAAAGGGGCGGTCGCTGTGGATTGATATCGTAAGGTACGCCAAATGCCCAATGTTTTGCAGTAGCCATATACTCGGCCTCATCCCACCAAAGGGGTTGGCTGTGTGCGTTGGCGAAAAAATAAAGCCTAACGAGAAAAGAAAGTATCAATATCAAAACAAAGAGAGCATTATGGCCATCCTTAAGCCAAAGTTTAACCGCTTCTGCTGATTTAGAAGGCATTTTTTATCATACGATTTTGCCTATTTATATCTTCGGAGGTACCAATTTTTTAAGCTCGGTTAAAACCTGTTCGACGGATATGCTCTCAACGAGCCCTTTATCAAAAACATCGCTTTTTTCTGGGAAAAACTCGTAAAGTTTAGGAGAAATTATCTTTGTCACCAGCCCATAACCTTCGAGTTCGTTGGGGCTTGTACAAAAAAATAAAGCGAGTATCTTTTTCTGCAGCCCGATTGCGGCGTGAAGTGCAAAACTGTCAGAACATATAACTACATCGCATTTTTCCAATAACGCAAGGAATTCTTGTTTAGAGTTCTGGGGATTGTTGCGCGCAAAGGGTATGTTTTCTGAAACAAGTTTTTTAGAAAGTAACTCATGCTCATTTATTTCGTTTGGCCCCCCGAAAAGAATAGTTTCATATCCCTGTGTCGAAGCCTTTTTTATAAAATCTTCAACGTATGATAATGACCAAACTTTTGAAGGCCAACGAGATGACGCGCCCATATGGATTCCTATTATGCGTCCCCTTCCGGAGAGCCTGCTTTCGACGAATCGGTTCGCATAGTTTTTGGCAGAGGATTCTATGGGTAGATGATAAACCTCTTTTGTAACCGGTAGTTCGGCAGCCGCAAACATCATCTCCTGGTAAGTTAGAGTATTCTTTTTCTTTAATTCGTCATCGAATATAGTGTTCAGGTAATATTCTGCACCCGTGTTGTATGCGGCCGGATACCCATCAAGCGCATAAAAACCATATTTCCTTTTTGCGGGAGTGTGTGTTGCTATTTCAAGTGCAATTTCATCAGTATCAAAGTTATAGAGCATGTCTGCCTCTAAGCCTGCGCGCAAGGGGATTGTTTTGACATGATGTATGTAATCGATTCCCTTAACCAGTTCTACAATATCCTCTTTTGTAACAAGTGTAACTTCTGCTCCTGTGTGGGCATCTCGTATAGCTCGCATCAGAGGGAGCGTCCTTAAAACGTCTCCTGCCGCCCCCAATTTTATCACTATTATTTGCATGGTTGAGCTACGACCATCATGTTTTAAAACTATTGGCCTTCTTCCTTGCATGCGGATTTATATCGCGGGAAAGCTCAGTACGAGTTCAGAAAGAGAATCGCTTAATGAAATTGCGGCCTTATGTGAAAACCTTGGGTTTGAAACATTCCTTCCTCATCGTGAGGTTGGTCTCTTTTATGAAATAAAAAATGCAGAGGCTATATTTCACAAAGATATTTTCGAAGGCTTGCGCACATGTGATGTGGTTGTTGCGTTGCTTGAAGGATTACATGTTGGCGCAGGAACCGCATGGGAGCTAGGATTTGCTTATGCACAAGGAATCCCGTGTATTGGATTGAAGACCGACGAGCCTCTCGAAGAAGCAGTCGATTACTTGAGCCCCATCCTTCTTTCTTCCGTTGATATTGTGAACACAGAGGAAGCGTTGCGCGACCGATTAAATTCTTTTAAGAATGCTCGGATAGAGGATTAGTTGAATGTGTGAGGGCTTCTCCTCTCCAGCCATCGGTGTATTTCTTTCCTTTTTTCATTTCTGAGAACGCTTTCTTGTAGATATAGAGGCGTGCACCAAAAGAGCATAGTGTCCACCATAGTTCACGAACCGTCTTTGGGTACTTCAATGCAAAAAGAGTGCCAAGTTTCACTTCGTTAAGAAAACTCTTTGTGCGAGGCATATCGGGAGCGATTTCTTTTAGTCTTTCGTGCGCTTTTATATTTCGAACCTTCTGAGCAATCCAATCGGCCCAGTTTTCTGGGTTCTTCACGTACACGAGCGCCCTCTGCGCGTACGCTATTTGATGTCCTTTTTTCCAGATAAGATAGGGAATTACGCTGTCTTCTGAGGTCTCTGTAGGGAAATCAAGTAAGATTCCTTTTCTTATTGCAAAGAGATATCCCGAACACTCGAAAAAAACCTTTCTTTTTGAGAAGCCCTCTCGTACTCTATCAATACCCTCCATAAACAGATGCGCCCAATATCCATACATTGTTTCTCTTGATTCGAGCGGCGCGGAATGTCCTGCGACACAACCGACACGTTTATCCTTGAACGCAGTGATAATCGCCTCGATGGCCCCCTTGTCAAGAAAGACGTCTCCGTCAGTCATAATAAAAATATCATGGGGGTTGCTTGATGCTCGCTCCTGAAAGAGCATATTAAGTGCGAATCCCTTTCCTTCCCCGGGGTCGAGAAAAAAAGACCATCGAGCATCTTTTATTTGAGATTTTAGAAAAACTTCAGTTTCTGGAAACGGGTCGACTACAATGACTTGTAAATCTTTTCTTGCAGACTGTTCCAAAATAGATTCAAGGGCCTTGCATGTGGCCTTTGGTTCGTTATAAGAGGTAAGAATAACATCAATCATGCGACTTCAAGCGGGTAATCTGCAGGACGAATAAGAACCACTTTTTCTCCCGATGTGCGTTGTGCTTCGAGACGACATTTTTTCGCGCCTTGCTTACTCGTTTCTGACAGCTCACACGTCAACACCTTAAGGTGTTCGCCACCGACTATAAGCGAGTCGCCTACCCGTATCTCACTGGCTTTTTTCTTCATGGAACTAGTACGTCTACAGGCTTATAAAGATTGTTTCCTTTTGTTACATATGGAACAGGCATTGGTTCTTTGTTCTGGAGGAATAGATAGTGTGGTCACTGCGTACCTTGTTCGAAAGAAAATGAACTATGATAAAGTGCTCTTGCTCTTTTTTGATTATGGTCAGAATGGGTGGGCGCATGAAAAAAATTGTGCGTCTTATCACGCTCGTCAGTTAGGGTGTGAACTGAAGCTTGTCCGAATTAATCTAAAAACGAGCGCCCTTATTCATAAACCGCGAGCTCGTTTCAGCTCGGTGGGAAAAGAGGAACTTAAAGATACAAAGGGTATAAGCAAACAGTGGTATGTGCCCTGTAGGAATCTCCTCTTTATGGCTCATGCGCTTTCGCTTGCAGAAGAAGACTACACAACATCCCATGTGAAAAGTGATATATTTGTCGGGTTTGGTGCCGAAGGAAGTGACAGTTACCCTGATGCAGGAACCTTGTTTCTGAAGGATATTAATTTACTAACACGAGACATTTGCGCAGCCCCCTTCGTGACTCGTGCACCTTTCCTTAAGTCCAATAAAGAAGATATCATATCCAAAGGTGCGCTTCTGGGTGTTAACTTTGAAAAGACCTGGAGTTGTTATGCTGAGGGAACGTACCAGTGCGGGGCGTGCTTGGCATGCGCCTTGCGCAAACATGGATTTTACTGGGCGAATATTCCCGATCCTACTTCGTATGTAGCTTAATCAGCGATAAAAATCGGTTTCCAAGCACTTTCCAACGATAGTTCTCAGCAGTTATACGCGCAGATTTTTTTATTTTCTCTTTCCCCTTTTGAGAAAGAAGGGTGATATACTTAATGCGTTCTGCAAGACGTTTCTTATCCCCCACAGGAAATAGAAAACCGTTTTTTCCATCTTTGATAACATCTTTATTCCCTTTATTATTGCTGGCGAGGACGATTTTTCCGCGAGCCATCGCCTCTAAGAGAGATTGGGGTAACCCTTCGCTTAGAGAAGGAAGGATAAAGATTTCGCGTTTTTCGAGTTCGTTAATCTGTTCTCTTGGACCGAAAGTCTTGTTGATTATAGTTATCTCTGACCCATCGATTTTTATTCTATTTTGCAATGCGGCCAGATATTCTTTTTCTGCCGGGCCAAAAAAGACAACCGAAGGAAGAGTTTCCTGTTCAGATAGTAGAACAGAGAGTGCGCTGCTGATGGTCTCGAGATTTTTTATGGGGGCCATTCTGCCCGTATACACGATTCCCTTTCCTCCTTTCTTCAAGGGTGTGAAAAACTCCTCGGGTAATCCGTTGGGCACATACGCGATTTTTTTATCGATAAGACCTAACTTCCTAAGAAAGGGCACTTCCCAGTGCGTAATCGCAATTACTTTTGTGAATTGGGGAAGCGTTCTCTTTCCTATGCAATAGTCATATACAAATACGGCAACTTTAGCTAACCGCGAACGAGTTGTGGCCCTATCGAAGGGGGCATGGGTGACCAAAAAAACAGGAATCCCTAACTGTTTCCCTATAGAAAGCGCTTTTGTCGTGTGGGTATGACGATAGGCGTGGGCGATAATAACTTCGGGTTTATACGTTAGTGCTTCGCGTCTGAAGTTCCAGTAGGTAAAACTTTCACCTCCCAGTTTGACGCCTGGAAAACGCGTTATTAAAACGCTTCCTCTTTTTTCTTGACGAGGGGCTCGGTCATTTGATCCTTTGATATAATCCGACGAGAATACTTCTACTCGGTGACCCTGTTCTGCGAAAAATTGAGCTTCCCTATAAACGCGCGCCCAGACTCCGCAACCGCCTGCGCTATAGGTCGTTAATTCAAGTATTTTCATAGGACTTGTAGCCTTTCTTTCTTTTTAAAGAGGTCGGAGTTATGTTCTGAAGAGTTCTGCAGGCCATTCTTCCGAGAGGTATTCGCTCTTGACCGTCATATCGGCAGGGTAATTAATTTCCCATATGCGTATGGGGCCACGCACCGTATCATAGTTAACAAAGTCTCCCTTGAAATCGGGGACACTCAACCTTAGTTGTGTCACGAGAGGGTCATCTTCTGAATGCACGAGCTCGAAAAAGCCGTTCTCTTCTTGGAATAGATAAAGACGTGCGAACTGCGAATGTACTGTGCGGTTGCTGAGGTAAAGAAGTGAACCTTCGTCTTGAATCTGGAGTCCATTCGTACCACTAACGAGTCGAGGCATGATAAATATGCCTGCATCCAGTCCTTCCTTAAAGTCAGTTAGTTTTTCATCAAATGTGTACCTTAGGGGGATAAGATACTGGTTCCCTTTGTAAATGAAAACGGCGTCAGGCGCACGAGTAAGTTCTCCCGTAGTAGAATCTTTTTCTAGAAGAATCGCACCGAGTGCTGCGTTCCCTTTTGGTAAGAAGATTTGCGTGCCGTTGAGAATGTAAAAGATATCATCATCGGTTGGAATTCCACCTACATAAACAAAAACAGTTGAATTCTTTTTTTCGAGAACTTGATTTGGGTCTTTATTGAACGTCGATATAAAGCTAGTTCGATCATAATTTTTGTCTGAACCTATGCTTGAGAAAGCCCCGTACTTGCCAATATCGGTAGGGTCAATAAGAAAATGGGTCGTTTTGTGGGCGTACAAGAATTCTAGCGCCTGTTCATTATTCGGGCCCGTGAGCGCATATCTTCCCATCATGTGATTCCAGTACGCTTTTGCATTTCCTCCGTCGAGAACGGTTGCGCGCTCGCCTATGCTTTGGACCCAATAGCCATAGTCCCACCAATGGCCAAAGACTGCCTCCTGTGAGATATTGTCTCGTGTCCAAGCCATTGCTTTTTGCCATTGCTGGGTATAAATGCTGGGAATATACCCTTGGGCAGATATCATCGAGGCGTTATAAAAAGAATATCCCGCGAAGCATAGGCTCAAGATTAGAAGCGCAGCGCAAAACGCTGAAACATATTTTGAAGAAGACTTGGACTTATAAGATGCATGAGTCCAGCGTGCTACTTCCACCACAATATATGCTCCCAATATTGACGCGGCAGGCACAAGCATCATGATGAGTCTGACGCCCCCTCTTGCCGAAAGTATGCTGATAACAAAGAAGCAGAGTAAGAGCATGAAATTGAAATTAACGTTACGTAATCGATCGGGTTCGTTTGTAGAATGATACTTGAGGTAGTATTTTCCTCCAATCACCAAAAAGACGAGAAGACCTAATGCGTAGAAGGCGAGACTTGCAAAATTGGTCCCATTAAAAAGACTTGTAGGCGAGTACCTGCTGAAGGCTAACGAAATGAGCATAAATGTAAACGCTGCAGTCATTATTATGCGAGATTTTTTGTCGAATGAGGCGATTGCATGATAAAACGCGACGATTGAGCCCGCAAAAAACATCCAGAAGAGCAAGGGGAAGTTTGCAAAGAAGGGTCCGAAGCTGGCAGCCCATTCCGTGAAATAAGGCTGTCTGTTTTCTGCGACCGTAACGCTTACTCTGTCAGTTCCCGTTGTGATGAGAAACTTTTTGAGGGCGAGTACGTTGTGGACTATATAATCCGGCCCAAAAAAGACGAGTGCAAAGAGTAGACCAAGCCCTACAGTGATAATAAGCGAAAGCAATGGTGAAGGGAGATTAAAAATTCGATAGGGAGGCATTCGGCGCATCAGACTGGTTTCGTGGATAAGCGAATCCACGATGAGGACCACTAACATGAAAACAGCAGGGAGCGTTGTCGTTGAAGAAAGTAATTCCGACAAAGGATATCGTTTAGTTCCTATGACTAGAATAATCATGGTGGTGGCAAGCCACGTCGCGTAGAAATATTTCCTGTCTCGATCCATTTGTCCTAATGCGAATGAAAAAAAGATAAGAGGCCCGATAGTTATGAGGATGTACAGATACCCCCCCCACACAAGACCCATAACCGCTGTCGATGCCCCTGCGAGAAAACCTAAGATATACTTATACGTCTTATTCTTCGCATCCCAACCTGCCATGAAAAAATAGAATGCGAGAAATAAGAATAGAATTCCGCTTGCTTCTTTTTCAGGAATACCTGCAATAGTTCGGGGCAACAATGCGGGAGTGACGGTTAACAAAAATGAGGCTATAACCGCAGATGTTGTGGCCCATGACTTGCCCATATGTTTTAAGAAGATTATCCTCGTCATGAAAAAGAAAGCGATTACTGAAAGCGCAAACATGAAAACAGGATAGAGGACCGCAGAGTGAGTTATTGAAGTCGAACCGAATAGGCTGGCAATTTTATCAAACCAGACCATCAGATAGACGTGAAGATTTAATTCGTAAGACGTGTCAAATCCGAGAGGGACGTATCGCATGGTATCCAAGACCATAAGGCTGCCGTTTTCTACTATATATTTAGCCCAGCGAAGAAACAAGAAAGGGTCCAAATCAGGACCAAGTGTCCAATCTCCCGTGGTTATATCCTTGAGCCCGGGAAGATTTGCCGTGCGAATTTTGATTGCTATAAAAACCACTAAGGCAAGAAACACATACCCTATTGCAGAAACATTCCGTTTTGCAAATGAAATGATTTTCTCTTTTCGTGCTCCAATGAGCCGTTCTTCTGACGATACAGAAAGGTTTTCCATCTTCTGCTAAGGAAACCTGTGCTTATATAAATCTTGTTTAAGACGTTATTTACTCGACTCGCAAGTATTAAAAAGGGACTAACTGCCCCTAGGAATTATGGTCGGATGGGAATCCCTTTTTTCAGG
Organism: Candidatus Woesearchaeota archaeon; assembly: GCA_964354995.1. Taxonomy (GTDB): domain Archaea; phylum Nanobdellota; class Nanobdellia; order Pacearchaeales; family GW2011-AR1; genus JBBSZK01. The sequence continues at coordinate 1,060 of CAYHBQ010000001.1, read as the reverse complement.
GTATCTTATATTCAACTCGATTCAGTTCGCAGTCTTCTTTATTCTAGTGCTTACCCTCTACTTTTCGATCCCCCATAAATATCGTTGGTTCCTTCTTCTTATCGCAAGTGCTTATTTCTATATGTCTTTTGTCCCGATTTATATCCTCATACTGGGATTTACCATCTGTGTAGATTATGTTGCAGGAATTTTAATTGAAAAAAGCTCGGGAAAACGGAGAAAACTTTTTCTTGTTGCGAGTATTCTTTCGAACGTTGGAGTACTCGCGATTTTCAAATATTACAACTTCCTCAATGAAAATCTTTCTTTTTTGATGCAGCCCCTCGGCATTGAG
>CAYHBQ010000001.1:0-716 GCA_964354995.1 Candidatus Woesearchaeota archaeon | reverse complement strand
ACCTTTCCATTTTGTTGCCCATTGGACTTTCATTTCACACCTTTCAGGCAATGAGTTACACCATAGAAGTGTATCGTAACAATCAGCGTGCTGAACGTCATTTTGGTATTTTCTCATTGTATGTCCTTTTCTTTCCCCAGCTTGTTGCGGGACCTATTGAACGACCACAGAACCTCTTACACCAGTTCAGAGAAAAACATTCATTTGATGCCGAACGTACGTGGAGCGGGCTCAGACTTATGCTCTGGGGATTTTTCAAAAAGGTGGTCATTGCAGACCGCGTTGCAATTTTGGTTGATACAGTGTACGCTTCTCCTTCATCCTATCAAGGTGCTCCCCTTATTCTAGCGACGCTCTTTTTTGCCATCCAGATTTATTGCGACTTTTCGGGATATACCGATATTGCCATAGGCTCTGCTCGAATTATGGGTATCAAACTTATGGAAAACTTCAGACGACCGTACTATGCCAAATCAATTGCAGAGTTTTGGAAGCGGTGGCACATCTCGCTCTCGTCGTGGTTTAGAGATTATGTGTATATTCCTCTTGGAGGTAATCGGGTCGCAGTACCGCGGTGGTATCTTAACCTATTCATTGTGTTCCTTATAAGCGGGCTTTGGCATGGGGCCTCGTGGACATTTGTTATATGGGGTGGATTACATGGTGCTTATCTTGTTATAGGACTTATGACGGCAAGATTCCGCAATACTCTTAAG